>DASRDR010000149.1:0-30669 GCA_035652475.1 Candidatus Methylomirabilota bacterium | reverse complement strand
GCCAGCTGCGACGGGGGCTCCGGCTCGCGTTCTGGTCCGGGCACTCGCACGGCCGCTACGCCGGCTCGGCGTGGTACGCCGACCACGCGTGGCCCGAGCTGCACCGCCGCTGCGCGGTCCACCTGAACATCGACTCGACGGGCGCGCGCGGGGCGACCGACTACTCGGTCCTGCACGCCACCGAGGAGGTCCAGAGCTTCGTCGAGGCGGTGGTCCACGACGTGACCGGCCAGACCGCCCGCGCCCGGCGGTTCCCGCGCGCCGGCGACCAGTCCTTCTGGGGGATCGGGATCCCGTCGGCGCTGATGTCCCTCTCCGGGATCCCCCGGCAGGACACCGATCTGTCGCGCTGGATGGAGCGCCTGTTCGGCAGCGCGGGGTTCCCGTGGTGGTGGCACACGCGGGAGGACACCATCGACAAGATCGATCCCGCGATCCTCGCCCTCGACACCCGGGTGTACGTGGCGGCGGCGATCCGGCTCGTGAACGCGCCCCTGCTCCCGTTCGACCACGCCCGGGCGGCGCGGAGCGTCCTGGCCACCGTGGAGGAGCTCGGGCGCGCGGCCGAGGCGCGATGGGACGCCGGGCCGGCGATCGAGGCGGCCCGGGCGCTGGTGGCGCGCACCGAGGCGTTCGGGCGAACGCTCGCCGCCGCGGCGGCTGACCCGGCGCTGGACGGGGGACGGACGGAGCGCCTCAACCGTGCGCTGGTCGCGCTGTCGCGGATCCTCGTCCCGCTCTGCTACACGACGGGGGACCGCTTCCACCACGACCTGGCGCTGCCGGTGCCGCCGCTGGCTGGGCTCCAGCGCGCCCGCGAGCTGTCGCGCCTCGAGCCGGCCTCGGACGCGCTGCGACTCGCCGTCGCTGCGCTCGTCCGCGAGCGCAATCGCGTCGTCCACGCGCTCGACGAGGCGCTCGGCGTGCTGGACGCGCTCGGGTCCTGAGGGGCGAGAGGCCGGCCATGGGCGCCCGGCGGCTCCTGGGAGAGGTGGCCATCGTGACCGGGGCGGCGCACGGCATCGGGCGGGCGATCGCGGTCGCGCTCGGCCGGGAGGGCGCCTCGGTCTGGGCGTGCGACGTCCTCGAGCGCGAGCTGACCGAGACGCGCCGGGCGGTCGGCGAGCGGGCGGAGGGGCCGTGCCGGACGGCGGTCGTGGACGTGAGCGACCCGGCGCGCGTCGCCGCCTTCGTCCAGGAGGTGGCGGCGGCCGACCGGCGCGTCGACGTGCTCGTGAACTGCGCCGGCGGGGTGGCCGGGCAGACGATGCGGCCGGTGGAGGAGGTTTCCGACGCCGACTGGCGCGTCATCTTCGCCATCAACGTCGACGGCGCGTTCCACTTCACCCGCGCGGTCGTCCCGCACATGAAGGCGCGGGGGCGAGGGGCCATCGTCAACATCTCCTCGGGGGCCGGGCGGTCGTACAGCCTGACCGGCATCCAGGCCTACGCCAGCGCGAAGGCGGCGCTGATCGGCCTCACCCGCCAGACCGCGCGCGAGCTGGGACCGTTCGGGATCCGCGTCAACTGCGTCGCGCCGGGGTTCGTGCGGTCCAACCCCGCCACCGAGCGGCAGTGGCAGGCGATGGGCGAGGCCGGCCAGCAGCGCCTCATCGAGTCGATCGCCCTCCGGCGCCTGGGAGAGCCGGACGACATCGCCCGGGCGGTGGTGTTCTTCGCCTCGGACGACGCCCGCTACGTGACCGGCCAGACCATCAGCGTCGACGGCGGGCAGTGGATGCTCGGCTGACCGGCGCGCCGACGCGGCGCCAGGGGCGGCAGGCGGGTCTCGTCCCGCGGCGGTGACGCCGCCGCCTCTCCTCCGGCGACGACGATCCTGGCCGGCGGCCGGCCCGGGCTGGTGGCCGCGACGCCCCCATCGACGCCGCCGGGCATCGGCCAGAGCGCCACGGGGTAGGCCGGCGTGCGTTCTTCGCGCCGTCGAGCGAGCGTGATCGCCGCCCCGCCGGCGCGACCCGGCCCCTGTTGGCCGAGGATCCTCGCCGCGCGGTCCCGGCGCCTGCCCGCCGCGGGCCAGCGGATCCTCGGGCGCGGCGCGCGCACACCGCCGCCCGCGCCGGTGCGCCGGCCGGCCTCCGTCCGCCCCCGCCGGCGCCGGCCCTTCCCGGGGCTCAGCCGCAGCTGTTCCCGTCGAGCGACAGCACCGTCTTCTTGCCGGCCTCGATCGTGAACGGCGCCGGGCCGCCGCACCAGCTCGCGACGTAGTTCCCGGGCTCGAGGCCGGTCCGGGTGGCGCTCGCCCCCGGGGCGAGGTTCGAGATCGACGAGATGGGCCCCGGCCCGGAGAACGTGATGAGGGAGATGTCGCAGCAGAACCCCGACGCCGTGTTGCGGACCTCGAGGTCTCCACCGCCGAGGTTCGCGAACACCGTCTTGTCGGCGTTCAGGAGCACGTCGCACGCCCCGGTGCCGCTGCAGCCGCCGCTGAAGACGGCGCTGCCCGGGTTCGCCGTGAGGTGCAGCGAGCTTCCCGCGATGACCGTCTCGGTGCAGTCGCCCGGGCAGGCGATGCCGGGCCCGCTGACGCTGACCCCCGGCCCGACCACCACCGTGAGCTGGACGTGCACGTCGCCGAACGAGAGCGCCACGTCGATGCTCTGGAGGCCGGGCGGGACCTGGAACGTGACCGGCTGGGCGGCGAAGGTCCGGGACCCGCAGAAGAGGTCGCCGGTGATGGTGTGGGTCCCGGCGACCAGCAGCAGGCTCACCTTGGTGTCGGTGACGGTCTGCACGATGCCGTCGGGCGCGATCCGGAGCTCGACGCGGTCGCATCCCTGCGGGAGGAGCCCGGCGCGGGCCGACGTCACCTGCTGGAAGCGCAGCTCGACCCGGGTGGCGCCGGGGCCGCTGCTCCGGCTGCTCCCGCCGCCGCAGGCCTGGGCGAGCGCCGCCATCGCGAGGAGCCAGCCCGCGAATCGCCACGCCGATCGGCACCGCGCTCGAGTGCTCATGAGGGCCACCCCTCGTCTCAGAAGCGGTAGGTGATGCGGAGGTCCGCGTGGACCCCGTTGATGGTCCCGGCCCGCGGGAAGAACGGGCTGCGGTCGACGTCCATGAAGAAGTACCGGATCCCCGTCTCGATCCCGAACCGCCGGTGGGGCGTCCAGACCAGGGTCGGCCCGACGGCCACCTTCGTCCGCCCGCCGTCGAAGAGCGGATCGGTCTCCGGGTAGTCGTTGGCGAGGACGTGCTTGACCTCGACCACGCCCTCGACCGTCCACACGTCGTCGAAGATGTAGCCGACGATCACGCTGCCGCGCAGGTCGTTCCCGCGGCTGTTGCGCGGCTCGGTCCGGAGGCGGCCCGCCGCGTCGAGCCGCTCGGCCTTCAGCCGCACGATGTCGCGGACACTGACCACCACCCACCACGGCTCCGGGCGCCACTCGAGGCTCGCCCGGAGGTCGATCTCGTCCCCCTCGCGGAAGATCTCGCGACCGCCGAGCTCGTCGCTGCCGAACGTCGTGTAGGAGGCGCTGGTGACCAGACGCAGGGCGTCGGCGAGGAAGAAGTCGGCGAGCGCGGTGACGGTCAGCTCGTCGCCCGGATCGATGTCGTCGTTGGGGACGTCCTTGGTCGTGTCGTACTCCCCGGTCCGCAGATAGCCGACGCCGGCCCCGATCCCGAACCGGCCGAAGTTGCGATACGCGCTCACGGTCGGGTTGACGTCGAACCCCTCGCCGAACCGCTCGAGGAGCGCGAGGTCCTCGTCCTGGATCGCGGCCAGGTCACGCGTCTTCAGGCGCGCGACACCGGTCGGGAGGTCGAGGTTCAGCCCGAAGCGGATCTCGACGTCGGCCACGATGAGCCGGTAGTAGCCCGACAGCGTGGTGTCGGTGAGGCCGGTGAACTCGCCGCTCGGCCGTCCGGCGCCCGGGTCGCGCTCGGAGGTCCCCACCGCGCCCCGGATGCCGATGCCCCACAGCGGCGTGTCGAGGAACAGCGAGAGCGGGGCCAGCACCTGGTGCCCGTCCTGGCCGGCGCCGCTCCACGCGTCCAGATGGACGCCGGTCCGGGCGGTCCACTCGTCCGCCGCCGCGGAGGCCGCCGCCCCCGCCGTCGCCAGCGCGAGGGCCGCGCCCAGGAGCCACCGTCCGGGCGGGGCATGCCGGTGACGCGGATTCGTCGGCATTCGCTCTCCTCCGGCCGTCACTCGGCCGTGATGGTCACGTCGGCGAGCCCGGCCTCCTTCTCGGGGGACGTGCCGCCCGAGTGGATGGACTGGCCCGTGTTCCCGCCCAGGATCGCTCCCGTCGTCTTGTCGAGCTTCGCGTCGACGGCGCCGAGCGCCTGCCGGTCGAGGTCCCCCGGGGCCACCGCCGCTCCCTCGAAGGCGAGCGTCTTCAGGATCGAGCGCTTGTCCCAGAGCGGGATCACGCGGCAAGGCGTCGGGTCGCGAGGCCGCTGGACGCGCGTGTACCGGTTGCGGGTGCAGACGATCTGCCCGGCGTCGCGGCTGTCGGTCTGGACCGCGCCGGCGAGGACGTACACGCGCGCGTCGGTGGTCCCGTCCGGCGCCGGCGGCTTCCCGCTCTCCGGCGCCATGCCCTGCAGCACGGCGAAATCGGTCTGCCGCACGGCGGCGACGGCGGTCGGCGTCTGCACGGCGAACCGGCCGAAGCCGGCGGACACCTTCGCCACCACCTGTCGGGCCACCCAGGCCCGCGCCTGGCCGGCGGCCAGGTTGAACCGGGACGTGGTCGGCTGGTTGTTCGCGTCCACGTCGAGCTTGTCGATCTCGAGCTCCGACAGTTCGCCGAGCCGAACGAGGCTGCCGTCGCCCAGGACCACCTCCACCGCTCCGCCGCGCCCGGTCCGGATGCGGTCGCCCTCGGCCAGGCGCGCGCCCTTCTGGAGGGGGCGGCCCGCCGTCTGCCCGCGCGGGAGGACCTCGGCCGGCGGCCGGGCGAGGATCACCTCCGCCGTCGCGGCGGGCTGCGCGGCGGGGGCGGCCGGCCAGGCGGCGAGCGCGGCGGCGGCGAGCGGGAGCCACATCCGGGTGCCACTCATGACGACCCCTCCTGGCCCGACCGGTCGACGTCGACCAGGTCGTAGATGTCGACGGCGCGGTGCTTCCCCTTGACGGTGACGCTGCCGAGCGGGCGCGCGACCACGCGGTCCTTGACGAGCGCGTAGGTCGCCTCGCTGATGATGATGTGGCGCGCGGTCTCGTATTCCTTGTTGAGGCTCTCGAGCCGCGCCCCAAGGTTCACGCGGTCGCCGATCACCGTGTACGTGAACCGCTGCGAGGATCCGAAGTTCCCCACCAGCATCTCCCCCGTGGCGACGCCGAAGCCGGTGTGGAGCGGCTCGCGCCCGTCTCCCTCCCAGCGGGCGTTGAGCCGCGCCACCACCTCCGACATCTCGACCGCGGCGCGGCATGCCTGGAGCGCGTGGTCGGGATTGTCGAAGGGGGCGCCGAAGAACGCCATGATAGCATCGCCGATAAACTTGTCCAAAGTTCCGCGATGGCGGAACACGATCTCCACCATCGCGGTCAGGTACTCGTGCAGCGTCGCCACCACCTCCTCGGGCGGATGGTTCTCCGAGTAGGTGGTGAACCCGCGGATGTCCGAGAAGAGGACCGTCAGCACGCGCCGCTCGCCGCCGAACGAGAGCTGGCCGGGGTTGCGGCCGATCTCCTCGACCAGCGCCGGCGGCACGTACTGCCGGAACGCCTGCTTGAGCCAGCGACGCTCGCGCTCCTCGACGAGCACCTGGTAGGTCACGCTGCCGACGTGCCCGACCCCCAGCGCGACGAGCGGCGGGAGCAGCAGGACCCACGCGCCCGCCCGGAACGCGACGTGGACGGCAGCCGTGGTCGCGAGCCCGAGGCCGATCGCCAGCGCGCTCCCCGGGACCGCCCCGAGCCGCGGCAGGAGCACCGGCGCCGCGACGCCGAGCAGGACGACCGCCGCCGCCTCGAGGAGGGCCAGCGACGCGAGCCGCCGCAGCCCGCGGCCCTCGAGGAGGTTGGCGACCGCGGTCGCCTGGCTCTCGACCCCCGGCATGACCGCGTCGAAGGGCGTCGGCCGCACGTCCATGAGCCCCTGCGCCGTGAACCCCACCAGGACGACCTGGTCCCGGACGGGCGGCGGCGCGGGATCGGCCAGGACCGAGGCCGCCGAGAGGTGGCGGAAGGTCCGGGCGGCCCCGTAGTAGGTGAGGTGCATCAGGCCCGCCTCGTCGGTCCAGATCGTGCGCGGTCCGAGCTGGAGCGTCTGGTCCGCCGCGAGCCGGACGCGGGTCCGTGACAGCCCGAGCGCCAGCCGGGCGGTCTCCAGCGCGAGGCTCGGGTAGAGCCCATCCCCGAGACGCAGCACGAGCTCCATCCGCCGCAGCGCGCCGTCGGGATCGGGGTGGACGTTGGCGTGGCCGTTGCCGGCCGAGACCTCGACGAACCGCCGCAGCGGGAGCAGGACGCCCGCAGCGCGGCGCGCCTCCACCGCCTGCTCGGCCTCCGGGCCGGCGAAGGCGACGAGGCGGCTCCGGTTCAGGAGCCGCTGCCCCGTGTCGTCGAGCGGAGGCGCCTGGTACGGCGGGAAGACGAAGTAGTAGGGGAGCACGACCCGGCGCGCCGCGGCCAGCGCGGCGGCGAACGCCTGGTCGGTGTCCGCGGCGGCGAGCGCCTCCTCCAGGGTCCGCGCGAACTCGGCCGCCGCCCGGGAGGACCCCGGCAGGGCGAGCTGGCCGTAGCGCTCGGCGAGACGCCGGGCGAGCCCGAGCTGGCTGTTCTCGTCGGGCTCGTTGAGCAGGAGGTCGAGCGCGATCACCCGCGCGCCCCCCTCGGTGAGCCGCCGGACGATCTCCGCCGTGCGGGTGCGCGGCCAGGGCCACCGGCCGATCCGTTCGAGGCTCTCCTCGTCGATCGCGACGATCGTGACCTCCGGAGGCGGCGGCATCGGGCCGCGCAGGCGCGCGTGCCAGTCCAGGATGCGGAGCTCGAGCTGCTGGACCAGGGTGGGCTGCTCGACCATGCCCGCGAGGAGGCAGGAGAGGCCCAGCGCGACCGCGAGGCAGGCCAGGCCGGGCCGCGCGAGTCGCCGGAGCGGACTCCGCGCGGCCGCCTTCGGCGGGACGGCGCTCGGGGACGTGGGTGGCGTGGGAGGCTCCGCGCGGCGCTCCGCCGGTCGCGCTGCTCCGCCGGTCGCGCCGCCGAGCGCGATGGTAGCACGGCGGCGCGCGCCGGCCGCCATGCCTCGATGGCTGGGCAGTGCCTCGGGTTGCCGGCACCCACCGACGTTGTCAGATCGGTCCCGACCAAGCGGGCGCGGGGGGGGGCGGGACCGCCGGACCCCCGCGGCCGCCGCTCGCGCGGTCTCCTGGCAGGGGCGCGGCCGGCCCGGTATGATCGGGCCATGTCGGAGGCGTCGGGGAGCGTGATCCTGGTGGGGTTCATGGGCGCGGGGAAGTCGACGGTCGGCCGCTTCCTGGCCCGCCGGCTCGGGCTCTGCTTCGTCGAGACGGACGCCATGATCACGGCCCGCGAGGGGCGGTCGGTGCCGGAGATCTTCGCCGAGCGGGGCGAGCCGTACTTCCGGGAGCTCGAGGCGGCGGTCCTGGACGAGCTGGCCCACAAGCGCGGCCACGTCATCGCGACCGGCGGCGGGTTCCCGTGCCGGCCCGGCGCCATGGAGCGGCTCCTCGAGCTCGGCACCGTGGTGTGGCTCGCGGCCGACTTCCCGACCGCCTACGCGCGCGCGAGCCGCGCCGGCGGCCGCCCGATGCTGGCGGGCCGCTCCGCGGAGGAGGCGGCGGCGCTCTACCGGGCTCGGCAGGAGTACTACCGGCGGGCCCACCTGGCGATCGACACCACCCATCTCTCCGTGGACGCGGTGGTGGCGACGATCGTGCGGTACCTCCGGGAGCGCGAGCGCCGGGTTCGGGCCCGGGGCCGCCCGCTCGCCGACGAGGAGGTCCGCGACGCGCGCGCGGTCGGCGCCGGCGGCGAGCCCGGGGCGGGGCCGGGGTAAGCTCCGGTGAGCGGGCCGCCGATGACCGCCGCGCCCCTCGTCCAACGCCTCGCCGACGGCCCGCTCCTGGCGGATGGCGCGATGGGCACGATGCTCTACGCACGAGGCGTGCCCCTGGATGCCTGCTTCGACGTGCTCAACGTGAACGCGCCGAAGACGGTGCAGGCGATCCATCAGGAGTACGTCGCGGCCGGGGCGGACCTCCTCGAGACGAACACCTTCGGGGCCAACCGCTTCAAGCTCGCCGTCCACGGCCTGGAGGCGCGCGTCCGCGAGATCAACCGCGCCGGGGCCCGGCTGGCCCGCGACGTCCGGGAGACCATGGGGCGGGACCTGCTGGTCCTGGGCTCCATCGGCCCGCTCGGCAAGTACCTGGCGCCGATCGGGACGGTCGGCGACGCGGACGCGCGCGCCGCGTTCCAGGAGCAGGCGGAGGGGCTGCTCGAGGGCGGCGTCGACGGGTTCGTCGTCGAGACCTTCTCGGACCTCCGGGAGCTGCGGCTCGCCGTCGAGGCGATCCGGGCGGTGTCGGCCGACCTCCCGGTGATCGTCCAGATGGCGTTCAGCGAGGAGCGGCTGACGTTCATGGGGCAGCGGCCCGAGGACGTCGCGCGCGAGCTGGCGACGCTGCCGGTCCAGGCGATCGGGGCGAACTGCGGGGTGGGGTCGAGCGTCCTCTACGACGTCCTCCTGCTCCTTCATGAGGGCGCGCCCGGGGCGTGGCTGTCGATCATGCCGAACGCCGGCCTGCCCAGCCGACACGGCGAGCGGCTGATCTATCTCTCCTCGCCGGCCTACATGGCCGACTACGCCGGTCGGATGGTGGAGGCGGGCGCCCGCATCGTCGGCGGCTGCTGCGGGACGACGCCCGCGCACACGCGCGCGATGCGGGAGGCGCTCGACCGGCACGCCGCCGGCGGGCGGGTCCGGCGCGCGGTCGCGGTCGCCCCGCCGGTCGCGGCGGCCCCGGCCGAGCCGGCGGTGCTGCCGAGCGCGGAGCCGTCGCGACTCCTGTCGCGGCTGCGCGCCGGCGAGTTCCTGGTGACCGTGGAGCTCGATCCCCCGCGCGGCCACAACATCGAGAAGCTGGTGCAGGGGGCCAAGCTCCTGGCCGAGCGCGGGGTCGAGGTCGTCGACATCAACGACGGCTCGCTGGGGCGGCTCCGGATGGCGGTCCTGCCCACCGCGATGCTGGTGCGGGAGGCCACCGGGCTCGACATCAGCATGCACTTCACCTGCCGCGACCGGAACCTGATGGGCATCCAGGCCGACCTCCTGGGTGCCCACGCGCTCGGGATCCGGAACATCCTCGCGATGACCGGCGATCCTCCGCGGGCCGGCGACTACGTGAACGCGACGGCCGTGTTCGACGTCGACGCCGTCGGGCTCGTCCGGATCATCGCCGGCATGAACCGCGGCGTGGACGCCACCGGCAACTCGATCGGCGAGCCGACGGCGTTCGGGGTGGGCGTCGCGGTCGACCCGGGCGCCGCCGACCGCGGGCGCGAGATCGACCGCCTCCACGCCAAGATCGCGGCGGGAGCGATGTGGGTCCAGACCCAGCCCGTGTACGACCTGGAGCGCCTGGACGCCTTCCTGGCCGCGGCCGCGCCGGTCCACGTTCCCCTCGTCGTCGGGATCCTGCCGCTCCACTCGTTCCGCCACGCCGAGTTCCTCCACAACGAGGTCCCGGGGATCGGCATCCCGGACGCCGTGCGGGCGCGCCTCCGGGACGCCGGCGACCACGCGCTTGCGATCGGAATCGAGACCGCGCAGGCGACGCTCCTCGAGGTCCGCCGGCGGTACGCCGGGGCGTACCTCATGCCGTCGTTCGGGCGGTTCGAGGTGGTGGCGGAGGTGCTCGAGGCCCTGCGATGACCGCGATCCCGGGCCGGGGGTGCGGCGGATCGCTGGCGTCCCGGCCCGCCCCGGCGCGCCTCCGGGCTCGAGACGCCTAGCGTGGGCGCGCTCGACGGCCTCCGCGTCCTCGACCTGGCGACGTTCATCGCCGCGCCCATGTGCGCGACCCTCCTGGGGGAGTTCGGGGCGGAGGTGATCAAGGTGGAGCGGCCCGGCGCCGGGGACGACCTCCGGCGGCTCGGCCGGCAGGTCGACGGCGTCTCCCTCTGGTGGCTCTCGGATGCCCGCAACAAGCGCTCGATCACCTGCGACCTGCGCCGGCCGGAGGGGCAGGCGCTCATCCGGCGCCTCTGCCGCGAGGCCGACGTCGTGACGGAGAACTTCCGGCCGGGCACCCTCGAGCGGTGGGGGCTCGGGTACGACGCGCTGCGTCGCGAGAACCGCGGGCTCGTGCTGGTCCGCATCTCCGCCTTCGGCCAGACCGGCCCCGCCCGGGAAAAGCCGGGGTTCGGGCGCATCGCGGCCGCGGTCGGCGGTGTCTCATACCTGTCCGGCTACCCCGACCGGCCGCCGGTGACCCCCGGGACGCCGACCATCCCGGACTACCTGGCGGGGGTGATGGGGGCGCTCGGCGCGCTGGTGGCGCTCCGGGCCCGCGACCGGACCGGCGAGGGGCAGGTGGTCGATCTCGGGCTCTACGAGCCGATCGTGCGCATGCTGGACGACGCCATCCCGGTGTTCGGCGCCCTCGGGCACGTCCGGGAGCGGATCGGGTCGGCGGCGGAGAGCGCGGCGCCGCACAACCACTACCGGAGCCGCGACGGCCGCTGGATCGCGGTTGCGTGCACGAACGACCGGATGTTCGGCCGGCTGGCGGCCGCGATGGGCACGCCGGAGCTGGTGACACGCTTCCCGCGGATGGCGGACCGGCTGGGCGCGCGGGCCGACCTGGATGGCCTCGTCCAGGCGTGGGTCGGCGCGCGGGACGCCGCGGAGGCGCTGGCGGCGCTCGACGCGGCGGAGGTCCCCTGCGCCCTGGTCAACTCCGTCCGTGACCTGTTCGCGGATGTCCAGGTCAAGGCGCGCCAGAACATCGTCGCCGTCCCGGAGCCGCGGCTCGGCACCGTGTTCCTGCCGGGGGTCGTCCCGCGGCTCAGCGCGACCCCGGGCGAGATCCGGCACGCGGGCGTGCGTGAACCCGGCGCCGACAACGAGGCGATCTACCTCGGGCGGCTGGGGCTCGACCGCGGCGAGTACGACCGTCTGCGCGCGGCGGGCGTAATCTAGGGGGAAGGAGCAAGGCATGGTGATCCGGATCCGTCAGTCTCACGAGCTTCCGTCGTCGGAGATCACGCCGCACGCGCTCTACCTGCGGCGGCGCGCGTTCATGGCCGGGGCCGCCGCGACCGCGGCCGGGGTCGTCGCCGGATGTGGCGCCCGGACGGAGGCGGCGCTGAAGCCGGCCGAGAAGGGCGCCCCGCTCGCCGCCGCCCGCAGCGCGGCCTACAGCGTCTCCGACCCCCCCACGTCCTGGGAGAGCATCACGACCTACAACAACTTCTACGAGTTCGGCACCGACAAGGCGGACCCGGCGCTCAACTCGCACACGCTGCGGACCCGTCCGTGGTCCGTCGAGGTCGGCGGGCTCTGCCAGAAGCCCCGGCGCTTCGACATCGACGAGCTGGTGAAGCTGGCCCCGCTCGAGGAGCGCGTCTACGCGCTGCGCTGCGTCGAGGGCTGGTCGATGGTGATCCCGTGGATCGGCTATCCGCTCGCGGCGCTCCTCCAGCGCGTCGAGCCCACCGGCGCGGCCAAGTACGTCGAGTTCCAGACGCTGGTCGACCCCGAGCAGATGCCGGCCCAGCGGAAGAGCTGGTTCGGGTACTCGCTCGACTGGCCGTACATCGAGGGCCTCCGGCTGGACGAGGCCATGCACCCGCTCACGCTCCTCACCGTGGGACTCTACGGCCACGTCCTGCCGAATCCGAATGGCGCCCCGATCCGCATCGTCGTTCCCTGGAAGTACGGCTTCAAGAGCGCCAAGTCGCTGGTGCGCATCCGCCTGGTCGCGGACGAGCCCAAGACCAGCTGGAACAAGGCGGCGCCGAACGAGTACGGCTTCTACTCCAACGTCAACCCGAACGTGGACCATCCGCGGTGGAGCCAGGCGACCGAGCGGCGGATCGGGGAGTTCCGGCGCCGGAAGACGCTCATGTTCAACGGCTACGCGGACCAGGTCGCCTCCCTGTATGCCGGGATGGATCTCCGAAAGTACTACTAGGCTCGCGATCGGCGTCCCGCGCGGCCCGGCCGGTGTCCGGGGGCGCGGCTCGCCCCCGGCGCCGAGCGCCGAGCTCGCGGCAACCGCCCTGCCGCCTGGCGCGTCCCGGTGCGGCATCCCGCTCGCCTCCGCCCTCTCGCGCGCGGCGCCCGCGGGTCCGCCGCGACGCGCGCGACGAGCCGGCGCGGGCGGGCGGCCGGCAGCGGCCCGATGACGCGTCGCCGCCGCGTGGCGCTCAAGACGGCCGTGTGGGCGGGCGGCCTGACCCCCCTCGCGCTCCTGGTCGTCCGCCTCGCGACCGACCCGCTGGTGACGAACCCGATCGCCGTGGCGACGAACACGCTCGGGGACTGGACGCTGCGGCTCCTGCTGCTGAGCCTCACCATGACGCCGCTCCGCCTCCTGTTCGGGCTCTCGTGGCCGGTGACGCTCCGGCGGCTGCTCGGGCTGTTCGCGTTCGCGTACGCGCTGTGCCACTTCACGGTGTGGCTCGTGGTCGACCACTTCTTCGACTGGCCGGAGATGGCGGCCGACGTGCTGAAGCGCCCGTACATCACGGTCGGCTTCACGGCGCTCCTGCTCCTCGTGCCGCTGGCGGCGACGTCGACCGCCGGCATGATCCGGCGCCTGGGAGGCCTGAACTGGCGCCGGCTCCACCGCCTGGTCTACGTGATCGCGATCCTGGGCGTCGTCCACTACCTCTGGCTGGCCAAGGTCGGCGTCATGGGGCCGTACTACCACGGCGCCTGGCTGGCCGCCGTTCTCGGGGTCCGGCTGTTCGACGTGGTCCGTCGCGCCCGCGTGCGGCAGGCGCGGCGCGCGGGGCCCGCGTTCGCGCCCAGCCCGGCGTCGCGCCCGTAGGCCGCCCCCCCCGTCGGCGGCGGTCCCGCCTCCGTCGCCGACCGTGCCGCGCCTCGCGTCGGCGGCTCGCCGGCGAATCGTGCTAGGGTGAGACCCCGCAGCTTGCAGCCGAGCGGAAGGAGGAGCAGCATGCTGAGGAGCTTCCTTGCAGGCGTACTGACCGGTGGGCTGGCCGTGTGGCTCTTCCGCGACGACATCCAGCGCTATCTGGACGCGCAGGCGGCCCTGGCCCGCCGCCGGGCGGCCGACCGGATCCAGGCGGTCGGCGAGACCGCCGGCCGCGCCTTCGACGGCGCCGCCCGAGGGCTGCACCGGGCTGAGGAGATGCTCGACCACGGCAAGGCCCAGGTGAGCGAGACCCTGCGCGCCGCCGAGCGCACGGTCCGGCCGTCGCGGGCCGCCGAGGCGTAGCGCGGGGTCCTGCCGCCGCGCGACCGCGCCCGGCGGGCGCGGTCAGTCCCGGACGCGCGGCTCCGGCCGGCCGCGCACGCCGGGGCGGGCGGCCAGCACCGCGCCCGCGAGCGGTCCCTTGCGGAGCGCCTCGTCGCCGAGGCCGGCGCGGGCCGAGGTGATGAAGAGCACGTCGAGCGCGCTCCCGCCGAACGCGCAGCTGGTCGGCCGCTGGACCGGGAGCCACACCACGCGATCCACGCGCCCGTCCGGCGCGTACCGCGTGATCCGCCATCCATCCCAGTGGGCGCTCCACAGGCCACCCTCGGCGTCGATGGTCGCCCCGTCCGGGTACCCCGCGTCCTCCGGGACGACCGCGAACACGCGGGCCGGGCCGAGCGCGCCGCTCTCCGGGTCGGCGGGGAAGGCCAGGATCGTCCGCGTTGGCGTGTCGGTGAAGTACATGGTTCGCCCGTCCGGGCTCCAGCCGAGCCCGTTCGGCACCGTGAGCCCGTCGCGCACGCGGCGCCAGCGCCGGCCCGGCGCCAGGCAGTAGAGGGCGCCGACGGGCTCCCGCCCGCGCGCGTGCATGCTCCCGACCCAGAACCGGCCGCCGGGATCGCAGCGGCCGTCGTTGTACCGGATGGACGGCGAGAGCGGCCCCGTGCCCGGGATGCGGTCGAAGGCGCCGGTGTCCGGATCGAAGAGATGGAGCCCCGACCGGAGCGCGACCAGCAACCCCGCCGGCTCGCGGAGCGCGACCGAGCCGATCGCCTCCGGCATCGGCCAGGTCCGGACCGCGCCGCTCGCCGGCTCGTAGCGGTGGAGCGCCGGCGCGCGGATGTCCACCCAGTAGAGCGCGGCGGCACGGTCGTCCCAGACCGGCCCCTCCCCGAGGCGCGCCCGGACGTCCCCGACGACCTCGACGGTCGCGGCCGGGGCCGGCGGGGACGCGGTCACCAGCGGATGTCGCGCTGCGGCGGCAGCCGGTGCTGGTCCTGTCGCGGCTCGATCGGCCAGGTCCGGAACTCCTCGAGCCACACGAGCATCTCCCGCATGACCGCCTCGAGGATCCGGGCGCCCTTCTCCCGGGTCGCGGTCGTGGGGTCGCCGTGGACGCCCGTCTTCGTCCACCGGCCCCAGAAGTCGTTGAACCGGACGTTCGTCGTGCTGTCGGACGTCATCGTCCGCCCCACCCGGTCGCTGTCGGCCACCGCCCGCTCGAGCTGCACCCGTTCGGCGGCGAAGTGGAGGTAGAGGGAGGTCTCCCACTCGTCGGCGTGCGCGTAGACGCCGCTCTCCAGGCCGCGCACGCTCTCCTCCCGGCCCATGTTGTAGTACCCGAACGCGCAGCAGATCGCCGGGGTCTCGAGGACGACGCGCCGGGCGATCAGGTCCGCCATCGGCATGTTGGACCCGTGGCCGTTGACCACCGCCATCCGGCGGAAGCCGTGGTACGCGACGCTCTTGAGCACGTCCACGCAGAAGTCGATGAAGTGCTGGGGCTCGACGTGGATGGTGCCCGGGAAGTCGAAGTGGTGCATGTTGAGGCCGTACGGGATCCCGGGAAGGACCAGGACCTTGTCGGGCGCCCGGCGGCCCAGCTCCCGGCAGACGGACTCCACCAGGAACAGGTCGGTGTCGAGCGGCAGGTGGGCGCCGTGCTGCTCGGTCGAGCCGGTCGGGAGCAGGACGACCTTGTCCAGCTCGATGGCGTCGTTCACCTCGGGCCAGGTCAGCCGGTTGTACTCGATCACCTCGCGGGCTCTCACGGTCACCTCCTGCACGCGCGGCGGGCGCGGGTCGGGGATTCGGGGATCGCGCGGTCGACTCTAGCGAACGGCCCGATGCCGGACAAGGCCGCTCCGGGCCGGCCGTCGCGGCGGGCGGCGCCGATTCCTCGGACCCGGCACCGGGTCGACCCGGCGGTGGGCCGGCCCCCGGGGTATCACGGCGGCCCACCGCTCGCCCGGCGAGGTGCGCGGGGTCGAGCTGGCCGCCGGGCACCGTGGCCCCGTGCCCCTGACCCTCCGGCGAGGATGCGGTACCATGCACGGCTATGGACGCCGTGAGCCCCGGCCCCCTGTGCCTCAGCGCCGCGACCGCGGCCCGGGTCCGGGAGCGGTTCGGCACCCCGTGCTACGTCTACGATCGGGCCGGGCTCGAGGCCGCCGCCCGGGCCGCCCGGGCGTTCCCGGCCCCGTTCGGGTTCACGCTGCGCTACGCGATGAAGGCGAACCCGTCCCGGGGCATCCTCCAGGTCTTCCGCGCCCTCGGGCTCCACGTCGACGCCTCCAGCGATTTCGAGGTCGAGCGGGCGCTCCGGGCCGGTTACCGGCCGGAGGAGATCCAGCTCACCTCGCAGATGCCGTCCCGGCACCTGGCCGAGCACGTCCGGCGCGGCGTCCTCTTCAACGCCTGCTCGCTCCTGCAGCTGGACGCGTTCGGGCGGGTGGCGCCGGGGCAGGAGGTCTCGGTCCGGATGAACCCGGGGCTCGGCACCGGGTCGACGAAGCGGACGAACACCGGCGGGCCGGCGGCGAGCTTCGGAATCTGGCACGAGTATCTCGAGGAGGTCAAGGCCGTCGCGGCGCGGCACGGGCTCCGGGTCACCCGGCTCCATTCCCACGTCGGCTCGGGGACCGAGCCCGACATCTGGAAGCGCTGCACCCGGATGACGCTGGAGCTGGCCGCCAAGCTCCCGGAGGTCCGCACGGTGAACCTTGGCGGCGGCTTCAAGGTGGGCCGGATGCCCGAGGAGCCGACCGTCGACCTCCGGGACGTCGGGGCGCACGTGCGCGCCGAGCTGGAGGCCTTTCGCGCCCGGGACGGGCGGGCGCTCCACCTGGAGATCGAGCCCGGCACCTACCTGGTCGCGCGCGCTGGCGTCGTGGTGGCGACGTGCGTGGACGTCGTCGACACCGGCCGCGAGGGGTTTCTCTTCGCCAAGCTGGACGCCGGGATGACGGAGGTCACGCGGCCGTCCCTCTACGGCGCGCAGCACCCGATCGACGTCCTGGCCGAGCACCGCGACCCGGCGGCGGTCGTTTTCGTCGGCCCGTGCTGCGAGTCGGGCGACATCCTCACGCCGGCTCCCGGGGATCCCGAGGCGCTCGGGCCCCGATGGGTGCCACGCCCGGAGCCCGGAGACCTGGTCGTGATCGGCGGCGCCGGGGCGTACTGCGCCGCGATGTCCACCATCAACTACAACTCCTACCCCCAGGCACCCGAGGTGATGCTCGAACCGGACGGCTCGCTCCGCCTCCTGCGCCGCCGCCAGGAACCGGAGCAGATCTGGGCGAACGAGGAGTGAACGACCCCCGGTCGATCGTACCCACCGGGCCCGGTCTGAGCGATACGGGGGCCGCGCCGCCGACGTCCGTGCCGACGCCCGCCGCGCCCGGGGCCCCTCGCGCCCGCCCGGGCGAGGCCTGACCCGGCCCGACCGCTCGCGCTCCTCGCGGGCGGGCGGTCTATGATGGCAGGGGGGACACGCCCATGGCCGGACTGCCGGTCCTTCCGCTGATCGCGCTCGGCCTGCTCCTGTTCGCCGCCCCGCTGGTCCTCCTGATTCTCCTCCTCTACGTCGTCACGCTGCGACTCGCGATGCGCCGCGTGGAGGCGCGGCTCACCGAGCTGGAACGGCAGCTTCGCGACCTCGTCCGCCTGCCGCCGGTCGCCGCCGGGGTTCCGGTCACGGCGGCGGCGGGGTCTCCGCCCGCGGCCCGGCTTGGCGGCCCTGTCGAGTCCGGCGCCGCCGAGCCCACCCCGGCCGGGCCCGTCCCCGCGCCGGGACCGGCGGCCGTGGAGCCGGCCGCCGTCGCCGCCGGAACGCCGTCAGCCGGCGCCCTCTCTGTCGCGGGCCCAGGGCCGACCGGGGCAGCCGGCGCGGGGATCGGTTCCCCCGCGCCGGGCGCGCCGTCCGAGCCCCTCCCCGCTCACGTTCCGGCTGCTGCCGCGGCGCCGGGCGGTCCCGCCACCGAGCGCGCGCCCAGCGAGCCCGGTGCCCCGGGCGGACGCGTCACGCCGTGGGAAGGCCGGGTCGGGAGCGCGTGGCTCTCGCGGGTGGGCGCCCTCCTGGTGATCCTCGGGGTCGCGTTCTTCCTCAAGCACGCGTTCGAGAGCGACTGGATCGGCCCGGCCGGGCGGGTCGCGATCGGCCTCCTGCTCGGGATCCTGCTGATCGCCGGGGGTGGGCGGCTGGCGCGGCGGGGCGCGTACTGGCTCCCGGCCCACAGCCTGATCGCGCTCGGGATCGGCGTGCTGTACCTGTCCCTCTACGCGGCGCACGCGTTCCATCGCCTGGTGCCGGCCCTCCCCGCGTTCCTCGCCATGGCGGCGGTCACCGCGATCGGGGTCACGATCGCGGCGTGGCTCGACGGCCGGGCGCTGGCGGCGCTCGCGGTGCTGGGGGGCCTGCTCACCCCGCCGCTGCTCGGGGGAGAGCCGGAGGGCGCGACGCTGTTCCCGTACCTCGCGATCCTCGCCGCGGGGGTGCTGCTGCTCGCCGTCCGGCGGGGCTGGTTCGGGCTGGCGCTGTTCACCTGGGCGGGCGCGCAGATCCTCTACTGGACGTGGGTGGAGCGCGGGCCGGTTGGCTCCGCCTCGGTCCCGACGGCGCTCGGGTGGGCGACCGCGTTCTTCGTCGCGTTCGCGGCCGTCGCGCTCCGCGGCTCCCGGGTGGCGCGCTCCCCGGACACCCGCGAGCTGTCCCGGAGCCTCCTCGTGCTGGGCGCCCCCGCCGCCTACTACCTCGCGGCCCGCCGGTTCCTGGACGAGCCGGGCGGCCGCCGGCTCGCCGTCCTGGCGCTCGGGCTCGCCGTGGCCTACGCGGTCGCGGCCCGCGTCGCGGCGCGAAGCCCGCGGGCCGGCCCGCGCTCGGCGGTCCTGCACGGGGCGGTCGCGGTGGGATGCCTGGCGGTCGCGCCGGCGGCCGTGCTGGCGCGCCACGCGTTGACGATCGCGTGGAGCGTGGAAGGCCTGGTGCTCCTGTGGGGCGGCTTCGGGCTGGGCTCGGTCGGGCTGCGGGCCGGGGGACTCGCGCTCCAGACGCTCGCGTCCGGGCGGTGGTTCGCGGCGCTCGGGGAGGATCCCGGCCAGGCGGGGCCCTTCCTGCTCGCGCATCCAGCCCTGCCGGCGACGGTCGCCGTCGCCGGCACGGCCGCGCTCGGCGCCGTGGGGTACCGGCTGGCGGGACCCCGCGCGGCGCTGCGCGACTGGGAGCGCCCGGTGCGGCCGATCCTGACGCTGGTGGCGATCGGGACGGCGGCGCTCCAGCTCACCGTGGAGCTGAGCCAGTTCCGGACGCTCGTCATCCCGCCACCGTACGTGCCCGTCACGACGTCGGTCGTGTGGATGGTCGCCGGCGTCATGCTGCTGGCGCTGGCGCGGGGTGACCGGACGCGGGTGATCTTCGCGGCCGTCTCCGCGCTCCTGGTCACGCTGATCGGCCACACGCTCGGCGACGCGCCGGCGTGGAACCGGATCCCGCTGGCGCTGCGGCCGGCGGTCGGGAATCCGCGGTTCCTGGCCGGCTGCCTGCTGGTCGTGCTCACGTGGCTCTACGGCCAGGTCTCGGCGGGGCTGCCGTACCTGGCGCCCCGGACGCGTCGCTGGGTCGGCGTCCTGGGCGCTGCGGCGGCGGCGCTCCTCCTGCTCTGGAACCTGAGCGTCGAGGTCTGGCTGGCGCCGCTGCCGGCGACGCGCTACGACCCGGGGAAGCTCCGGAGCGCGGCGCTGTCGATCCTGTGGGCCGTCTACGCGGTGGTCGCGATGGCGTGGGGACTCTGGCGCGGCTGGACCGGGCTCCGGGTCGGCGCCATCGTCCTGTTCGGCGTCACCGCGCTGAAGGTGCTGCTGGTGGACCTGGCCGATCTGGACGCGCTCTACCGCATCCTGTCGGTCCTGGTCCTGGGCGCCGCGCTCCTGCTGGCGTCGGTCCTGTACGCCCGGGCGCGGCAGCGGCCCCGCGAGAGCGCCTGACGCGCGCCACCCGGCGGCGGCCGCGAACGCGCCGGGGCGGCAGAATCGCGCGCGTGGCTGAGGTGCGCATCTCCGGGGTGGCGTGGGCGGCGCGCCCGGACGCGCGGAGAGGTACCCTGAGTCTGAGATGACTCGGCCGGCCGAAGCCAAGCGCCTGAACGCCTTCGAGCGCTACCTCTCCGCGTGGGTGGCGCTCTGCATTGTCGCCGGGGTGGCCCTGGGCGCGGCGGCACCCGGGCTGGTCAGTGTCCTGAGTCGGCTCGAGGTCCGACACGTCAACTTGCCGATCGCCGTCCTCATTTGGCTGATGATCTACCCGATGATGCTGCGGATCGACTTCGCGGCGGTCCGCGGGGTGGGCCGGCGTCCCCGCGGCATCCTCGTCGTCCTGTTCGTCAACTGGCTCGTGAAGCCGTTCAGCATGGCGGTGCTCGGCTGGTTCTTCTTCAAGCACCTGTTCGCGGGACTGATCGGACCGGAGCTCGGCGACCAGTACCTGGCGGGGGCCATCATCCTGGCGGCGGCCCCGTGCACGGCCATGGTGTTCGTCTGGAGTTATCTGACCGATGGGGATGCCGCGTACACTCTCGTCCAGGTGGCGCTGAACGACCTCGTCATGCTCGTCGCGTTCGCCCCGATCGTGATCCTGCTTCTTGGCGTGTCGAACATCACGGTGCCCTACGACGTCCTGTTCTACTCGGTGGTCCTCTATATCGTGATCCCGCTGGCGGCGGGGACCCTGTCCCGCACGGTTCTCCTGCGCGCCCGGGGTCCCGTGTGGTTCGACCAGGTCTTCCTCGCGGGACTGAAGCCCGTCGCGATCCTGGCGCTGCTCGCGACCCTGATCCTGATCTTCGCCTTCCAGGGCCAGGTGATTCTGGGGCGGCTGTCCCATATCGTGCTGATCGCGATTCCACTCCTGGTCCAGGTGTACTTCAACTCGGGCCTGGCGTACGGGCTCGCGCGCTGGTTCCGGGTCCCCCACGCGGTGGCGGCGCCGGGGGCGCTCATCGGTGCGAGCAACTTCTTTGAGCTCGCGGTGGCGACGGCGATCTCGTTGTTCGGGCTCACGTCGGGCGCGACGCTGGCCACGGTGGTCGGCGTGCTCGTCGAGGTGCCGGTGATGCTGTCAGTGTGCTCGTTCTGCAACCGGACGCGCCCCTGGTTCGCGGAGATCGACGCCGCGGAGGCGCATGCGGCCCGGGTTGCCGAGACACGACGATGACGCGACGCCGGGTGCTCTTTCTCTGCACCCACAACTCCGCGCGGAGCCAGATGGCGGAGGGATTCCTCCGCGCCCTGGCGGGTGCGCGGTTCGAGGTCGCAAGCGCCGGGACCGAGGCAACCCGGGTGCACCCGCTCGCCATCCGCGCCATGGGCGAGGTGGGGATCGACCTCGGCGGTCACACGTCGAAGACGGTGGACGGCCTGCTGGACCAACCCTGGGACTACGTGATCACGGTGTGCGATAGCGCCAACGAACGGTGCCCGATCTTCCCGGGCCGGACCACTCGGCTCCACTGGAGCTTCGAGGATCCGTCCCAGGCCACCGGCAGCGAGACGGAGCGACTCGAGATCTTCCGGAGGGTCCGGGACGAGATCGCGCGGACGCTCCGCGGCTGGCTCGCGACCGTGTCCTGACGGGAGCGCGACGGGCCGCCTCCGTCGCCGGCGACGTGACCCGTGGACGGGATTTCTCCCGGATGGACCAGGTCGGCCGTCAGTCGCCGGCCGCGACGTCGCGGAGCAGGTCGCCCAGGATCGCCCGGGCGGCATTGTGGCCGGGCGCCCCCGTGACCTCGCCGCCCGGGTGCGTCCCCGCGCCGCAGAGGTAGAGCCCGGGGAGCGGCGTCCGGTAGCGCGCCCGGCCGGGGCAGGGGCCGGCGGGCGAAGAGCTGGGCCGGGACGGTGTCCAGGTGCCGGATGTTGCCGTCGGTGAGACCGACGCGCGCCTCGATGTCGGACGGCGTCAGGAGCATCCAGTCGACGAGCGCTCGGCGGAGGTTGAGCGCGTAGGCAGCGACGAACGCCTCGTCGGGCGTCCCGCGCACGCGCGCCGCGAGCTCCGCGTAGGGGCGCCAGGTACGTGGCGGCCGCCAGCCCGTTGTGGCCGGCTCCGAGGACGACGGCATCGACTCGCTCGGTCATCGGCGCCCTCTGCGCGTGCGAGGATCGTCGCCCTGCACCCTCGCGCCGTCAACGCCGGCGTCGGCTTGACGCCCGGCCGGCCCGGTGATAGCGAGGGGAGCGCGGCGGGCGGCGCCGGTCCGCCGACGGGCGGCGGCGGCGAGTCGCGGCGGAAGGAGGAGGGCTCGATGGACGACCCGGCGGTGGACGGGATCCGGGGCGCGCTGGCGGCGGAGGTGGCCCGCCGCTTCGGCGCCACGCGCGCGGCGGCGCTGGCGGCGGAGATCGACGCCCTCGCCGCGGAGCTGGCGGTGGTCGCGGCGGCCGACGTGCCGGACGAGGCGGAACCGGCATTCTTCCTGCTCGACGGGGACGCCCGATGAGGGCGCCGGTCGAACTCTCGGTCACCGAGGCCGCGGCCGCGATCCGGACCGGGCACCTGTCGCCCGTCGCCCTGGTCGAGGCGTGTCTGGCGCGCATCGCGGCGCGCGAGCCCGCCGTCCAGGCCTGGGTCACCGTGGACCGCCCGGGCGCGCTGGACGCGGCGCGGCGGCTCGAGGCGGAGGCCCGCGCCGGCCGGTTCCGCGGCCCCCTGCACGGGATCCCGGTCGGGCTCAAGGACATCATCGACGCCGCCGGGCTCAAGACGACCGCCGGGGCGCGCGGGTTCGCGGACTCCACGCCGACCGCGGACGCGCCGTGCGTCGCCCGGCTCCGGGCGGCCGGCGCCGTCATCCTGGGGAAGCTCCACACGACCGAGTTCGCCTTCGGCGATCCGGCCGTGACCCGAAACCCGTGGCATCCCGGGCGCACCCCGGGCGGCTCGTCCGCCGGCTCGGCGGCGGCGGTCGCCGCCCGGATGGTGCCGGCGGCGCTCGGGACGCAGACGGTAGGGTCGGTGCTGCGGCCCGCCGCGTTCTGCGGAGTGGTGGGGTTCAAGCCGACGTACGGCCGCATCAGCCGCCGGGGCGTCGTTCCGCTGGCGTGGTCGCTCGACCACGTCGGGGTCCTGGTCCGGTGCGTGGCCGACGCGGCGGTTGTCTTCGGGGTCATGGCCGGATATGACCCGGACGATCCGGGGTCCGCGCGGGCGGCGGTCCCCGACGTGACCGCGGCCGTCGCCGGTCCGCCGGGCCGGCCGCCGCGGCTCGGCCTGGTCGGGGCGCCGTTCCGCGACCGGGCGACGCCGGAGGCGCGCGAGCACCTGGACGGGCTCGCCGGGGGGCTGGCGGCCCGGGGCGCCGAGGTCGAGCCGGTGGAGCTGCCCGCGGTGATGGCGGCGATGGGCGCCGCGGTGATCACGGTGTCGCGCGCGGAGCTCGGAGCCGTGCACGCGGCGCGCCACGCGCAGCACGCGGACGCGTTCCGGCCGCGCATCCGGGCCGGCATCGAGCTCGGGTCCGCGATCCCGGCCGACCTCTACCTCCATGCCCAGCGGATCCGGCGCCACGCGCGCCGCGTGCTCGCTCCGCTCTTCGCCCGGTACGACGCCCTGGTGCTCCCGGCGGCGCCGGGCCCGGCGCCGGACCCCGGCACCACCGGCGACCCGGCGTTCAACGGCCCCTGGACCGGCCTCGGCGTGCCGTGCATCGCGCTCCCGACCGGCCTGGCCCGCGATGGCCTGCCGCTCGGGACGCAGCTCGTCGGAGGCCCGTTCGAGGAGGCGCGGCTCCTCGCCGCCGCGCGCTGGGTGGAGACCATGGTCGGATTCGCCGCCGCCCCGCGAGAGTGATGCCGGCCCCGGGCCGATGCGGGCCGGCGGTCCCGGCGACCGCAGCCGCGATCGGGGGCATGTCGACGTCTCGGCGGCGCCGGAACCTCAGGGAACGCGACGGGGCTCCAGCCAGCAGGACCACCAGTGGGCGCGCATCCGGCTCAGGGGAACTCGCGGGAGGCCCGCCAGCGACGGGGCCCCCGAGCCGTTGACCGGGGGGCGCTGGTTGGCCGCCGCCCCGCACCCCTCCGCCCGGCCCGCCCGGGCGGGCCGGGCGGCCCCCTTGGCTGGACGCGGGCACGCTGCATGCTACAATCTGAGCGTCGTGCCGCGCCATCCGGGCGTGGCCCTCGCCTCCGATAGGCAGCTCTTCCGCACGTCAGGGGCGCAGACAGGGAAGTGCGGAAGAGTGATGATCCCGGGAGCCCCCGGGATCCCGAGGAGGCGCCTCAGTGGCGACCAAGCTGTTCGTGGGCGGTCTGTCCTATTCGACCACTTCTGAGAGCCTGCGCGAGTACTTCGCCCAGTGCGGCACCGTGGAGTCCGCCACGGTGATCACGGACCGGGCCACCGGTCAGTCGCGCGGCTTCGGGTTCGTCGAGATGGCGAACGAGGCCGATGCGCAGGCCGCGATCTCCAAGCTCAACGACCGGCCGTTCGAGGGCCGGCGGCTCACCGTGAACGTGGCGAACCCGCAGGGGTCGTCCCGCTCCGGCGGCGGGTCCCGGCCGGCCGGCTCCCGCTCCGGCGGGGGCTTCGGCGGCGGGTACGGCGGGGGGGGCGGCGCCGGCCGGCGCACCCCCCGCTGGTAGCGCGAGCCTCCGGGGCCGCGACGGGCGGCTGAGCGCGGGCGCGTCTCGCGCCGGCCGCCGACCCGGACGACGACGGCGCAGGGCCCTGCGGGCTCTGCGCCGTCGCTGCTTTCCTGCCCCGATCGACCGAGCGCCGCCGGCGGCACGATCCTGCCGAGCGGCCCCGCCGCGCCCTCCACGGGGCGCCGCCACTGCGGCGCGATCAGTCGGTCAGCCGCTCGTAGCGGCCGTACTCCCGTGCGGCCTCCATGAACCACTGCACGATCTCGGGCTTCGAGCGCGGCGGGATCTCGCACGACGTGGAGAGGATGAACCCGGAGCGCCGGGCGGCGGTCGCGATGCAGCGGCGGACCTCCGCCTCGATCTCCGCCCGGGACGCCCGCTCGAAGAGCGTCGCGTCGACATTGCCGATCGCGACCGCGCGGCCGCGCGACACGTCCATGAACCGTGCCAGCTGGTCCACGTGCAGCGCCGGGTCCGCCTGCTGGTCGAGGTCGAACGACACCGTCGTGAACCCGCACCGGATCAGGTCCTCGTAGATCGGGTACGTGGTCCCGCAGATGTGGGTCGTGAGGCCGACCTTCCGGGCCTTGAAGTGCTCGACCAGCGCCGCGTGGTACGGGGCGATGAACTCGCGGTAGTTGTCCGGGGAGATGAGGCTGATCGACGCGGTCGGCTCGGAGAACGAGAGCCCGATCCCCGTCGCCACGATCGCCTCGCCCCACCGCTTGCAGTACTCGGTGGTGAACCGCATGAGCGCGTGGATGAACTCGGGGTCCTCGAAGGTGTCGAGGAGCATCACCTCCGGGTTCCGCATCAGCATGGCGATCGTCCACGGGCCCACCGCGACCGCACCGGTGGCGGTCGGGAGCTTGGCCGCCACCAGGCCCTGGCAGAGCTCGAGGAACGCCGGCAGGCGCCCGTCCCGGCGCGGATCGGGGACCTCCAGGCGAGCCAGGAGGCCCTTGTCCTCCTGGAGGACGTGGGTCTCGATCGACGGGACCACGTAGTCCGAGTACTTCACCTTGCAGCCGGTGGCCTCGGCCTCCTTGGCGAGGTCGTTGTAGGCGAGCACCACGTCCGGCTGGTAGCGCTCGTGGTAGCGGAGCATCGCCGCGAGCGCCTTCGAGGGCGAGGTGCAGAACTCCTCGATCGAGAGGCCGTCCAGCGTGCCCGCGAAGGAGGCGACGATCGGGTAGACGGGGACGCGATCGGTGAAGCTCCGCTTGTAGGCGGCGACCACGTGGTCGCGGCCGGTGTAGCGGGCCTTCCCGCGCTCGACGTCCCAGAGGCGGTTCACCTCCATGTACCGCGGGGGGAGCTTGGCCTCGTACTCCATGAACTGCGTGATCGGGTAGCGGATCCCGCCCCGGTGCGTCCCCTCCAGCCCCTCGACGACGTCGGCCATGCGCGCCCAGGGGATCGCGAACGCCATCTCGTGGTCCTGGGTCTGGCCGAAGATCCGGTCGCCCGAGCAGGGGAGGATGACCTGGGGCTGCCCGGTCTGCATGGTGGTCACGATGATGTCGGCGCAGACGATCCGTCCCTGGAACGAGGACGCCAGCCGGCCGCCCGTCTTCCAGAGGGCCGCCTGGGTCAGGCGCATCACCTGGGCGGGGTTCCCGTAGACGACGACGACGTCCGGCTCGAACGTCGCGCGCTCGAGCGGCGCGACCAGGAGCCCCTGGTACTGGCCGGGGGGGAACTTGTCGACCGCCGCCTCGGAGCGGGCGCCGGCCTCCTTGGTGGCGGTGTACATGCCCTCGCAGAGCGTGCCCGAGCTGTAGAGGTGGGTCGGGCGGTCGAGCCCCAGCGCCGTGATGCCGAGCGAGCAGATGCTGTCGTCCCGCGTCAGCGCGATCGTCCACCCGTACCGCCGGGCCATGTCGATGACCTGGCAGTTCATCGAGAGCTTGCCGAAGTCGCGCGCCGGCCGGCGCGCGCGCTCCGGGATCGCTTCGCCCGGGCGCAGCATCCGCACCGCGACCGGGAACGTCTGAGGCCGGACGTAGGTCTGGACGGCCTGATCGGCGGTCTTCGGATCGAGCATCGGCGTCTCCCTTCGGACGTCGGGTCGCGGCGAGATTGGGGGCGGGGAGCGCCGTCCGGCGCACCCCGCGCTGAGCGTACCCGCGGCCTCCGGGGGCGTCAACGGTCGCCCCGCACCGTCGGCACCGGGCACGGGCGGCGGCCCGCACCGCGCCGGCCGCGGGCCACCCGGGACCGCCCCCGGAGTCAGTCGCGCAGCGGCCCCGCGCCAATCTCCCCGGGGCCGGGCAGCTCGGCCAGATCGCCGAGCAGGAGCCCGGCCCACCGGTAGATGTTGTGCTCGAGGATCGTCGTGCGGAGGCGGCTCATCCGGCTCCGCCGCTCGCCGGCCGGCATCTCGACGGCGGCCCGGATGGCCTCCGCCGTCTCGTCCACGTCGTAGGGGTTCACGAGCAGCGCCTCGCGGAGCTCCCGGGCCGCGCCGGTGAACCGGCTCAGGATCAGCACGCCGTCGCCGTCCTCGCGCGCCGAGACGAACTCCTTGGCGACCAGGTTCATCCCGTCGTGGAGCGAGGTGACCATGCAGAAGTCCGCCCACCGGTAGAAGGGCCACACGCGCTGGTGGTCGTGGTGGCCCTTCAGCAGGAGGACGGGCCGCCACTGCTTGTCCCCGAGCGCGCCGTTGATCCGGCCGGCGAGCTCCTCCACCTCTTCCTCGAGGAGCCGGTACCGCGGGATCCGGCTGCGGCTCGGCGAGGCGAGCTGGACGAAGGTGAGGCGGCCCCGGTACTCGGGATGCTGGTCGAAGAACCGGTGGATTGCGGCGAAGCGCTCCGGCAGGCCCTTGGTGTAGTCGATGCGCTCCACGCCGACTCCCAGGAACTCCACCTCGATGCCGAGCTCCTGCAGGAGCCCGGCCCGGCTGATCGGCGGCGGCTCCTCGAGAAACCGCGGGGCGACGCTGATCGGGTACGGCTTCACCGACGTCACGTGCTGGCCGCGGACCACCGAGAAGCGCTCCCAGTCGATGCGGGCCTCGATCACGCGGTCGACCGTCTCCAGGAAGTTGTTGCAGTGGAACTGGGTGTGGAAGCCGACCAGGTCGGCGCCGAGCATCCCGTCCAGGATGTCCGCCTGCCAGGGGCAGATCCCGAACGCCTCCGGGTTCGGCCACGGGATGTGCCAGAAGAGCGCGATGCGGGCGTCGGGGCGCTTGGCCTTGATGTGGCGGGGCAGGAGGGCGAAGTGGTAGTCCTGGATCAGCACCGCCGGGTCCGCGGTGTCGGCCACCACCTCCAGGACCGCGTCGGCGAACCTGGCGTTGACGTCGCAGTAGTGCCGCCAGTCCTCGGCGCGGAACGTCGGCCGGGCGTGCACGATGTGGCAGAGCGGCCACAGCCCCTCGTTGGCGAAGCCGTAGTAGTATCCGGCCTCCTGCGGCTCGGAGAGCCACACCCGCTTCAGCGCGTAGCGCGGCGCCTCCGGTGGCAGGCGCACCAGGCCCGCCTCGTCCACCACCTCGCGGTCGGCATCGCCGCTGCCGTGGGCGACCCAGACCCCGCCGCAGGCCCGCATGACCGGCTCCAGGGCGGTGACCACGCCGCTGGCCGGGATCAGCGCCTCGATGCGGCGACCGCGCCAGACGTGGGTCACCGGCTCGCGGTTCGAGACGACGACCAGCGGGCGCTCGCCGAGCCGCGCGCGCGCGAACTGCGTGAGCCGCTCCTCGGTCCAGATCGCCTCGCCCCGGAGCCGCAGCAGCGCCTCCTCGACCATGGCCGCCCGTGCCTTGGCGAGGCTCCGGCCCAGGTCGCGCATCTCGGTCGCCAGCGGCTCGAAGAGCGTCGCGTCCGCGAGGGCCGGCGGCGGGACCGGGTTCCCGGCCCTGAGCTGCCGCGCCCATTCCGCGAGGTGCCGGAGGGGATGGGTGACGCTGCGCCAGACCACGACCAGCGTGACCAGCGAGAGCGCGGCCAGCAGCACGACGTACCGCCAGGCCTGCATCCGGACGAGCTCGTCGACGTCGCGCTCGATGTGGCTCGCGTCGTGGAGCGTGAGCAGCACGCCCCGCGCCCGGTCCCCGCCGACGACCGGGGCGGCGTAGAAGTAGGTCCGGCGGCCCCCGAGTGTGCCGAGCCCGCGCTGGGGCGACATGCTGACCAGGGCGTCGGCGACGAAGCCGGGGGTCGGCGTGAGCTGGGCGGTCCACCCGGGGGTCGCGGCCAGGAGCTCGGCCGAGCGGTCGTACACCGCGATCCCGCTCGCGCGGGAGCCGAACCGCTCGATCAGACGCTGCATCCGGACCGGCGATCCGCGGTCCAGCAGCGGCTCGACCGCCTCCTTCAGCCCCTCGCTGAGGAGCCACGCGCGGCGCTCGAGGTCCGCCTCGAGCCGAGCGCGCTCCCGCCCCACCGAGACGTACGCGAAGATCCCGAGGACGACGGTGACCGGCAGCCAGATGGCGGCCAGCAGCCGCAGCTTGAACCGCATGCAAGGTCAGTATAGCCGGAGTGGCGCGGCCGCGGCCCGCCGCGGTCGGTGCGGCGGCGCCGGGCCGGCCGGCGCGGTCGCCGGAGACGGCACGAGGGGGGCCGCAGGCCCCCCTCGTGGACGGAGCGGAACGACGCGCGCGGCCTAGGCCTGGCTGCGCGCGGCCTCGATCGCGCCCTCCTCCCAGATGCTGTGCTTGCGCGTCTCCGGCATCACGAAGACCGCGATGAGGAACGCGACCGCGGGGACGACGATCGGGTACACCAGCGCGTAGCCGATGCTGTTCGACGACAGGTACATCGAGGTCGTGACGATCGGTACCAGCCCGCCGCCCCAGCCGTTGCCGATGTGGTACGGCACCGAGACCGACGTGTACCGGATCCGCCCCGGGAAGAACTCGGCCAGGAAGGCGCCGATCGGCCCGTAGGTCATCCCGACGTAGTTGACGAGGACCACGACGACCAGGACCGCCATCGGGTAGTTGACGTTCCCGGGCTCCGCGTAGGTCCCCAGGGCCGAGTAGAGCGGGTAGTAGGTGAGGGCGGCGAGCGCCATCCCGCCCAGGATGATCGGCTTGCGGCCGATCTTGTCCGAGAGCCACCCCCAGAAGATCAGGGTCGGCGTCGCGATCAGGAGCGCGATCCCCACGATGTAGCTGGAGGTCAGCACGTCCAGCTTCTTCACCGTCTGCAGGAAGTAGAGCGCCCAGAACTGGCCGCTGTACCACACGCAGCCCTGCCCGATGACGACGATGCTCGCGATCACCACGTACTTGAAGTTGCTGCTCATGAAGGCCTCGCGCCACGGATTGGTAGCCGTGCGGCCGCGGGCCTTGATCTCCTGGAAGATCGGCGTCTCGCCCAGCGAGAGCCGGATGTAGATGGCGATCGCGACCAGCAGGAGCGAGATGATGAACGGCACCCGCCAGCCCCACGCCTGGAACGCCTCCTGGCCGAGGTAGGTCCGCGTCCCGATGATGACGGCCAGGGAGACCACGATCCCGAGCGTCGGCGACGTCTGGAGCCAGCCGGTGTAGTACCCGCGCTTGTCGTCCGCGATGTGCTCGGCGACATAGGTGATCGCGCCGCCGTACTCGCCGCCCAGGCAGAGGCCCTGGATCAGGCGGAGCAGGAACAGGATGATCGCGGCCAGGATGCCGATCGACGCGTAGGTGGGGACGAAGCCGATCAGCGCGGTCGCGAGTCCCATCCCGCTGAGCGTGACGAGGAACGTGTACTTCCGCCCGACCTTGTCACCGAGCCAGCCGAACAGGAACGCCCCGAGCGGGCGGATCAGGAACCCGACCGAGAAGATCGCGACGGTGCTGAGGAACGCGGCGACCGGGTGGGTCTTCTCGAAGAACTTGACGGCCAGGATGGACGCGAGGCTGCCGAAGATGTAGAAGTCGTACCACTCGATGACGTTGCCGACCGCTGCCGCGACGACCACGCGGCGCAGCTCCTTGAGGGACACGTTCGGTGCCGGCATGGGGCTCTCCTCTCCTGATGTCGGGTTCGGGTTCACTGCCTCGTGCCGTGCGCGACGCGAACTCGCAGGGAGGCTCCGGTATCATGGGCCGGTCGGTGCCCGCGCGCCCGGGGGCGCGCCGCACCGGCCCGGCGGACGTCCGACACTGCTCCATCCTGTGTCCCCGCCGTGCGCGGGTCCTCCGTCCGGGTGCGGGCTGGAGATGGACGCCGAGGTCGTTCGGTGCGCCAAGGATTCTCCGAAAAGGCCGCCGGGGTCAAGAGGGGGGGCGTCTCTCCCCGGGGGGGCCGGCGGTCCGCCGGCGGCCCGGTCTCCGGGCCGGCCGCCGGCTGGGCTCACCGCGGGGAGGTGGCCCCTCGAGCGGGGAGCGCGCGGGGCGGCCCCGGTCGGGCCGGTTCGCGGAGCCCCCGTCGCCCGGGCCGAGCGGCCGAGAGAGGCGCGGCCGCCGCGCCGGGGTCCGGAGGCGCTCGCCCCCGGCGCTACGGTGGAGCGCTCGTCGCCGCGGTCGGCGCCGGGCCGGGGGCGTCCGGACCGCCTCCGAGGGAGAGCGCGTGAAGCTCAGCTGCGTCCCGGGCACCTGGTTCATGGACATCGCCGAGGGGCGGCGGTCGATCGAGAGCTGGATCGACTTCGGCGCCGAGCTCGGGCTGGACGCGGTCGACCTCGGCCAGGCGTGGGTCCGGG
>DASRDR010000148.1:0-11113 GCA_035652475.1 Candidatus Methylomirabilota bacterium | reverse complement strand
AGGAAGTTGCACGTCCCGATGAACTCGGCGACGAACCGGGTGCGGGGCCGCGTGTAGATCTCTTCCGCCGTGCCGATCTGCTCGACGCGCCCGGCGTTCATCACCACGATCCGGTCGGCCATCGAGAGCGCCTCCTCCTGGTCGTGGGTGACGAAGACCGTGGCGATCTCGAGCCGGCGCTGCAGCCGGCGCAGCTCGCCCCGCATCTCCTGCCGGAGCCGGGCGTCGAGGTTGCTGAGCGGCTCGTCCAGGAGGAGCACCGTGGGCCGGATCACCACCGCCCGCGCCAGCGCCACCCGCTGCTGCTGGCCCCCGCTCAGCTGGCGGGGGTAGCGGTCGGCCAGCTCGCGGAGGTGGACCAGGTGGAGGGCGTCGGCGACCCGGTCGGCGATCCCGGTCTTCGGGAGCCCGCGGACCCGGAGGCCGTAGGCGACGTTCTGGAAGACCGTCATGTGCGGGAAGAGGGCGTAGCTCTGGAAGACGATGCCGATGTCCCGGCGGTGCGGCGGCAGGGCCGTCACGCGCCGCCCCTGGATCACGACGTCGCCCTGATCGGGGCGCTCGAAGCCGGCGACGATCCGGAGGGTGGTCGTCTTGCCGCACCCGGACGGGCCGAGCACGCCCACGAGCTCGGCGCGGTCGACCGCCAGCTCGATGCCGGCGACCGCCACGGTGCGGCCGAAGCTCTTGCGGATCCCGCGGAGCTCGAGCTCGGTCACGCCCCGCCCGATCCCCGGCGATCGGCCCGGCGGCCCCGGCGCTGTGCACCGCGAGCCCGGCCGGCGCTCCGGCGCGCCGCCGCCGGGCGGGAGGCGCCGCGAGAGGGCCCGGAGGTCACCGGAGAGCCGGTGCGGAGGGGCGGCGGCGCGGCGGGGTGCTCCGGGGCCGGTCCCCGGAACCCCCGCCGCGCCCCTGGTCCGGGTCCGCTACCGGATCTCCCGGTTCCAGCGCTCCGTCCATTCGTTGCGCAGCTGGTCGATCTTGTTCCAGTCCGGGGCCACGAGCTTCTTCAGGTTGTCCCCGTACGCCAGGTTCTCGGCCAGCTCGCCGGTGAGCTTCACCTTCGAGTTCGCCGGCCCGAGGAACGCCTCGCGGGCGTTCGTGAGCTGCGCCTCCACCGAGATGGCGTTGTCGACGTACTTCTCGGCCAGCGCCTTCCGCTTGGTGCCCTTCGCGATCCCGATGTGCGAGGTGAAGTAGATCGCGCCCCTCCCGGGGCACGGTGAGCCCGATCGGCGCCTTGGCGGCCACCTGCGAGAGCGCCCGGTCCGACGTCCAGGGGGCCAGCCACGCCTCGCCCGAGTTCAGGAGCTGCGCCACCTGGTCGTGGCTCGTCCAGAGGGTGAGGACGTTCGGCCGGAGGGTCTTGAGCTTCGCGTAGGCGGCGTCAGTGTTGTAGAGGTCGTTGCCCGTCTCCATCTTCGAGACGATGCTCACGAAGAAGACGCCGTGAGACGTGCTGATGTCGGGCAGGATCACCTTGCCCTTGTACTCGGGCTTCCAGAGGTCCGCCCAGGACTTCGGCGGCTCCTTGACGTACTTCGTGTTGTAGGCCAGCACCTGGTTCGACAGCCAGTCGGTCGCGAAGAACCCGTGCTTCTGGATCTCGAACGGGTACTGGTCCCGGAGGTTGGGGATCCGCGCGGGGTCGAGCTTCTCCAGCAGGCCCTCGTTGGCCGCCGGGATGGCCCCCGGCGGGTCGAAGATCACGACGTCGATCTGCGGGTTGCCCTTCTGGGCGCGCAGCTTCGCCAGGTTCTCCATCGTGAGGCCCGTCACCACCGTCGCCTTGGCGTGGGTCTTCTTCTCGAACGGCTCGACCCAGCTCCTGCGGAGCACCTTCTCGAGCGTGCCGCCTGGGAGCACCACCACCAGCTCGTCCGACTGGGCGACGGCCAGGCCGGCGCCGGCGGCCAGGCCGGCGGCGGCGAGCAGGCACGCCAGCATCGAGGACCTACCCCAGGATCGCTCTCTCTTCACCTCGTCCTCCTGTCGGGATGCGGGGATCTCCGCCGGCGACGCCCCCGGCCGCGTCGCGCGAGCCGCGGGACCCCCGGCGGGCCTCCGGGGCGGTCCCGCCGCTCGGGCCGCCGGCCGCGCGGGACCGCGAGGGGCGGCCCCCCGCGCCCGCTCGGAGCCCGGCAGTGTCCAGGGCACCTGAGCCATCGGCCGCGGCGGATCGGTCGGGAAGGCGGCAGGGCGCCTGCGCGAGCTCGCCGACGCCCGGCCCCCGCACGCGCGGGAGCCGGTGCCGGCGCACGCCCTCGGGCCCCATCGGACCATACGATAGGGGCAGTTCGGCGCGTCGTCCAGCCGATCGCCGGGCCCGGGCCGCACCTCCGGGACGAGCGCGGCGGCTGGCGCCCTCGCGCTCGTCGCAACGGCGCCCCGGCGCGGGGGACTCCCGGGCGGCACCGGGCGGGGCGGGGTCGCCCGGCCATGCCGGCGCCGGCTCGGGCTCGGGCCGATCGCAGGGGACGAGCGCCGGTCCCAGGGGCCGCGGCGCGCGGCGCTCAGCAGCCCGTGGCGGTATCGGCGCGCGCCCCCCGGCGCGCGGCCGGGGCCGCGTTCCGCTCCCCACGCGCTCGCCCCGGCGCACGGGCAGTCGCTCCCCGGGCCCCGGGGGCGGCCGACCGGGCCGGCCGCGACCGGCCTTGTCGGCGCCGCCGGCGGCGGGCCATACTCGGCGAGTCCAGAACGTACCGGAGGAGGCGACGCGATGCTGGGTGACAGGATCGGCGAGGAGCGGGGCCGGGTCACAGGCCGGCGAACGCTCAAGAGCGGGGACCCGCGCTACCTCAAGATGGAGGTCTCGTTCGAGGCGGACGGCACCGTCTACGGCGTCCCGTACCGGGGCTTCGGCACCTACGAGGTGTTCGAGCGCGTGCCGGGCCAGCTCTACGGCGAGGGCCAGGGGATGATCCACACGCAGGACGGCGAGGGCGCCATCTGGAACGGCCACGGCGTGGGCACGGTGACGCCGGAGGGCGGGCTCCGGTTCGCGGCCTCGTGCACGTACCAGGCGCCGCACACCGGGAAGCTGGCCCGGCTGAACGCGGTGCTGGTGGTGGTGGAGCACACGGCGGCCGCCGACGGCAGCGTGCGCTCGATGCTGACCGAGTGGAAAGGCCTGAGCGCGTCGTCGATGGAGCAGTAGCGTCCTCCGAGGCGGAACGGACCACCAGGGAGACGGGAGGATCCTGATCCGGGTCTTCGCGGAGAGCGTATTGGCGTGAGCGCTAGCCACTGAGTGGCGGGTCGGACACCGCATCGCCGCAGGCGACCCTGAGGGGGCGGGGGGCGCGATGGACGTCTTCGAGCTCCGGCGGCAGCTGATCGAGGATTACCACGCCTTCCTGACGAGCTTCTTCCGGGTCGCGGACGACCGAGTCCGCGCCCACGTCGAGGAGCGCCTGGCGGCCGGGCTCCTCTGGCCGGACCCGCTCGTCCAGCTGAACCCTTCCTTCGAGCCGGGCGAGACGATCGACCAGCTGGTCGCCGAGGGCGTGCTCCACCCGGAGTGCGCCCGGATCTTCCGTCTGGACAAGGCCGCCCCCGGGGGGCAGGGACGGCCGCTCCGGCTGCACCGGCACCAGGCGGAGGCCGTCCGGACGGGACGCACGGGCCGCTCGTACGTGCTCACGACGGGCACCGGCTCGGGCAAGAGTCTGGCCTACGTGATCCCCATCGTCGATCACGTCCTTCGCCAGGGCGCGGGGCGCGGGATCCAGGCGATCGTCGTCTATCCGATGAACGCGCTGGCCAACAGCCAGCACGGGGAGCTCGGCAAGTTCCTGGGCGACGGCTACCCCGACCGGCGCGGCCCGGTGCGCTTCGCCCAGTACACGGGGCAGGAGGGCGACGCGGAGCGCCAGGCGATCATCGCGGACCCGCCCGACATCCTGCTCACGAACTACGTGATGCTGGAGCTCCTGCTGACCCGGCCGCGGGAAGCGGCCCTCGTCCGCGGCGCCCGGGGTCTCCGCTTCATGGTGCTGGACGAGCTCCACACCTATCGCGGGCGCCAGGGCGCGGACGTCGCGTTCCTGGTCCGCCGGGCGCGGGAGCTCTTCGAGGCGTTCGCCCTCCAGTGCGTCGGCACGTCCGCCACGCTGGGCGGAACCGGCACGTCGGAGGAGCGTCGGGCAGAGGTCGCGCGGGTCGCCTCCATGCTCTTCGGCACCCCCGTGCGCCCGGAGGACGTGATCGCCGAGACGCTTCGCCGGGCCACGCCGGAGCCGGCGCCGGGCGATCCAGCCTTCGCGGCGGCACTGCGAGCGGCGGTCGCCGACCCGTACCTGGAGCCGCCGACCGATCACGCCGGGCTGATCGCCCACCCCCTGTCGTCCTGGATCGAGAGCGCGTTCGGCGTGGAGCGCGAGGCCGGGACGGGGCGACTGGTGCGGAGCCGGCCGCGGAGCCTCGGGGGGGAGGGCGGCGCCGCGCACGAGCTCTCGATGGCGACGGGGCTCGACGAGGAGCGCTGCGCGGCGGCGATCCAGCGGTGGCTCCTGGGCGCGTACCGGGCCGAGCGCGATCCGGTGACCGGGTTCCCGGCGTTCGCGTTCCGCCTCCACCAGTTCATCAGCCGCGGCCACACGGTGTGGGCCTCGCTCGAGCCCGAGACCGAGCGGCACCTCACCGTCTTCGCCCAGCAGTTCGTTCCCGGCGACCGCGACCGGGTGCTCCTCCCGCTCGCGTTCTGCCGCGAGTGCGGTCAGGAGTACTACGCGGTGAGCCGCCGGGGCGACGGGCCGGCGGCCGTGTACGAGGCCCGCGACATCAGCGACCCGTACGACCGGGCCGACGGGGAGCCGGGATACCTGTACCTCAGCATGGCCAGCCCGTGGCCGGAGGACGTCGCCGCCCAGCTCGACCGCCTGCCCGAGGACTGGCTCGAGGAGGTGCGCGGGCAGCGCCGGGTGCGGGCCGCCCGCCGGGAGATGCTCCCCCGGCTGGTTCGCCTGGCCCCGGACGGGCGCTGGCGCGACGACGGCCTCCCGGTCCACTGGGTGCCGTCGCCCTTCCGCTTCTGCCTCCGGTGCGGGGTGAGCTACGGGACCCGGATCACCTCGGACCTCACGAAGCTGGCCGTCATCGGCTCCGGCGGCCGCAGCACGGCCACGACGACGCTCGGGCTCTCGGCGATCCGCCAGCTCCGGCGCGACGAGACGCTGCCGGAACGGGCCCGGAAGCTCCTGAGCTTCACCGACAACCGGCAGGACGCCTCGCTCCAGGCGGGGCACTTCAACGACTTCGTGGAGGTGGGCATCCTGCGGGCCGCGCTGTACCGGGCGTGCGTGGCGGCCGGCCCGGACGGCCTGTCCCACGACGTGCTGAAGCAGCGCGTGTTCGACGCCCTGGCGCTGCCGTTCGAGACCTACGCCGTGGATGCCACCTGGCGCTTCCAGGCGCGGGCGGAGACCGAGCGGACGCTCCGGGACGTGCTGGGCTATCGGCTGTACCGCGACCTGCGGCGGGGCTGGCGGATCATGTCGCCGAACCTCGAGCAGTGCGGGCTGCTCGAGATCGAGTACGCGTCGCTGGACGAGCTGTGCGCGGCCGAGGACGTGTGGCAGGGCCATCCCGCGCTGGCCGGGGCGCCGCCCGACACCCGGCGGCACGTCGCGCGCGCCCTCCTCGACCACATGCGCCGGGACCTGGCGATCCGCGTGGACGTGCTCGATCGTGAGACGTGGGAGCAGATCCAGCAGCGGAGCCAGCAGCGCCTGATCGCGCCCTGGGGCCTCGACGAGAACGAGCTGCCCGAGCTGGCGACGGTCGTCTATCCGCGGGCGCGGCGCGACGGCGACGTCTCCGGGATGGTGTGCCTCTCTCCGCGGGGCCTCTTCGGGCAGTTCCTCCGGCGGGTGTTCCGGGCCCGGCGCGTCGACCTCTCGCTCGACGAGACCGAGCTCGTGCTACGCCAGCTCCTGCGGGCCCTGCGCGAGGCGGGGCTCGTCGAGCCGGTCGAGGCGCCGGACGACCCTGCCCCGGGCTACCAGGTCCCCGCCGCCGCGCTTCGCTGGCACGCCGGCGACGGCACCGCCGCGTTCCACGACCCGATCCGCGTCCCGAACCCGCCCCCCGGCGGCGGCCGCACAAATCCCTTCTTCGTGCGGTTCTACCGGACCACCGTCAACGAGCTCCACGGGCTCGAGGCCCGGGAGCACACGGCGCAGGTGCCTTACCACTCCCGCCGCGAGCGGGAGGAGCGGTTCCGCGCCGCAGCGCTCCCGATCCTGTTCTGCTCGCCGACCATGGAGCTCGGGGTCGACATCGCGGAGCTGAACGTCGTCAATCTCCGGAATGTCCCGCCGACGCCCGCCAACTACGCCCAGCGGAGCGGCCGCGCCGGCCGCAGCGGGCAGCCGGCCCTGGTGTTCACCTACTGCGCGGCCGGCAGCTCCCACGACCAGTATTTCTTCAACCGGCCCGAGCAGATGGTGGCGGGCATGGTCATGCCGCCGCGCCTCGACCTCCTCAACGAGGACCTCGTGCGGGCCCACGTCTACGCGATCTGGCTCGCGGTGAGCGGGCGTGACCTCGGGCGCTCCCTCACGGACATCCTGGACGTCACCGGCGATCCGCCGACCCTGGCGCTCCTGCCGTCCGTCCGGGCGGACCTGGAGGACGAAGGGGCGCGTCGGCGCGCCCGCGCGCGGGCGGCCCACGTCCTCGACGCCCTGCGCACCGAGCTGGCCGCCACCGACTGGTGGACCGACACCTGGCTCGACGAGACCCTGGCGCAGCTGCCGCTCGCCTTCGAGCGGGCGTGCGAGCGGTGGCGCAGTCTCTACCGTGCGGCGCTGGCCCAGCGCGAGCGCCAGCACCGCATCATCCTGGACCACTCGCGCCCGCCCGCGCAGCGCCTGCAGGCGCAGCGGCTCCGCCAGGAGGCCGAGACCCAGATCGACCTCCTGACCCGGGCGGAGAACATCGCCCAGTCCGACTTCTACAGCTACCGGTACTTCGCGAGCGAGGGCTTCCTGCCCGGGTACAGCTTCCCGCGCCTCCCGCTCTCCGCCTACATCCCGGCCCGGCGGACGCGGACGGGGCGCGACGAGTTCCTGACGCGACCGCGGTTCCTCGCCATCTCGGAGTTCGGCCCCCGCGCGATCGTGTACCACGAGGGTTCCCGGTACCTGATCCACAAGGTGATCCTGCCGGTGCCGGATCAGCCCAACGAGGAGCCGGTCGTCACGGTCTCCGCGAAGCGGTGCGCCGGGTGCGGATACATGCATCCCTGCGAGGGCGACCCCGGTCCCGATCTGTGCCAGGGCTGCGGCGCGGCCCTGCCGCCGGCGATGACGCGACTGTTCCGCCTCCAGAACGTCAGCACGCGGCGGCGGGACAAGATCAACTGCGACGAGGAGGAGCGGCTGCGCCTCGGCTACGACGTGCGGAGCGGGATCCGCTTCGCCGAGCACGGGGGCGTGCCCGCCTGCCGCACCGCGGTGGTCACGTCCGCCGAGGGAGAGCTGGCGCGCCTCGCCTACGGCGGGGCGGCGACCCTCTGGCGGATCAATCTCGGCTGGCGGGCCGCCACGCGCCAGGGGCGGCAGGGATTCGTGCTCGACGTCGAGCGCGGCTTCTGGGCGCGCAACCAGCAGGACCCGGAGGACGAGGAGGACGGGCTCGGGCCCAGGGTCGCGACGGTGATCCCGTTCGTCGAGGACCGGCGCAACTGCCTGCTGGTCACCCCGGCGGCCGCCCTGGATGCCGGCGTGATGGCCTCCCTCCAGGCGGCGCTCAAGACGGCCATCCAGGTGCGCTACCAGCTGGAGGACGCCGAGCTGGCGGCGGAGGCGCTGCCGGATCCGGACACCCGCCGGACGCTCCTGCTCTACGAGTCCGCCGAGGGCGGAGCGGGCGTGCTGCGACGGCTGGTCGAGGACCCGCACGCCCTGGGCGAGGTGGCGCGAGAGGCGCTGCGCCTGTGCCACTTCGACCCGGACACGGGCGCCGACCTGGGGCGGAGCCCGCGCTCTCCCGAGCCGTGCGAGGCCGCCTGCTACGATTGCCTGATGAGCTACACGAACCAGCTCGACCACCGCGTGCTCGACCGGCAGCGCGTGCGGCCCCTCCTGCTCGCGCTGTCGCGCGCGACGGTCACCGTGTCGCCGGGCCCGCGCTCCCGCGCGGAGCACCTGGCCGCGCTCCGGCGGCAGGCCGGCTCCGCGCTCGAGCGGCGGTGGCTCGACGAGCTGGACGCGCGCGGGCATCGACTGCCGACGCACGCGCAGCCGCTGCTCGACGGCACGCGCCCCGACTTCCTCTACGAGGCGGAGCACGTCGCGGTCTACGTGGACGGCCCGCCGCACGACTACCCGGAGCGCCGCGCGCGCGATGCGGCCCAGCAGGCGCGCCTCGAGGACGCCGGCTACCTGGTCATCCGCTTCGCCGCCGACGGCGACTGGGCGGCCACGCTGGCGCGCTATCCGAACGTGTTCGGCCCCGGGGGTATTGGCCGATGACGGCAGGCGCCGGCCGTCCCGGCGGTCGGGGTCCGTGCGCCTCCCACACTCCGAAGGACGTCCCTCCCGGAAGAGACACGGAGCGAAGCCGTCGGCGAGCGGCTGCTGCGGTCTCGCCGCGGCGACCCTCCGCGAGGGCAGAGCCCCCGCGACGTGGCTACGCGGTCCAGTCCTCGACCGTCAGCCGCGGGATCCGGCGGAAGTGATCGAGGTTGTTGGTCACGACGGTCAGACCGCGCGCCAGGGCGGTCGCGCCGATGAGCACGTCCTCGACGTCGATCCGGCGGCCGGTCGCGGAGAGCCGGGCCATGACGTCGCCCGCCATGATGGCGATCTCCGGATCGATGCCCAGGATCCCGACGCGGGTGAGCACGTCCCGCTCGATCCTGGACCAGAGCGCGCCGCCCTCGTCCCGGCGCATCGCGCCGTGGCGCAGCTCCATCACGCAGACGCACGAGGTGAAGAGAGGCGTCGCCGCGTGCTCGCGCAGCCGCGCGACGAGCGCGGGCGGCGGCCGACGCCGGATCGCGTGGCTGAGGACGTTCGTGTCGAGCAGGTACACCGGCTAGCGCCGGCGTCGCGTCGGGGGCATGGGCATGCGCCGAGGCCGGCGGCGGTGGCGCGCGGCGACGATGGCGTCGACCGCCGCGAAGAACGGGTCGTCATCGTCGAGCCAGCCCCGGACGGCGGCGAGGCTCGGCCGGGTCCCCGGCTCGACGGGGACGAGGCGCGCCAGGGGCTTCCCGCCCGCCTCGATCACGACGGACTCCCCGCGCTCGGCCACCCGGCTGAGGAGTGCCGGGAGCGACCGGCGCGCCTCCGACAGGCTGACCGCCCGCTCGCTCACGCCGCTCATCTTAGTCGGTGCCATGTCGGCCGGCAATGCGCCGCCGGGCGCCCGGCCACGCGGGCGGCGGAAACGCGCGGCGCGGCGTGCGACCGACTGCCGGGGCGGACGCGCCCGTGATGGCGCCGGGGACGCTCGTCCGGGCCCGCGGGCGGGAGTGGGTCGTGCTCCCGGAGTCGGCCGGGGACCTCCTGGTCCTCCGCCCGCTCGGCGGCTCGGACGAGGAGGTGACCGGGATCTACCTCCCGCTCGAGCCGGTCGAGCCCGCCCGCTTCTCGCTCCCGAGCCCAGCCCACGTCGGGGACCACCGGTCCTGCCGGCTCTTGCGGGACGCCCTCCGCCTCGGCTTCCGGTCGAGTGCCGGCCCGTTCCGCTCGTTCGGGCGGATCGACGTCGAGCCGCGGCCCTACCAGCTCGTCCCGCTCCTGATGGCGCTGCGGCTCGATCCGGTGCGGCTCCTGATCGCCGACGACGTCGGGGTGGGCAAGACGATCGAGGCCTGCCTGGTCGCCCGGGAGCTCCTGGACCGCGGCGAGATCCGGCGGCTCGTCGTGCTCTGCCCGCCGCCGCTGGCGGAGCAGTGGCAGGCCGAGCTGGCGCGTTTTCACGTGGAGGCCGAGCTGGTGCTGCCGAGCACGGCCACCCGGCTCGAGCGCGCGTGCGCGCTGAACGAGTCCCTGTTCGAGCGGCATCCCTTCACGATCGTGTCCACCGACTTCGTCAAGGCGGACCGCCGGCGCGGGGACTTCCTCCGCACGTGCCCCGAGCTGGTGATCGTCGACGAGGCGCACGGCTGCGTGGCTGCGGCCCCGCAGGGCCGGACGGCGCGCCACCAGCGGTACGAGCTCCTGCGGGGCCTGGCGGCGGCCCGGGACCGCCACCTGCTCCTGGTCACCGCCACGCCCCACAGCGGCAAGGACGACGAGTTCCGCGCGCTGCTGGGCCTGCTCGATCCGGACTTTGCGGCGCTGCCCGACGACCTGGCCGGCCCCGAGCGCGAGCCGCTGCGCCGGCAGCTGGCCCGGCACCTCGTCCAGCGGCGCCGGGCCGACATCGAGCACTACCTCCAGACCGACACGCCGTTCCCCCGGCGCGCCCCGGACATCGAGCGCGGGTACGGGCTCACGCCGGAGTACCGGCGGCTGTTCGACCGGGTGCTCGCCTACGCGCGCGAGACCGTCGCGGACCCGGCGGACGGGAGCCGTCATCGCCAGCGGATCCGCTGGTGGTCGGCGCTGGCGCTCCTGCGCGCGCTGGCGTCGAGCCCGGAAGCCGCCGCCGCGACGCTGCGCGAGCGGGCGCGGGTCGCCGAGACGGCCGGGGCCGAGGAGGCCGACGAGGTCGGCGCGCGTGACGTCCTGGACCTGGAGGGCCCGGAGGGGACCGAGCAGGGGGACCTCGCCCCGGGCGGCGAGATCGGCGAGCACGCGGGCGACCCCGAGCGGCACCGGCGCCGGCTCCGGGAGCTCGCGCGCGAGGCAGGAGCGTTGGCCGGCGCCGGGGACGCCAAGCTCCAGCTGGTCACCGAGCTCGTGCGGGACCTCCAGGCGCGCGGTCACCAGCCGATCGTCTTCTGCCGCTTCATCCCGACGGCGGAATACGTGGCCCGGCACCTCGGCGAGCGGCTCGAGGGCACGACGGTCGCCGCGGTCACCGGCCTGCTCCCGCCCGCCGACCGGGAGCAGCGCGTGGCCGACCTCGCCCGGGCGCCCCGGCGCGTCCTCGTCTGCACCGACTGCCTCAGCGAGGGCGTGAACCTCCAGGAGCCGTTCGACGCCGTCGTCCACTA
>DASRDR010000147.1:0-3836 GCA_035652475.1 Candidatus Methylomirabilota bacterium | reverse complement strand
CCCGTGACCTCGTTCGTCCACGCGGGCCCGCAGCTCACCGCCGACCGGTACGGCTATCTCGCGACGGTCGGGGTGTTCGTGCTGGCCGGCGCGGGGGCGGTCCAGGTGGCGGCCGCGGGCCGCCGGTCCGGCGCCTCGGGGGCGGACCGCTCCCGGAGGTGGCGGACGCTCGTGGTCGGGAGCGGGGTCACCGCGGCGCTGCTGGCGTCGGCCGGGCTCACCTGGCGGCAGCAGGCGGTCTGGGCGGACGTGGGCTCGCTGTGGGCGGCGGCGGCCCGCGCGACGCCCGAGTGCGTCCTGTGCCACGTGAGCTGGGCGAACTGGCTCGCCAACCACGAGCGGTACGAGGAGGCGGCCGCGGAGTACACGCGGGCCCTCGAGCTCGCGCCGGACCTGGTCCAGACGCACGAGTACATCGGCCTGGCGCTCGTCCGGCTCGGCCGCGCGGAGGAGGCCCTCCCGCACTACGAGGCCGCCCTCGCCGCCGCGCCCGCGCGCGTGGGGCTGCGGCTCGGCTACGCGCGGGCCCTCGTCGCCGCCGGCCGGCGGGCCGAGGCGGTCGCGGTGCTCGAGCACGCCCGGACGCACGGGGCCGCCGGCGCCCTGGTCGACTACTTCCGCGAGGTGGCCGAGCGGGAACCCCGGGCCGCCGTCGCGCGGGCCGGGCTCGCGCAGGCCTACGCGTGGGCCGGCCAGCATGCGCGCGCGCGGGCGGTGCACGCGCGGCTCGCGGAGCTCGACCCGGAGCTCGCGCGTCTGGTGGCCGGCCGGCTGCCGCCCGAGGCGCGCGCGGGCGGGCGCCGGTGACCGCGGCGCGCCTGGTTGCGGTGGCCCTGGCGCTGGGGCTGGCCGGGGCGGCCCCGCGGCCGGCGGCTCCCCAGGACGCGGGGGCGGATGCGCGCGACCTGCCGCGCGTGCTCCGGGTCACCGTCCCGGCGCCGCTGGCCGCCGGGCGATCCGGCGAGCTCCGCATCGAGTACGCGGCGCCGCGGGGGAACGTCGTCGCGGTGCGCCAGGTCCTCGAGGACCTCGACGGCACGCGCCGGAGCACGACCGAGCGGGCCATCGACGTCGTCGCCCGGGCGTTCGGGGAGGAGGCGGGGACGCTGATCGTGCCGGTGTGGTTCGAGCGCCCGGGCCGGAAGCGGGTGGTCGTCTCCCTCCGGACGGACGAGGACCAGGAGAGCGATCCGGAGGAGATCGAGGTGGACGTGGCGCCGTGAGGGCGGCCGCCCGGGCCCGCCGCGCGGTTGAAAACCACCGGGGCGGAGAGGATAATATCCGCGCGTTGCGCACCCTCCGTACCCGAGAGGAACGCCCCCGGTGACCCAGCAGGCCGGCGCCCTGAAGCGTACTCCGCTCCACGCGGCTCACGTGCGTCTCGGGGCCCGGATGGTCCCGTTCGGCGGCTGGGACATGCCGGTCCAGTACGCCGGCATCGTCGAGGAGCACCGGACCGTGCGGAGCGCCGTCGGCTGCTTCGACGTGAGCCACATGGGGGAGTTCGAGTTCCGCGGCCCCGCGGCGGGCCGGGCGCTCCAGCGGCTCACCACGAACGACGTGGCCGCGCTCGAGGTCGGCCAGGTGCAGTACTCCCTCCTCTGCACCGAGACCGGCGGCATCGTGGACGATCTCACGCTCGCGCGCCTGGACGCCGACCACTACCTGATGACCGTGAACGCGAGCAACATCGACAAGGACTGGGCCTGGCTCACCGCGCGGCTCGACGGCGCCGTCGACGCGCGGAACGTGAGCGAGGAGACCGGCCTCATCGCCGTGCAGGGCCCGCGGGCCGAAGCGCTGGTCGGGCGGCTGGCCGACCTCGACGTCACGCGGCTGGGGTACTACCGCTGCGCGCGCGGCCGGGTCGCCAGGGTGCCGGCCGTGATCTCGCGCACCGGGTACACCGGCGAGGACGGGTTCGAGCTGTACCTGCCGGCCGGCGAGACGGAGCGGGTGTGGGAGCGCCTCCTCGCCGAGGGGAAGCCGGACGGCGTGGCGGCGATCGGGCTCGGCGCGCGCGACACGCTCCGGCTCGAGATGAAGTACGCGCTGTACGGCAACGACATCGACGAGACCACCAACCCGCTCGAGGCGGGCCTGGGCTGGGTGGTCAAGCCGGCGAAGGGCGACTTCGTCGGCCGGGCGGCGCTCGAGCAGGTCCGGGCCGAGGGGCCGCGGCGCCGGCTGGTCGGCTTCGAGATGGTGGAGCGGGCGGTCCCGCGGCACGGCTACCGCATCCTCGACGCCGGCGCCCCGATCGGGGACGTGACCTCCGGCTCGTACGGCCCGTCCGTCGACCGCTACATCGGGATCGGGTACGTGCCCGCCGCGCGCGCCGCGGTGGGCACCCCGCTCGCCGTCGAGGTGCGCGGCCGCGGCCACGCCGCCCGCGTCGTGAAGACGCCGTTCCATCCCCCGCGCGTCAAGCGATAGGAGACGTCATGGCCACGTATCCGGCAGACCTCCGCTACACCCGCGAGCACGAGTGGGCGAGAGTCGAGGGGCCCCGCGCCCGGGTCGGGATCACGCAGTACGCCCAGGAGCAGCTCGGCGACGTCGTGTTCGTGGAGCTGCCGAAGACGGGGGCCCGCGTGACCCAGATGCAGACGTTCGGCGTCGTCGAGTCGGTGAAGGCGGTCTCGGATCTCTTCGCGCCGCTCTCCGGGGTGGTGGTCGAGACGAACGAGGCGCTCGTCCAGCACCCCGAGCGCGTGAACCGGGACCCCTACGGCGACGGCTGGCTGATCGTCATCGAGCTGTCGAACCCCGCCGAGGTGGAGAAGCTCCTGACGGCGGCCCAGTACGAGCAGCACGTCCAGTCGGCGGGAGGGCACTGACCCGTGCGCCACGGCCCGACGATGCGATACCTGTCGACGACGCCCGCCGAGCGCGCGGCGATGCTGCGGACCATCGGCGTCCCGGACCTCGACACGCTGATCGACCGCATCCCGGCCAAGGCCCGGCTCGCGCAGGAGCTGGCGCTCCCCCCCGCGCTGGCCGAGGGCGACCTGGTCGCGCACCTCCGGGAGCTGGCCGACCGCAACGCGGACGCCGACCGCTACGTGACCTTCCTCGGGGGCGGGGCCTACGACCACTACGTGCCGAGCATGATCAACCACATGCTCCTCCGCTCGGAGTTCTTCACCGCCTACACGCCGTACCAGCCCGAGGCGAGCCAGGGCACGCTGCGCTCGATCTACGAGTACCAGACGATGATCTGCGAGCTGACGGGCATGGACGTGACGAACGCGTCCCTGTACGACGGCGGCTCCGCCCTCGCCGAGGCGGCGCTCATGGCCCACGGGACCACCGACCGGGCGGGGATCGTCGTGTCCGGCGCGGTGTCGCCGCTGGCCCGGCGCGTCGTCGCGACGTACTGCGCCGGCCCGGGGCTGCCGATCCGCATCGTGCCGTGGACGGAGGGGGTCACCGACCTCGACGCGCTCCGGAAGGCCGTCAGCGGGAAGACCGCCTGCGTGATCGTCCAGTACCCGAACTTCTTCGGCTGCCTGGAGGATCTGGACCAGGCGGCGGCCATCGCGCACGGGCAGGGGGCGCTGCTCGTGGTGAGCGTCGATCCGGTCGCCCTGGCGCTCCTGCGTCCGCCGGGGGAGGCCGGCGCCGACATCGTCGTCGGCGAGGGGCAGGGCCTCGGGAACCACCTGAGCTTCGGCGGGCCCTACCTCGGCCTCTTCGCCTGCCGCAAGGAGCTGGTCCGGCGGATGCCGGGCCGGCTGGTGGGCGCCACCGTGGACCGGGACGGCCACCGCGGGTTCGTGCTCACCCTCCAGACCCGCGAGCAGCACATCCGGCGCGAGAAGGCGACCTCGAAC
>DASRDR010000146.1:0-12819 GCA_035652475.1 Candidatus Methylomirabilota bacterium | reverse complement strand
CTGTTCATGGGGAACAAGGGGATCCTCTACGTCGAGCTCCGCACCCGCACGGCTGCGGTCGACCATCACAGCTCGCTCGCCGCGGTGATCCCGAACCCGGCCTGGCGGCTTCTGGCGGCGCTCGCCGCGATCCGCGACGCCCGCGGGCGCGTGCGGCTGCCCGGGTTCTACGACGGGCTGGCCCGGCCGTCCCGGGAGGCGCTCGCGCACCTCGCGCGGAACCCGTTCGACCCGATCGTGTACCGCCGGGTCTACGGCGCCCGGGCGGTCCTGGGCGGACGGACACGGCTCGACCGGCTGCGGGCCTACTGCTACGCGCCCACCTGCAACATCGACGGCCTCCTGAGCGGCTACACGGGCGAGGGGAGCAAGACGATCAATCCCGCCTGGGCCGCCGCGAAGCTCGATTTCCGGCTGCTCCCGGGGCAGCGGCCCCGGCGCGTCCTCGCGAGCCTCCGGGCGCACCTGCGGCGAGCGGGATTCGGCGACGTCGAGGTCATCCCGCACAGCATGTTCGAGCCGGGCGCCACGCCGGTCACGGCGCCGATCGCCCGGGCGGCCATCGCCGCCTGTCGCGAGGTGTACGGCCGGGAGCCCGGCGTCTTCCCGTGGGCGCCGGGGTCCTCCACCACCGGGTTCTACACGGCCTGCGGGACGCCGGTGGTCAAGCTGCCGGGCGTGGGCTACGTGGGAAGCCGCGCGCACGCCCCCGACGAGCACATCCGGCTCGACGACGCCTGCCACGCCGGGCAGCTGGCCGCGGCCACCATGCTCGAGTTCGCGGCGCGGCACCCCCGGCCAGGAACGCGGCGGCCGCGGCGGTGACGCGCGGCGCGGCACGGCGCCGGCCGGGCCGCCTCGTCCCGGTGGCCGGTCGAGCCGGCCGGGGGGGGCGTCCGGCGCCGCCGGGTAGGATGGAGGCGTGACCGGCGGCCATCCCCGCCGCGGCGGCCGCAGCGCGTTCCTGGTCGCGGCGGGAATCCTCGCCTCGCGGGTCGCGGGGCTGGTCCGGGAGCGCGTGTTCGCGCACTACCTCGGGAACTCGCCGGCCGCGGCGGCGTTCAAGGCCGCCCTCCGGATCCCGAACGCCCTCCAGAACCTGCTCGGCGAGGGCGTGCTGTCGGCGTCCTTCATCCCCGTGTACGCGGGGCTCCTCGGGCGCCAGGCGCGCCTCGAGGCGGACCGCGTGGCGTCCGCGGTGTTCGCCGTGCTCACGCTCGCCGTCGCCGTGCTGGTCGCCCTCGGGCTGCTCCTCGCGCCCGTGCTGGTCGACGTCGTCACCCCGGGCTTCCGGGGCGAGACCCGCGTCCTGGTGATCCAGCTGGTGCGGATCCTGTTCCCGGGCACGGGCTGTCTCGTGCTGTCCGCGTGGTGTCTCGGGGTCCTCAACAGCCACCGGCGCTTCCTGCTCGCCTACGTGGCCCCCGTGGTCTGGAACCTGGCGATCATCGCGGCGCTGGTGGGCTGGGGCGGCCGGGCGGAGCCGTCCCGGCTCGTCGTCCAGGTCGCCTACGGCGCGGTGCTCGGGAGCGCGCTCCAGTGCCTGGTCCAGGCGCCGGTCGTGCGCGCCCTCCTGATCGAGTTCCGGCCGCGGCTCACCCTCGCCGATCGCCAGGTGCGGCGCGTGTTCCGCAACCTGGGCCCGGTGGTCCTCGGCCGCGGCGTCGTCCAGGTGAGCGCGTACGTGGACCTGGCGTACGCCTCCCTCATCTCCGAGCGCGCCGTCGCGGCCCTGAGCTACGCGCAGGCCCTGTACCTCCTGCCGGTGAGCCTGTTCGGCATGGCGGTGTCCGCGGCCGAGCTGCCCGAGCTGGCCCGCGTCGGCAGCCCGGAGGCGGGCGGGGCCGACGAGCTCCGGGCGCGGATGCGCGCGGGCCTCGAGCGGATCGCGTTCTTCGTGGTCCCGTCGGCGGCCGCGCTGGCGGTCCTGGGGGACGTGGTCGCCGGGGCGGTCCTCCAGACGGGCCGTTTCACCGCGGCCGACACGCGGTACGTGTGGCTCCTGCTGGCGGGAGCCGCGGTCGGGCTGGCGGCCGGGACGATGGCGCGCCTCTACAGCTCCGCCTTCTACGCGCGCCACGACACCCGCACGCCGCTCTGGGCGGCGGCAATCCGGGTGGGGACGGGCGCGGTGCTGGCCTATGGCGCCGCGCTGTGGCTGCCGCCCCGCCTCGGCGTGTCCCGCGACGTCGGCGCGGCCGGCCTCACGCTCGCGACGGGCCTGACCGCCTGGCTCGAGCTGGTGCTCCTCCGCCGGCGGCTCGGCGCCGCGATCGGCCCGGTCGCCGTCGCGCGGGCGCTGCTCGCGCGGCTCTGGGCCAGCGCCGCGGTGGCCGCTGCCGTGGGAGTCGCCGTCAAGCTGGTTCTGCTTCGCCTCCTCGGCGCGGCGGCGCCGATCGCCGCCGGCGCGGGCCCGGCGCTCTGGGACCAGCCGGCATGGCCGCCCATCCTGACCGCGCTGGTGGTCCTGGTCCCGTACGGGCTGGCGTTCGTGACGACGGCGCGCGCGCTCGGCGTCCCGCTCGCCCGATCGCTGGTGGCCGGCGCGGTCCGGAGGCTCGGGCCGGCCGCGGCGCGGCGCCGGTGACGAGCGATGGCCGGCGGCGCGCGCGGTGACCGAGCGGGCCCGCGCGGTCGTCGCCGTGTTCCCGCCGGCCGGAGACGCGGTCGTCCCCGGCGAGCGCGGGCGCCGCGCGGGCGCCGCCGGGGGCGGCCGGGCGGCCCCTCAGCGGCCGAGCGCGTCCCGGGCGCGGAACCACGCGGTCACGGCGCGCCGTGGCGCGAAGGCCGGGCGCACCTCGTGGAGGACCTCCTCGCTCAGGAACACGACCGCACGATCCAGGATGGGATCGAGGTCGACCGGTCCGCCCGCGAGATGGAGCCGGAGCTGCCCCCCGTGCTCCGGCCGCCAGCCCGGGTTGGCGTAGTAGATGGCAGTGATCCGCCGGGCCGGCTGCTCGCCGGGCGCTGCCGGCCGGCCGTCCCGGTGGCGCCGGTAGCATGCGCCGTCGCCGGGGTAGCGGGCGACCTGGATCTCCAGGCCGTCGAGGCCCAGGTACGCGCGCCGGTTCAGCGCATCCCGGAGCGCCAGGAACCAGGCGTGGAGGGGGCGGAGCGCGGCCGGCAGCGCCGGCCCGATCCACGCGATGGCGTCGCCCCGGATGGCGGGCTCGAACTCGACCGCGCTCTTCCGCTGGATGCCCGCCGGCCGGAGACCCCCGGCGGCGGCGAGCGCCTCGATCAGGTCGCGCACGGCCGTCCCGCCGGCCGTGCCCAGCACCGCATCGCGGTGGAACCAGCCCTCGCGCGAGAGCGCGTCGAGCTCCTGGGCGGAGAGCGCCCGCTCCGGGTCCGCCATCGCTCGCGTGGATTGTAACCCGGCCGGGCCCCCCCTGGCCGCGCCGGCCGCCGAAGGCGGTGACGGCAGCGCGGCACGGACGAGGCTGGTCGCGCGCGGGCGCCCCGGCAACCCCAGCCGCAGGATGGTGCAGCGAGATCGGCGGACGGACGGAAGACGCGGCCAGGACGCGCTCGGGTCGGCGCGAGGCTCCCGGCCGGACCCGGCGGGAATCCTTTCCGGAGCGGCGGCCGTCTGGTAGGCTCCTCGAAGCATGCACCTCACGACCGAGGTCACGGAGCGGCTCGAGCGCGCCGCCGAGCTCGTGGCCACGGTCGGCCGGGTCGTGGCGTTCACGGGCGCCGGCGTGTCGACGGAGTCCGGGATCCCGGACTTTCGCGGATCGACCGGCCTCTGGACCCAGTACGACCCCGACGACTTCTCCTTCCCGAACTTCATGCGCTCCGAGGCCGCCCGGCGCCGGTACTGGGCGGTCGGCCGCGAGCTGTACCGGACGATGCGGGGCGCCCGCCCGAACGCGGCCCACGAGGCACTGGTCACCCTGGACCGCCTCGGCCTCCTCGACGCCGTGATCACGCAGAACGTCGACGACCTCCACCAGCGGGCCGGCACGCCGGCAGCCAAGGTGATCGAGCTCCACGGCAACGCCACGCGCGTCCGCTGCCTCGACTGCGACCGCCGCTATGCGCGGGACGCGATCCAGGCCCGGCTCGACGCCGGGGAGGCGGTGCCGGCGTGCGAGGCGTGCGGGGGCGTCCTAAAGCCGTTCACCGTCCTGTTCGGCGAGCCGATGCCGGCCGATGCGATGCGCCGCGCCGAGTCGTCCGCCCGGAGGGCCGGCTGTCTGCTCGTCGTGGGCTCGTCGCTCGGCGTCTACCCGGCGGCGTACGTGCCCCTGTACGCGCAGGAGGCGGGCGCCCGGGTGATCGTCGTGAACCTCACGCCGACGCGGCTGGACGGCGCGGCCGACGTCGTGCTGGCGGGGCGCGCCGGGCCGCTGCTGCGCGCGCTCGTCACGCGGGTGAGCGAGGCGGTGTGCTCGAGCACGCCGGGCCGTCCGGGTCCGGGGCGGGCGAGAGGGGAGGCGGAGTGAGGGGAGGCGCCGTCGTCGGGATGCTAGTCCTCGTCCTCGTCCTGGAGCTGACCGGACCGGGAGTGGGAGCGCAGCCCGGCCCGACGCTGCCGTCCCCCCCGGCGCGCGCCCCCGCCCCGGCGCTCCATGCCGCTCCGGCAGGGGTGGCGGCCGGCGCGCGGGCCGGCACCGCGGCGCGCTGGCGCCGGCGGGCGCCGATCGCCTCGGTGCGGCGCGACGGGAAGCGGGCGCGGCCCGCCCGGGCGGCGGGCGCCGGCGCGCGGATCGACCCCGCGCGGGCTCGCCACGGGGTCGCGTTCCTGGCGCCCCGACCGGCCGCGCCGCGACGGGCCGTGACCGCTCCCCACGCGGGACCGGCGGCCCACCGGCCGCGCGTGGCGAAGGGGGGCGTGGAACCGCGGGGGGCCGGGGCGCGGGCGTCGACGCGGACGTCGCCCGCCCCGTCCCCGCCGGTCCTGCCGCGCGTGTGACCGTCCGGCCCCTCCGGCCTGCGCGCGCGTCATCCGCGCGATCGCGCCGGGGTCGCGCCCCGCGGCGGGGGGATGCTCCGCCCGCTGGCCGGCGGCGGGGCGGGAGCGAGGGCCAGGGAGGCCGCCGGATCGCGCCCCGGGGGGCGCTCAGACGCGGCGCTCGTAGCGGTACTCCCGGGTGTCGTTGACGTCTCCCGGGAGCGTCCGCTCGCCCGTTCGCAGGAACCCCATTCGCTCGTAGAGACGGTGCGCCCGATCGAAGCGGGTGTCCGACCACAGCACGAGCGTGGCGATGCCGCGCGCGCGGCACCACGCGAGCACCGTCTCCACCAGCGCGAGCCCCAGGCCCCGTCCCCGGAGCCCGGCCTCCAGGTACAGGCGATGGAGCTCGGCCCGGCCGTCCGGAAGCCGCTCGACCGCCACCGAGCCCACGATCCGGGCGCCGAGCCTGGCGACCCACAGCGCGCCGGCGTCCCCCGCGTAGTGGCGCTCGAACGCGAAGAGGTCGGGCACCTCAGTCCGGGGCTCCCACACGAACGAGTACTCGTCGAACACGCGTCCGATCAGCTCGACCACGGCCGGCGCATCCTCGGCGTCGGCCCGCTCGATCCGGATCGCCGGCGTGTCCACGTCCGGCATGGTGGGTCGGATGGCGGGCGCGCGTCAAGGCGGATCGGGGCCCGGCGTGGGCGGTAGCCGGGCGCGCCCTCCCGTCCGCGGCCGCCCGCGTCCCGCGCGACGCCGGGCGGCGCTGTCCCGGGGGCGGATCCGTGCCCTGGCGCGCGCGTTCGATCGCGCGGCGGGCACGACGTCCTGGGGGCGGGAGGAGCGGCGGCTCAAGGCCCGCCTGGCCCGGCGCCGATCTCGCGGCCGGCTCCGGCTCACGCGGGCGGAGCTGTGCTGGATCGGCGAGTGGAAGACCCCGCGGATCCGCCCCCGGATCGCGCGCAACACGGAAGAGGGCGTGCGCGGGCTCACCGAGGCGGCGTTCCTGGTCGGGGACGACGCCGGCCGGATGCGGCTCCTCCTCGGACTCTCCGGCGTGGGGCTGGCGGTCGCCTCGGTGATCCTGCACTTCGCGGAGCCCTCGCGCTATCCGGTGTGGGACGTCCGGGTGCGTGCCGCGCTGGCGCGGCTCGGAGCTGGGCGGTTCCCTCCGACCCCCGCGGGGTGGGCCGCCTACGCGGAGCGCCTGCGGGGGCTGGCCCGGCGTCGGCGCGTCACGCTGCGCACGCTCGACAAGGCACTCTGGCAACTCGGCCGTCTGCGAGCCGCCATGAGCCGGTAGCGTTTCCCTGGAGTCTCGGCGGCTCCGCCGGGTCTCGCGGAGCGCGCTGGACGCGCCGCGGCGGGTGGTGGAGGCCGAGATCGCCGAACCGGGCCCCGGGGCACGACGTTCACCTTCGTCCGGACGCGGGGCCGGACGCCGAGCCCGGCCTGAGGTCGTGAGCCCGCCCGGAGCCGCGCAGCGAGCCCGTGTGCTACGCTGTCGGTGCCGCGCCGGCACGGCGGAAGGACGGCGGTGGCGCCGCGTGACGAGCCGGCGGAGGAGTGACATGGCGGTATCCGATCCGGCCCACCGTCTGTCCCGCGGGGGGCTCCGGGCGCGCCTCGCGGCCGTGCTCGCGGGCGGACGCCGGACGCTCCCGCCCGGGGAGCGCGCGCGCGCGGCGGTGCTCGTGCTGTTTGTCTTCCGCGGCGCGGAGCCGGCGCTCGTGTTCGCGAAGAAGACCGATGCCGTCCCGCACCACAAGGGGCAGTTCGCGTTTCCGGGCGGCATCGTGCGGGCGTCCGACGCCTCGGTGACCGAGGCGGCCCTTCGCGAGGCCCGCGAGGAGATCGGTCTCGACCCCGGCGCGGTCGAGGTCGTCGGGCTCTTCCACGACTTCCCGACCGGGGCCACGAACTTCGTGATCACGCCCGTGGTGGCGGTGGCCGGCGGGACCCCGGCCTTCCGCCCCGACGGCCGCGAGATCGAGCGCGTGCTGGAGGTCCCGGTCGCGGAGCTGCTCGCGCCCGGGTGCTTCCGCGAGGAGCACTGGGAGCACGAGGGCACGAGCCGGCCCGTCGCGTTCTTCAGCTGCGGCGAGGACGTGATCTGGGGGGCGACCGGCCGCATCGTGCGCGAGCTGCTGGACGCGCTCTTCCCGGGAGCCCCGGAGGTGGCGTGAGCGGCGACCCCGTGCTCGTCGAGTTGCGGAGCGGCGTCCTCACGATCACCCTGAACCGCCCGGAGGCGCGCAACGCGCTCGACCAGACCCTGATCGACGGCCTGGGCCGGGCCCTCGACCGCGTCGACGAGGACCCCGCGGTGCGCGTCGTCGTGCTGAAGGGGGCCGGCGACCGCGCGTTCTGCGCGGGTGCCGACCTCGAGGACCTCTTCGCCGAGGGGTCGATCCTCGCCGCCCGCGACCGCTACGGCCGGCTGGCGCGGATCCTCGACGGGATCCCGCGCCTGCGCGCGCCCGTGATCGCGCAGGTCCACGGCTACGCCCTCGCCGGGGGCTGCGGGCTGGCGGTGACCTGCGACGTGGTGATCGCGGCCGACGACGCCGTGTTCGGCCTGCCGGAGATCCGCCTGGGCCTGCTCCCCGCGATGGTGCTCGCCCCCATCCTGCGGGCCGGCGCGCCGCCGAAGCGCGTGCTGGAGCTCGTGCTCACCGGGCGCCAGCTCTCCGCCGGGGAGGCGCTGGAGGTCGGGCTGGTGACGCGCGTCGTCCCCCGGGCGGCGCTGGAGTCGACGGTCGCCGAGACGGCGGCGACCATCGCCGGCCTGTCGCCCGCCACGGTCGCCCTCGGCAAGGAGGCGTTCCACCGCGCGCTCGACCTGCCGCGGGGCCAGGCGCTCCCGTACCTCCGGGAGGTCCTCACGATCGTGGCCCGCTCCGAGGACGCCCGCGAGGGGATCGCGGCGTTCCGGGAGAAGCGGGCGCCGCGCTGGACCGGCCGGTAGCGGGAGCCCCGCCCGGGGAAATCACGCGCGGCGGGCCGGCGCACGGGCGTCGCCGGGTCGCGCGGCGCGCCCGCTCGGGGGGGCTGGCATCCCGCCCGGGGGCGCCGGGTCGCGCGGCGGGCCGGGGCCGAGCCGGAGGCCGCGGCAGCGGCGCGGCGGCGGGAACGCGCCGGGGTCGCCCGCGGCGGGGCCGGGGCCCCGGCTCAGCGGCTCAGGGCCACCAGAGATACAGGAACCGGGGGCCCGAGACGGCCAGCCGGGCGGCCTCGGCGAGCCCGGGGGCGGGCAGGGCCGGCTCGGCGGACGAGTAGATGGTCGCGCGGTAGTGCCGGGGCCGGTGGTAGGCGATGATCCGGGCCCGCGTGAGCCCGGCCGCCTGCTTGGCCAGCGCGATCGCGTCCTCCAGGTACCCGATCCGGTCGACCAGGCCCAGGTCGAGCGCCTCGCTGGCCGTGTAGACGCGGCCGTCGGCGAACGCGCGCACGCGTGCCTCGTCGAGTCGCCTCGAGCGGGCGACCAGGCCGACGAACCGGCCGTAGAACCGATCGATCAGCTCCTGGAAGATGGCCCGCTCTTCCGGCCGGAGCGCCCGGAACGGGCTGCCCATGTCCTTGAACTCGCCGGACTTGATGTAGTTCGCGCTGACGCCGATCTTCTCGAGGAGACCGCCGGAGTTCACCGTCAGCATCAGCACCCCGATCGACCCCGTCACCGTCGTGGGATGCGCCACGATCCGGTCCGCGGCCAGCGCGACGTAGTAGCCCCCGGAGGCGCCGACGTCGAGGATCGACGCCACGACCGGGATCTTCCGCCGCTCCTTGAGCCCGACCACCTCGTGGTAGAGGATGTCCGACGCGGTGACGGTGCCGCCCGGGCTGTTGATGCGGAGGACCAGCGCCCGGACGTGGTCGTCGCGCTCGGCCTTCTCGATCTCTTCCCGCACCCGCGCCAGGAGCGGGACCTGCGGCCGGCTCTCCAGCGTGAGGAGCGGCTCTTCGGCGAGGACGCCCGCGAGGTCCATCAGCAGGATCTTGTCCGGCCCGGCGCCCTCGACGGTCGTCTCCTTGAGCGGGCGGACGGGCGGCGTGAGGTCCACGGAGACGACGCTGCAGGCGTTGAGCGCGAGAAGGAGGGCGAGCCCGAGTCCGACCGTGCGGCGGCGCATCGTGCTGAGGCCCGAGTATACGGAATGGGCCGCGCGCCCGCAACGCGCGGCGGCCGTCGCATCACGGCGCCCGCGCCGCGGGGTCGAGATTGCTGGCGAAGGGGCCGGCGAGTATAGTGGCCGGGGATCGGATCCGGGGAGGAGAGATGGGCGGCGCGCTCGAGGACCTGCGCATCATCGACCTGTCCCGCATCGTTGCCGGCCCCCTCGCCACCCAGATCTTCAGCGACTACGGCGCCGACGTCATCAAGATCGAGCACCCCCGCGGCGGGGACGACAGCCGCCAGTGGGCGCCGCCCCGGGCCCCCGACGGCCAGGCGTCCTACTTCTTCGCGGTGAACCGCGGCAAGCGGAGCGTCAGCATCGACCTGAAGCACCCGCAGGGACGCGGCCTGGTGGTCGAGCTCGTGCGGCGCGGCGACGTCCTGGTGGAGAACTTCACGCCGGGCACGATGGAGCGCCTGGGGCTCGGGTACGACGCGCTGCGCGCCGCCAACCCGCGGCTCATCTACTGCTCGATCTCGGGGTTCGGGACGACCGGGCCGTACCGAGACCGGGCCGGCTACGACGCGATCATGCAGGGCTTCACGGGGCTCATGTCGATCACGGGCGAGGCGGACGGGCCGCCGGTCAAGGTCGGCGTGGCGCTGATCGACGCGATCACGGCGCTGTACGCGCACGGCGCGATCCTCGCCGCGCTCCACCACCGCGGGCGGACGGGGCACGGCCAGCGGCTGGAGCTCTCGCTGATGGAGTGCGGGATCGCCGCCCTGATCAACGCCGCGACGGCCTACCTGGTCGGGGGCGAGGTCCAGGGGCGCTGGGGCAGCGCCCATCCGTCGCTCGTCCCGTACCAGGCGTTCCGCGCGCGCGACGGCTACCTGATGGTCGGGGCCGGCAACGAGCGGCTCTGGAAGGCGTTCTGCGAGGTGCTGGGGGCGCCGGAGTGGGCCGACGACCCGCGCTACGACGAGAACGCCAAGCGCGTCGAGCGCCGCGCGGAGCTGGTCGCCGCGATCGAGGCGCGCCTGGCGCGGGCGGACCGGGACGAGTGGGTCGCCCGCTTCGCCGCGGCGGGGCTGCCGGCCGGCCCCATCAACGACATCCGCCAGGTGTTCGACGATCCGCAGGTGCGTCACCGGGCGATGGTCGTCGAGGTGGCGCACCCGACCGCGGGCCCGGTCCGGCTGCCCGGCATCCCGGTGAAGTTCGACGGGACCCCGGGCCGCGTCCAGGGCCCGCCGCCGCTCCTCGGCGAGCACACGGACGAAGTGCTGCGGGACGTGATCGGGCTCGCCCCGGCCGCCATCGCCGAGCTCCGCGCCGCCGGGGTGGTGGGCCCGGCGCCGGTCACCGAGCGACGCTGACCGGATGCGGGCGCCCCTGATCCCGCGGCGGATTGCGGACGCGGCCGAGGGGATCCGGGCGTTCCTGGAGAAGCGCCCGGCGCGCTTCGAGGGGTGATGACGCGCGCGGGCGCGCGACGGCCGCGCCGGGCCGAGGGAGACGCATGACGGTGAGGGAGAGCTTCGAGGCGATGCCGGGCCGTTTCCGCTCCGAGCGGGCGCAGGGGCTCCGGGCCGTGATCCAGTACGACATCACCGGCGCGGAGGGCGGGACCTACCACGTCGTGATCGCCGATGGCCAGTGCGTGCTGCACGAGGGCCCGGCGGCCGCCCCCGACCTCACGCTCACGATGGCCGCCGACGACTGGATCGCGATGGTGACCGGGAAGCTCAGCGGACAGATCGCGTTCATGTCCGGCAAGCTCCGGCACCGCGGGGACATGAGCCTGCTCATGCGGCTCCCCGGCATGTTCGGGATCTGACCGTCCCGTGACCGATCCGGCCTCGCCCGCCGGGCTCGACCGCGGGGCGCTGCTCGACGGCGAGTCGTTCTTCGAGTGGACGGCGCGGCTGTTCGACCCCGCGGCGCGCCACGGGAAGCCGGAGGCGCTCCGCGGGATCCGCGTCCTCGACCTCTCGGTCATCATCTTCGGGCCGGCGACCGCCGATTTCCTGGGGGAGCTCGGCGCGGAGGTGATCAAGGTCGAGATGCCGGGTCAGGGTGACGTGACCCGGATCCTCGGCCACGCGGCCTGCTTCTGGAAGAACGTGTCGGTGGCCTTCTTTCCCCAGAACCACGGCAAGTACCACGTCGGCGTCGACATGCACCACCCGGCCGGCCAGGCGCTCATCCGGAAGCTCGCCGCGCGCTCGGACATCCTGGTCGAGAACTTCAAGCCAGGCACCACCGAGGCGAAGTGGGGGCTGGGGTACCGGCAGCTCCGCGCGCTGAACCCGCGGCTCATCTACGTGGCGAACACCGGGTTCGGCCAGTGGGGGCCGCTCGCCGAGGGCCGCGCGTCCTACGACGGGCTGGCCCAGGCCGTGTCGGGGCTGACCGCGATCTCCGGGTTCGAGGGCGGGCCCCCGACCAAGGTCGGCAACTACCTCGGCGACTGGTTCGGAGCATGCCTGTCGGCGATGGGCGCGCTGGCCGCCCTCCGGTGGCGCGACCGCACGGGCGAGGGCCAGTTCGTGGAGATGGCCCAGTGCGAGGGGCTCCTGCGAGCGCTCGACTGGACGTGGCTCTACGCCGGGCTCACTGGACGGGACCGCCCGAGGACGGGCAATCGCGACCCGGTGTTCGTTCCGTCGGGCATCTTCCGGTGCGCCGACGGGTACGTCGCCGTGGTCGCGGGCACCGACGGGGAGTTCCAGGGCCTCGCGGCCGCCATGGGCCGTGCGGAGCTGGCGGCCGACGCGCGGTTCCGGACGGCGACCGCCCGCCGGGACCACGCCGATGCGCTCGAGGCGGCCCTCCGGGAGTGGTGCCTCGGCCGGCCGCGGGCCGAGGTGGAGGCGCTGGCGCGCCGTCACGGGTTCGCGGCGGCCCGGGTGATGAGCGGGGCGGACCAGTACCGGGATCCGCACTTCCGGGCCCGGGGCAGCGTCGAGGAGATCGACGACGCGGTCTACGGGACCGTCGTCGACTACGGGCCGGCCGTGCAGCTCTCGGCCACCCCGGCCCGCCACAAGTGGGCGGGGCGGCCGGTCGGCTGGCACAACGAGCACGTCCTGAAGGGCCTCCTCGGGCTGTCGGACGCCGAGGTCCGCGATCTCGAGGCGCGCCGCATCGTCGGCCGGTGGGGCGAGGGTCGGGGCGCCCGGCCGCCGGACGACTGGTCGGGTGGAGGGTTGCACCTGTGACGGAGCCGGGCGCGCCGGACGCCGCCTCCGGTCGTCCGGCGCCCGCCTCCTCTTCCCCCGAGCCGGCGGCGGGGACCGCGCCGCCGGCGGAGGCGCCGTCGCGCGACGGGAAGCCCGCGGAGCGATGGGCGGACTGGATCCGGGCCGCCGAGGATCCCCGGCGCGCCTCCGAGCACCCGGAGGCGCTCGACGGCCTCCTGGTCCTCGACTGCGCGGTCGGCCACTACGGGGGCCACGTCCTGGGCGGGTTCCTGGGCGAGCTCGGCGCCGAGGTGATCAAGATCGAGCCGCCGGGCGGGGATCCGGCCCGGGCGTGGGGCCCCCCCGACGTGGAGATCCGGGGGGAGGGGCTCGCGTACCTGGCCGAGGGCCGGAACCGCCACTACGCGACCCTGGACCTCACGCGGGCCGAGGGGCAGGCGATGCTTCGCCAGCTGGCGGCGAAGCCGACGTGCTCGTGGAGGGGTTCCCGCCGGGCCAGATGGACGGGTGGCGGGTCGGGTATCGCCAGCTCGAGCGCGTGAACCCCCGCCTGATCTACGTCGCGCTCTCGACGCACGGGCAGTTC
>DASRDR010000145.1:0-5500 GCA_035652475.1 Candidatus Methylomirabilota bacterium | reverse complement strand
GCGGGCGGGTGCGGCGCCAGCTCGCGGTCGACATGCGCTACGGCGAGCAGATCTTCGAGGTGAGCGTCCCGCTCGACGGCGTCGACCTCGACGGCCCGGACCCGATGGGCGAGATCGTCGCCCGGTTCCACAAGCGCCACGAGGAGCTCTACACCTACTCGAACCCCGACCAGGACGTGGTGCTGGTGAACGCGCGTCTGGCGGTGATCGGGGAGCTCCCCGCGCTCCCCGAGGAGCCGCCGCTGCCGGCCCGGCCGCCCGCCCGGCCGCGGCAGACGCGCCCCGTCTACCTGGACGGCTGGCGCGAGGTGCCGGTGTACGACCTGGACGCCCTGGGGCCGGGGCAGGCCCTCACGGGGCCGGCGATCGTCGAGGCGGCGACGACGACGGCCCTCCTCCGGGCCGGGGAGCGCGCGACGGTGACACCGCTCGGCTGGCTCGACATCCGGCTGTGAGGCGTCCCGGACGCGGAGGGGCCCGCCCGGGGCCGGCGGGAGTCGCACCGGCCGGGACGCCGCGCGGCGGCGGGCGGCGATGAGCGTCGCCGGGCTCGCCGGCAAGCGCGTCGTCGTCACCGGCGGCGCCGGGTTCCTGGGCACCTGGGTCGTTCGCCGGCTCGAGGCGCTCGGATGTCGCGACATCTTCGTCCCGCGCAGCCGCGAGTTCGACCTGGTCGAGGAGGCGGGGGTCCGCCGGCTCTACGAGGTGGCCCGTCCGCAGGTCGTGATCCATCTGGCCGCGCGCGTGGGAGGCATCGGCGCCAACCGCGAGAATCCCGGCCAGTTCTTCTACGACAATCTCATGATGGGCGTGCTGCTGATGGAGTACGCGCGGCGGCGCGGGGTCGAGAAGTTCGTCGCCGTCGGGACGGTCTGCTGCTATCCGAAGCACACGCCGGTGCCGTTCCGCGAGGAGGACCTGTGGAACGGCTACCCCGAGGAGACGAACGCGCCGTACGGGCTCGCCAAGAAGATGCTCCTCGTCCAGGCCCAGGCGTACCGCCAGCAGTACGGGTTCAACGCGGTGTTCCTGATCCCGGTGAACCTCTACGGCCCCGGCGACAGCTTCGACCCGGACCGCTCCCACGTGATCCCGGCCTTGATCCGGAAGTGCGTCGAGGCCCGCCGGGCCGGGCAGGAGGAGGTCGTGGTCTGGGGGAGCGGCAAGGCGACCCGGGAGTTCCTCTACGTGGAGGACGCCGCCACCGCGATCGCCCAGGCGACCGCCCGCTACGACGGGCCGGAGCCGGTGAACCTCGGCACGGGGTCCGAGATCTCCATCCGCGAGCTCGCCGAGCGCATCGCGGACCTGACCGGGTTCCGCGGGCGTCTCGTCTGGGACGGCACGAAGCCCGACGGGCAGCCCCGGCGCTGCCTCGACACGACCCGGGCCGAGCGGGCGTTCGGGTTCCGCGCCCGGACGCCGTTCGCGGAGGGCCTGGCGCGCACCGTGGAGTGGTACCTGGCCCGGCAGACCGCGAGCGTGTAGGGGGCCGCGCGTCGTGGCGGCCGAGACCGGCTCGCGCGCGCCGGTCCGAGCGGGCCCGGCCGGGTGACGAATTCCGGGCTCGGCCGATCGTGCTAGCCGGGCCGCCGCCGCGGCGGGACCCGGCCGCGGCCGGGCGGATTCGGGTCCTCCGCGTCATCGCCCGCCTCAACGTCGGCGGACCGGCGCTGCACACCACGCTCCTCACCGAGCGCCTCGCGCCGGCCCGCTACCACTCCTGGCTGGCGACCGGCGCCGAGGGGCCCGAGGAGGGGAACTATCTCGCCCTCCACCAGGCGCCGGCGGCCCGCGTCCTCCAGATTCCCGGCCTCCGGCGCGAGCTGCGCGCCGCCAGCGACGCCCGCGCGCTGGCCGGGCTGGTGACGCTGATGCGGCGGCTCCGGCCTCACGTCGTCCACACTCACACCGCCAAGGCCGGCGCCCTCGGCCGCCTCGCGGCCCGGCTGGCCCGGGTGCCGGTCGTGTGCCACACGTTCCACGGCCACGTGTTCCGGGGGTACTTCCGGGCGGGGCCGGCGCGGGGGTTCCTCGCGATCGAGCGGGCGCTGGCCCGGCGGACCGACGCGCTGATCGCGGTGAGCGACACCGTCCGGCGGGAGCTGCTGGCGCTCGGGGTCGGCGACCCCGCGCGGTTCCGGGTGGTGCCGCTCGGGCTCGACCTCGAGGGCTTCGCCAGCGCGGACGCGCTGCGCGGAGCGCTCCGGAGGGAGCTGGGGCTCTCCCCCGAGGCCCCCCTGGTCGGGATCGTGGCCCGGCTGGTCCCCATCAAGCGGCACGCGGTGTTCCTGCACGCCGCCGCCGTCCTGACGCGGGCCTGGCCGGCCGCGCGGTTCCTGATCGTGGGCGACGGGGAGGACCGGTCGCGGCTGGAGGGGCTGGCGGCCGAGCTCGGGCTCGCCGACCGCGTGCGGTTCCTCGGGTGGCGGCGCGACCTGGCCCGCGTGTACGCCGACCTCGACGTGGTCGTGCTGACGTCGGGCAGCGAGGGGTCCCCGGTCTCGCTCATCGAGGGCATGGCGGCGGGCCGCGCGATCGTCGCGACGCGCGTCGGCGGGGTCCCCGACCTCGTGGAGGACGGCGTCACCGGCCTCCTGGTCCCGCCCGAGGCGCCCGCCGCGCTCGCCGGCGCGGTCACGCGGCTCCTCGCGGATCCCGAGCGGCGGCGGGTGCTCGGCAAGGCCGGGCGCGAGCACGTCCTCCCGCGCTTCGGGGCCGAGCGGCTTGTCGCCGACATCGACCGCCTCTACGCGGAGCTGCTGCGCGCGCGCGGCATCGAGCCGGGGTGGTGAGCGGCCGCAGGGCCGGCGCCGATCGGGCGCGCTGCCGGGCCGGCGCGGGATGAGCCCGGCGGGGAGCGCGTTCGTCCTCTCGCTGGCGGTGGCGCTCGGGGCCACGCTCGCGTGCGAGCGGCTGGCCCGCCGCACGGGCCTGGTCAAGCAGCCCCGAGAGGACCGCTGGCATCGCCGCCCCGTGCCGCTCCTGGGCGGCGTCGCCGTGATGCTTGGCATCCTGCCGGCGCTCGCCTGGACGGCCGGCGTCCCGCGGCTCGCGGCGCTGACCCTGACGGCGCTCGGGATGGGGGCGGTGGGGCTGGTCGACGACGTCCGCCCGCTCCGTCCGGCGATGAAGCTGCTCGCCCAGATCGCCCTCGCCGGCGCGCTCGTCGAGGCGGACCTGGTCCTCCGGCTCACCGGCGTCCCGTTCGTCGACGTCCTGCTCACGCTGGTGTGGGTCGTGGGGATCACCAACGCGTTCAACCTCCTCGACAACATGGACGGCCTCGCCGCGGGCATGGCGGTGATCGCCGGGGCCTTCCGGCTCGCGTTCTTCGTGCTGGCCGGCAACGAGGCGGCGGCCACCATGACGGCCGGGTTCCTGGGCGCGGTCTCCGGGTTCCTCGTCCGGAACTTCCCCCCGGCCAAGATCTTCATGGGGGACGCCGGCAGCCTGTTCATCGGGTTCTTCCTGAGCGGCCTCTGCCTGGCCGTGGACGCCGCGTACTACTCCCGCGGGATCACGGGCGTGCTGGCGGTCCCGATGCTCCTCATGCTGATCCCGATCTTCGACACGACCTTCGTCACCCTGACGCGGCTGCTCACCGGGCGCTCGGTCGCCGAGGGCGGGCGCGACCACACCTCCCACCGCCTGGTGGCGCTCGGGCTCGGCGAGCGGCGGACGCTGGCGCTCCTGTGGGGGATGGCCGTCGCCGGGGGACTCCTGGCGCTCCTCACCTACCGGCGCGGGCTGGCGACGAGCCTCGCCCTGCTCGGGCTCGCGGGGGTCGCGCTCGGGTTCCTGGGGGTGCATCTGAGCCGGGTGGAGGTCGTCCGGCGCGGCGGGGACCGGCCGGGGGCGCCGCTGCCCCGGCTCGTGCAGACGCTCCCGTACCTCCGCGAGGCGTCGGGGGTCCTCCTCGACGCGCTGCTGATCGTGATCGCGTACTACGGCGCGTACGTCCTCCGGTTCGAGGAGACGTTCGAGCTGGAGCAGCGCCACCTGGTGCGCACGCTCGTGCCGGTCCTGGTCCTCCAGCTCGCCGGCCTGGCGGTCGCCGGCGTCTACCGGGGTCTCTGGCGGTACACGAGCCTGGCCGACCTGCTGCGGCTCGCCCGGGGGGTCACGATCGGGGTGGTGGCGAGCGTGGTGTACCTGGTCTTCGCGACGCGCTTCCGCGGCCTCTCCCGGACCGTGTTCGTGCTCGACTGGATCCTCCTCACCGGGCTGGTGGGGGGCAGCCGGCTGGCGTTCCGGCTGCTGGACGAGCTCCTGCGCGGGCGCCGGGACGACCTGCGGCCGGTGCTGATATACGGCGCCGGCGACGGGGGCGAGCTGGCGCTCCGGGAGCTCCGCAACAACCGCGCCCTCGCCCGCCGGGCGATGGGGTTCCTCGACGACGATCCGGGCAAGACCGGCACCCGGATCCACGGCATCCCGGTCCTGGGCGGGCTCGATCGCCTGGACGACCTCCTCGCGGCCCACCCGGTCCGGGAGGTGGTCGTCGCGTCCCGGAAGATCCCGCCCGAGCGGCTGCGCCGGCTCCGGACGATCTGCGCGGGCCAGGGCGTCCTCGTCACCCGCGCCGCGGTCCGCTTCGAGTGACGCTCGGGGCGCGCGGCGCTCCCGCGGCGCGCGCCGGCGGGCCGTTCCTTGACACCCCGGAGCGGCGGCCGCAATAATGCCGCGAACATGGGCGTCACCGGGCCGCTCGAGCGCTTGCGGGCCCGTCTGGCGGAGGGCCGGGCCGCGGTCGGGGTCGCCGGGCTGGGCTACGTCGGGCTGCCGCTGGCCCTCGAGTTCGCGCGAAGCGGCTACCCCGTCACGGGCATCGATCCCGACGCGGGCAAGGTCGCCGGGGTCGTCCGGGGCGAGAGCCACGTCGAGGACGTCGCGGCGGCGGACGTCGCCGCCGCGGTCCGGGCCGGCCGGCTCCGGGCGTCCACCTCCTGGGATGTCGCGGACGACCTCGACGCCGTGGTCATCTGCGTGCCCACGCCGTTCACGTCGAACCGGGAACCCGACCTCTCGTTCGTCCGCGCGGCGGCGACCGAGCTCGCCCGTCGAGCGCGGCCGGGCCGGCTGGTCGTGCTGGAGAGCACGACCTACCCGGGCACGACGGACGAGGTCCTGGCGCCGATCCTGGAGGCGGGCGGGCTCCGCATCGGACGGGACCTCGCGCTCGCGTACTCGCCGGAGCGGGTCGATCCCGGGAACCGGGAGTACCACGTCGCGAACACGCCGAAGCTCGTCGGCGGCATGACGCCGACCTGCACCGCCCTCGCCCAGACCCTCTACGAGCGCGTCGGCATCAAGGTGATCCCGGTCTCCTCGCCGCGGGTCGCCGAGACCGCCAAGCTGCTCGAGAACATCTTCCGGAACGTCAACATCGCGCTGGTCAACGAGCTGGCGATGCTCTGCGACCGGATGGGAGTCGACGTCTGGGAGGTGGTCGACGCGGCCGCCACCAAGCCGTTCGGGTTCATGAGCTTCCAGCCCG
>DASRDR010000144.1:0-14452 GCA_035652475.1 Candidatus Methylomirabilota bacterium | reverse complement strand
GGGCGCCAGAGCGACCACTCCCCCGGGGAGTAGAACGCCCGGAACGGGATGATGGTGCTCAGCCCGAAGAAGTCGGTGAACCGGGTGAACCAGCCGTCCTCGGCGAGCTGCCGGGCCTGGACCGTCTTGAGCTGCACGCCGTACTCGGTGACGTTCACGCGGGTGCGGACCCCGACCCGGTTCAGCTGATCGGCGATCGCCAGGGTGATGTCGCGGTCGCCGGGATAGGCGCCGCTCGTCGTCGTGATGCTGAAGTCGAAGCCGTTGGGGTATCCGGCCTCCCGCAGGAGCGCCCGGGTCCGCTCCGGATCGTACGGGAACGGCGCCACGCCGGGATCGCACCCGAGCATCACCTCGGTGCAGACGGTGGCGACCGGCCGGCCGATGTTGTGCATGATGCTGGACAGGATCGCCTGCCGGTCGATCGCGTAGTTGAGCGCCTGCCGGACCCGCGGGTCCGCCAGCGGGCGGTCCTTCGCGATGTTGACCAGGTTGTAGATCACGAAGAAGACGCTCAGGCTCGGGCCCTCGACGAGCCGGGCCCGCGAGGAGTCCTGGATCGGCTTGAACAGCTCGGGCGGCACGAGGTTGATGAGGTGGACGGAGCCGGCCAGGAGCTCGGCCATCCGGGACGACTCGGACGGGATCGCCCGGAACACCACTCGCCCGATGCGGGGCTTGCCGCCCCAGAAGTCGGGGTTCGCCTCGAGCTCCACCCGGTCGTCCTTGACCCAGCGGACGAACCGGTAGGGGCCGGTGCCGACCGGGTGGCGGACCAGGGCGTCCTCGCCGTTCTTGGCCAGGTACCCCGGCGGCACGATCATGCCGTAGTAGCCGAGGAACCGCGGCAGCAGCGGCCACGGCCGCTCGGTGGTGAACCGGACGGTGGTGTCGTCGACGGCCGCGACGGCCTTGATCAGCCGGAGCGCGCCCGCGCCGGGCCACTTGGTCCTGGGATCCAGCATCCGCTCGAACGAGAACTTCACCGCCTGGGCGTTGAACGCCTCGCCATCGTGGAACCTGACGCCCGGGCGCAGCTTGAACTCCCACGTGGTGGCGTCGACCGCGCGCCACGAGAGGGCCAGTCCGGGCTTGAGGTTCAGCTTGGCGTCGCGCCAGATCAGCGTGTCGTAGAGGTTGGCCAGTACGTTGACGGCATGGGTCAGCGTGGTCCGGTGCGGATCCCCCGTCTGCATGTCCACGCCCTGCGCCACCACCAGGGGGTCCGGCGGCGGGGCTTGCGCCGCGGCGGGCATGCCCCCGCCCACGACGAGACCCACGGCGATCCACAGCGCGGCGATGGCTCGTGTCATCGTCTCGACCCTCCTGGCGACGTGCGGTGGATGGTGCAGCGGTCGGCTCACGTCAACGGCAGGCGCACGGTGAACCGCGCGCCGGTGCCCGGCCCGTCGCTCTCCGCGTGGATCGTGCCGCCGTGGGCTTCCACGAGCGCCCGGGCGAGCGACAGGCCGAGCCCGAGTCCGCCGTGCGCCCGGCTCTGACGCACGTCGGCCTGGCTGAAGGTCTGGAAGAGCTTCGGCAGGAACTCCGGCGCGATCCCCACCCCGGTGTCCGCCACCTGGACCACCGCCTCCCCGCCCTGGACCCTCAGGGTGACGCCGATCCGTCCGCCGGGCGGGGTGAACTTGGCGGCGTTGTCGAGGAGGTTGGAGAAGACCTGGGACAGCCGCGCGAAGTCCCCCTCGAGGGCCACCGGCGCCGGCGGCCGGTCGACGACCAGGTCGTGACGCTTGTCCTCGATCGCGGGCTGGACCGTCTCGACGGCGTGCTGGAGGACCGCGTTCAGGTCGATCGGGCGGCGGTCGACGATCGTCTTGTCGCGGGCGACCCGGGCGATGTCGAGGAGGTCGTTGACCAGGCGCGTGAGCTGCGCGGTCTGGCGGTCGATGATCCCGATCAGCCGCCGGAGGGTGTCGGGATCGACCTGTGCGGGCTGCGCGTCGAGGAGGGGCACCGTGTTCCGCAGCGCCGCCAGCGGATTCCGCAGCTCGTGCGAGAGCAGGGCGATGAACTGGTCCTTCCGGCGGTTGGCGTCCTGGGCCTCGGCCTCGCGCGCCTCCGCGATCAGCCGGCTCTCGCGCTCGCGCGCCTGCCCCTCCCGCGCGGCCGCGGCCTCGACCAGCGCCTGCTCGAGCTGGTCGATCTCGCGCGTTCGCAGCTCGCGACCGAGCGCCGGTGGCGCGGTGCGGATGGCCGCGCTGGCCAGGGCCACGATCGGGCGCCGCAGGCGCTCGGCGAGCGCCAGCGCCAGGCCGGCGCTGGCGAGCAGCGCCGCCAGGGCGAGCCCGAGCCCGATGGCGAGGTCGCGGCGGACCGCGGCGTCGACCCGGGAGCGGTCCCGCCCGACCGCCACCGACCACCCGGTGCCCGCCGAGCGCGCGAGCGCCCAGTAGAGGTCGATGCCGTCGCGGGTGGTCGCGGTGCCGTGGGTGCGGGTCGTTCCGGACCGGAGCCCGGCCAGGAACTCGGGGCTGGCCCGGTGGCCGGCCAGCCGGTCGGCGTTCCGCCACCGCCCGACGATGAACCCGTTGCGGTCGAAGACGATCGCGGGCGTGTTCTTGAACGGCTCGCTCTCCACCAGGAGGCGCGTGATGACCTCCGCCGGGAATCCTGCGTTGATGACGTAGAGGACCTGGCTGTTCCGCGCGACGGGGAAGTCGATCGTGAAGATGAGCTTGCCGGTCGAGAGGCTCACGAAGACGTCGGAGTTGCTCGGCTGGCCGGTGTCCAGCACGCGCCGCAGCGACTCGGTGCTGCCGCGCGGCGGGGAGTCGTCGGTCGCGGGCGTCGCTTCGCGGAACGGCTGGGGCAGCGGCGCGTCCGGCGGGCGGGCGGTGTTGAAGATCTGCTTCCCGGTCCGGTCGAAGAGCGAGATGAAGACGCCGTCGTGCTCGGCGATGACCCGGCTCGCCAGCGCGTGGAGCGCCGCGAAGTCCCGGCGATCGATCAGCTCGGACGCGGCGAGCGTCTGGAGCATGATCTGGTACGCGGCGATCTGCCGGTCGAGCGCGAGGGAGAGGACGGCGGCGGTGCGGTCGAGCCCGGCCAGGATCTCCTGGCGCTCGTGGAGGACGTCGCGCCAGATGCGCGCCGCGGCGACGGCGAGCGCGGGCAGGAGCGCCACCCCGACGAGGGCGACCGGGTAGTGCCCGATCGGCCGCGAGCCGCCCCGGGCCGGCGCGGCAGGCTGACTAGGCTTCACGCGGTGTTCTGGGTCAACGTCCGGAGTCCTCGAGGACGGCGTGCGGCGTGCGACACCGCCCGGTGGTCGCCGGAGGGCGGGCCGTCACCGAACAGTGCGAGGATAGGCGGTCCCTGGCCGAGCGTCAACCGACCGGTGCGGACCGTGGCGCGGACGGCGCCCGGTGGCGCGGACTGGCGACAGCGGACCGTGGCGTGGCGGCCCGGTGGCGCGGCCAGGAGACAGCGGAGCGGCGGCGTGACGACCGTGCCGCGGACGGCGCGACGGCGGACCGGCGGCGCGCACCGCCGCGCGGCTACGCGTGCCGGGACGCCGGCCGCGGCGCGCGGCCGCCGTCGCCGCCGGCTCGAAGCGGATGCGCGGTCAGGTCAGCGTGGATCGCCAGGCGGCGTAGCACCGATCGTGGAAGTGCACCGACCCGCCGTCGTAGTCGCACGTGATGCCGATCTCGCTCGAGTCGATGACCTGGTCGCAGGCGCCGCACGTGCAGCCGCTTCCACCGCCGTACCACGTCACCGTGCAATCCGTTGCCGGCAGCTGGCCGGCCGCGACGCGCGCCCGGATGCGGGTGAGCAGGTCGTCCATGCCAGTCTCTGGAGCAAGAACGATGCCCGCCCGGCACCGATCGCCCGGCACGGGCCGCGACAAGATTGCCGGCAACCTCGGGGTCTGTGGCAGACTCTAGCGGCGGGCCACACGCGTGATTGGGACGCGCCGGCCCGGCGGGATCATGCTTCGCGCAGACGACCCGAAGGAGGTCGCGGCATGTCGTCACGGAGGCGGCGTCAGCCATCGCCCCGCGCCCGCCGCGAGCGGACCTGCGCGGTGTGCCACGAGCCGCTCGTCACCCGCGAGGCGACGCGGACCCGCGCCGGGCGGGCCGTCCACGCCGCCTGCGTCCAGCCGGCCCCCGGCGCGGCCGCCCCGCAGCGCCCGCCGCGCCTCCGGTGCGCGATCTGCGGGGATCCGATCGCCGCCGGCACCGGGTATCTGCGCGAGACCGAGACGACGGTGGCGCACGTGTTCTGCCCGCCCGCGCGGGGGCGGCGAGCCGCGCGCGCGGCGGCCGGGCGGGGCAGAAGCGCGCGCCGGCGCGCGCAGAGTTCCTGAGTCGGCTGGTTGTGCCGCAGACAGAGGCGCGGCCGGACCAGGCGGGGAGGGTGGGTCATGGCAGGTGAAGGCAGCGAGCGCGCGACTGGCGGGAACGGCGGATCGCATGCCGCCAGAGACCCCGCGGCGGGCACGATCCGGGGCGCGGCGGCGGGCCGGCCCGGCCGCCGGGGGTCGCCGGGGCGGAAGGGCCGCGATCGCGGCCTCGGGAGGCGGCTCGGACCGCGCGCCGGGCGCGCGGCCCGTGCCGAGCGCCCGGGCCCGCTCCGCGGGCGCATCATCCTCCTGATCGAGGACGACCCCGACTCGGTGGCGATCACCCGCGACCTGCTCCGGCTCTACGGCGTCCACGTCGTCACCGCGCCGGACGGGATCGAGGCCTTCCACGTGCTCGAGCGCGAGCGCCCCGACGTCATCCTCTGCGACCTGCGGATGCCGCGGATGGACGGGTTCGCGTTCATCGCCCAGCTGCGGCAGCACCCGACCCTGGCGCGCCGGCCGGTGCTCGCGCTGACCGCCTACGGCTCCGACGCGGACTATCGCCAGACCTGGGCTGCCGGCTTCGACGGGCACCTGACGAAGCCGGTCAGCGTCGAGAAGCTGGTGGCCGCGCTCCGCCGGGTGCTGGCGGCGCGCCCGGACCCGCCTCCGCCGCCCGCCTAGCGTCGGGCGCGCCGATTCCCGCGCCGCGGCGGCGGGCGCGCCCGCCGCCTGCGGCGACACCCGGTGCCCGGATGGCTCGGCCGGCTTCCGGGCGGGGGCCCGGGCCCGCGCCCGATCAGAGCGGCTGCGCGAAGGAGAGCTCGTGCCCGTCGGGGTCGGTGAGGTGAAAGTAGCGCTCGCCCCACTCGGCGTCCCGCGGCGGGGCGTGGGGGCTCAGCCCGGCCGCGACCGCGTGCGCGTGGAGGGCGTCGACATCCTCCACGTGGAGCACGACCCGTCCCCACCAGCCCCAGCGGACCGTCGCCGGCACCGCGATGAGGTTCAGCCGGTCGCCCCCGACGGCGAACGACGTGAACGCGGCCGTCTCCCCGCCGTAGACCCGCGCGAACCCCAGGCGCTCGTAGAACCGGACCGCGCGCGCCATCTCGTGGGTACCGAGCGTGACGGCGCTGATCGCACGGAGTCCGGCCCGGTCCACGCGACATTCTAGCGCAGGGGCGGCGGGAGGAGGCCGCCGGGCGACCGCGTCAGCGTCCGGCGACGCGATCTTCCGGGCGATCGGCTGAGGGGGTGGGGACGACGGTGAGCAGGCCGAGGTCGAGCTCGCGGTGCGCGACCGGGGTGGCGGCCGCGACCCGCAGCCGCTTGCCGGTGGAGGGGAGCCACACCCCCATCCGCACGGGATAGGCGCCGGGCGCGGCGGCCGCGGGCACCGTGAACCTCAGGGTCTGGCGGACGCGCTCGCCGCCGGCCCACCGCGAGAGGCCGAAGTCCGGCGGGCCGATGCGCTGGTCGTGGTTCAGGCGCGCCGGGAAGCCCGAGATGTGCAGGAACGCCCAGTAGTCGTAGCCGATCGGGTCCCGCAGCCGCCAGTAGTACCGGACCGTGACCGTCTCGCCGGGATGGACGACGGCCGGGAAGTCGATGCCCTCGAGGTCGAGGATCTCGCCGAACCGCGCGTGGAGCGGGCGCGAGGGGGTTGGCGCCGGCCGAGCCCGCAGCGCGGCGGCGGCGTCGGCCCGGCCGAGATGCTCGAGGGCTTCGGCCAGCGCCGCCTCGCGGCCCGCGCGCCACGACCCCTCCGGCGCGTCGTCGGCGGCGGTGGCCCAGCGGACCACCTCGCTCCAGGCCCCGTCCGCGCGCGCCCGCTCGACCGCGACGTCGAACGTGTCGTCCCACTGGGCGAGTCCCCGGGCCTGGCCGTAGAAGTGATGGGCCTCCTCCCACTCCGGGGCGAGCGCCAGCGCCCGGTTCGCCGCCTCGAACACGACCCCCCAGGCGACCTGCGCCCGCCGGTGCTCGTAGGTGACGGGCGCGCGCCGCGGATGGGGACCGCCGGGGTCGTCCATCCAGTGGGCGAGGGCGCGGCGCGCGGTGTCCAGCGCGGCCACGGCCTCGGCCGGCGGCGCCCACGGCGCGTCCACCGGCTCGTAGACGAAGAGCTCGCCGATTCCCCAGAGGCCCTGCGGGAACGGCGGGCCCGCGTTCGTCAGCCGCACGAACCGGGCCGGTCGGGGGGGCAGGCGGACGATCACCCGGCCGCTCTCGTCCCGCCGCGGGTGGCCCTTCCACCAGTGGAGTCCCGGGATGAGCGGCCGCTCCGTCCGGACCTGCGTCCAGCGGCGGCCGTCCTCGGACGTCGCGACGACGAGGCTCATCGGCGACTCGCCGGGCGCGGGCGCCACCAGCAGGCTCACCTGGGCGACCGTCCGCACCCCGCCCAGGTCGACCTCGAACCACTGGCCCGGCTGGTTCGGCGCCGACCAGCGGGTCCACACGGCGCGATCGAAGGCCAGGGGGGCGTCGGCCGCGTGGGTGGAGGCCCGGGCCCGCCAGCGGTCCGGCGGGATCGAGCGGACCGGCGGCCCGAGCGGCGCGAAGTGGTGGAAGATCTCGTAGTCGCCGACCACGGTGTGCTCGCCGAGCGCGCCGATCCGGCGGAGGGCCTCGCCCATCAGGGCGGGCTCCGGCAGCTTGAGCGCGCGGTGGGTCACGATCGCCACCCGGGCCGGATCCTCGATCGCGTCCACCGCCTGGAGATAGCTGAAGTTCCGGAAGCCCTCGTAGTCGGCGCAGAGGACACGCTCGCTCGACTCGAAGGTCAGCACCTGGGCGATCCGGCTGTCGGCGTAGCATGCGGTCACCCCGAGCTCGGCGAGCCGCGCGATGGCCGCGTCGACCGGCCGGCCCACCGTGCGCGCTCCCGCCTGCACGAAGGCGACGTGGGTGACGAGGTTGAACGTGATCAGGGCGGCCGCCAGCGCGAGCGCCGCCGCCCGGCCGATCCGCCCGGCGCGGGCCAGCCGGGCCAGCGTCGCGGTGGTCAGGATGGCGAGGACGCCGTGGAAGGTGACCACGTACCGCAGGATTCCTGAGGTTCCGAACCAGGTCAGGAGGTGCGCGACCACCGTGAGCCAGAACGCGAGCACGACCAGGTCGAGCGGCTCCTCGAAGGGGCGCTCGCGCCGGCACAGCCGCCGGGCCCACACCTGCGCCCGCGCGCCGGCCAGCACCGCCGCGGGGAGGTAGACCCCGACGGTCACGACCAGGCCCAGCCGGACGGCCCAGCGGGGCAGCGGCACCGCGCGGCCGTCCCAGAACGCGCCCTCGAGCGACCGGGCCACGGTGTTGACGACGATCGGGATCCGCCCGCCGAACTCCGGGAGCGGATCGCCCCAGGTGGCCAGGTGGATGAAGGTCGCCCACTCGTGCCGGACGTTCCAGATCCAGAAGGGGAGACTCGCCAGGACGCCCAGCGCCAGCGCGACGTAGGGCCCGGGCCCGCGCAGGAGCCGGGGCCGGGCGACCAGGAGCCCCACGCTGGCGGCGGCGAGCATCATCGCCGCCATCTGGCTCTCCCACCAGGCCAGGCCGCCCGCGATCCCCAGCGCCGCCCACGCGGCGGCCCGCCGGCGATCCGGCGGGCTGTCCAGCAGGGTGACCGCCGCCGCCAGCGCCACGGTCGCCAGCGCCATCGCGACGCCCTCGGCGTGGGACGAGAGCTGGAGGTACGTGAGGAAGATCGGTGGGAGCGCGATCTGCACGCCGGCCAGGAATCCCCACTGCTCGCCCGCGATGCGGCGGCCGATCCGCCACGCCGCCCAGGTCCAGAAGATCGAGACCCAGGCCGTCCCGAGGCGGAGCGCGAGGGTCGAGGGGCCGAACAGCCGGAACGCGACCGCCGCCAGGTACGCGTCCAGGGCGCCGAGGTAGGGCTGGCCCCAGTAGAAGACCTGCGGGACCCCGCGCAGGATCTGCAGGCTCATGAGGCCGGTGAGCGCCTCGTCGTAGTACGTCTCGGCGAGCAACGGGCTCCGCGCGACGATCACCCGCACGGCCAGGAAGATCGCGCCGAGGAGGAGCGCGGGCCCGCTCCATGCGACGAGACGGGCGTGCGCGGCGGCCCACGTGGGCCTCGCCGCCGGGGGCCGGGCAGCCCGCTCCGCGACGATGACGGTCGGCATGACGCCCGCCAGCGTAGGGACGGGCGACTGCCGCGACCAGCGGTGTAACCCCGCGCGGCGTCGGGGAAAGCCCGCGCCGGATCAGGCGGTGCCGCTCTCCCCGCCGAGGAGCCCGCTGTCCAGCGCGTACCGGACGAGCTCGGCCCGGCTCTGGAGCCCGAGCTTCTCGACCAGCCGGGCGCGGTAGGTCTCCACGGTCTTCACGGACAGGCCGAACCGGTCGGCGATCTGCTGGTTGGTGAAGCCCTGCGCGACCAGCTCGAGCACCTCCCGCTCCCGCGGGCTCAGCGGCGGCGTCGCGCCCGGCCCCGGCGGCCCGGGGCGGCGCCGGAGCCCGCTCTGCACCACCCGCGCGGCGAGGTTGGGGTCGAGCACCGTGCGCCCGCGGTGGACGTCCCGGATGGCGGCCAGCAGCTCGGAGTCCGCCGCGCGCTTGACCACGTAGCCGACCGCCCCGGCGGCGAGCGCCGCGCGGAGGTACGCGGGCAGGTCGTGCATGGTGAGCACGAGGACCCGGGTCGCCGGGACGGCCTGCCGGATGCGCTCGATCGTCTTGATGCCGCCGCCCCCGGGCATGGTGATGTCGACGATCGCGACGTCGGGCCGGCTCGTCACGGCGCGCCGCACGGCCTCGTCCCCGTCGCCCGCCTCGGCGACGACGTCCATGTCGGGCTGGGTCGCGATCAGCGCCCGCAGGCCCGCCCGGAGCACCGCGTGGTCATCGACCAGGAGGATGCGGATCTTCGTCATCGCAGGCTCCCACCCCCCGGGCTCCCGGGACCGGGACCCGGACGTAGATCGTCGTGCCCTCGCCCGGCGCCGACTCGATCGTCACGGTGCCGTTCACCAGCGCCGCGCGCTCGCGCATCCCGTGCAGGCCGAGGTGGCTCCAGGCCGCCGGCGCGCGCAGCGCCGCGTCGACGTCGAATCCGCAGCCGTCGTCCGCGACCATGGCCTGCACCGCGTCCGGCGCCCGCTGGAGGACGACGCTGATCGACCGGGCGCCGGCGTGCTTGGAGGCGTTCGTCAGCGCCTCCTGGATGATCCGGTAGATGGCGGTCTCCACCGCCACCGGCAGGCGGGCGCTCCCGAGGCCCCGGTCCCGGACGTCGACGGTGATGCCGTGGGTCTGGGCGTACTCGAGCGCATGCTGCTCGACCGCGGCGAGGAGCCCGAGCTCGTCGAGCGCGCTCGGCCGGAGCCCGCGGGCCAGGCGCCGGACCTCGTCGAGCGTCCGGGCGGTGATCTCGCGCAGCTCGCCCGCCTGCCGACGGGCGGCCTCGAGCGAGCGCACGTCCTGCAGGGCGCGGAGGCCGACCAGGAGCGACGTCAGCGACTGCCCGGTCTCGTCGTGCAGCTCCCGCGCGATCCGCCGCTGCTCGCCCTCCTGGGCGGCGATCACCTGCTCGAGCAGGCGCGCGCGCACCTCGGCGGCCCGCCGCCGCTCGGTGAGATCGTGGGTCAGCACCGAGTACCCCAGGAGGCGGTCGTCCGGGTCCCGGAGCGCGGTCACCAGCACCTCGGCCCAGAACCGCGAGCCGTCCTTCCGGACCCGCCAGCCCTCCTCGACCGCCCGCCCGTCGGCCGTGGCGCGCTCGAGCATCCGGCGGGCGGCGCCCGAGCGCGCCTCCTCGGGGGTGTAGAAGCGGGCGAACGGCTGCCCCAGGATCTCGGCGGTCGTGTACCCCTTCAGCCGCTCGGTCCCGGCGTTCCAGCTCTCCACCCGCCCGGCGGGATCCAGCATGTAGAACGCGTAGTCGCGGACCCCGTCGACCAGGAGCCGGAAGCGCCGCTCGGCGACCTCGGCGGCGTTCCGCGCCTGCTCCTCGGCCTCGAACAGCCGCGCCCGCTCGATCGCCATCGCGATCCGGTCCGCCACCAGCTGGAGCAGCCGGATGTCGTCGGGCGTGAAGCCGCGCTCGGCGAAGCTGCCGACGTGCATCACCCCGATCACCCGGCCGTCGACGAACAGCGGCGTGCCGAGGAGCGAGCGGAGCCCCTTGGCCCGGAGGATCGGGCTCGAGACCTCCACCGCCGCGACGTCGTCGACGAGCATCGGGCTGCCGCGGGTGGCGATGCGGCCGGCGATCCCGCGGCCGACCGGCACCCGGATGCCGTGGGCGACCTCCTCCTCTAGGCCGTGCGCCGCGCGGACCTGCAGCTCGCGCCCGTCCTCGGTCAGGAGCAGGAAGACGACCGTGTCGGCGCTCAGAGCCTCCTTGATCCGGGCCAGGAGCTCGTGCAGGAGATCGTCGACGTGGAGGTGGCTGAGCGCGCTGTCGGTGACCCGCTGCACCGCGCGGACCTGGTGGGCCGCGGCTTCCAGGCTCTGGCGGGCCTGCTGCTCGCTCTCGGCCAGCGCGCGCGCCCGGCTCTCCGCCCGGCGCAGGGCGCCGCTGAGGCCGCAGATCACCAGGGCCTCGACGCCGAAGATGGCGAGCCGGATGGCGGCCGCCGGGCTGAGGCTGGTCGGGTGCATCCCGGGCGCCGTCAGTGCGAACAGGCCGAGCACGATCCCGACCGCGGTGGTGACCAGCCCCGGCCCGAACCCCCCGTACCAGGCGCTCAGCATCACCGCGCCCAGGAAGAGAGGGAGGTCCCCGCGGTCGACATACGGCTCGAGCGGGAAGGAGAACGCCGCCGCCGCCCCGGCGATGGCGACGGCGAGGAGGTAGCGCCGGAGGACCCCGATCACCGGCTCGCCCCCCGCCGCGACCGCGGCGGGGGCTCCGACCGGGCGCCGGCGCCGCCCCGGCCCGGCCCGGCGAGCGCGAGGCCCGACGACGCGGTGCCGCCGGCGGTGGGACTCCGGGCGGCCACGGCTCCCCCCCTCATCCGCGGTGCAGTATCGCACATGGGCGGGCCGGATCGGGCGGCGGCGCGGCCCGGCTCGGGCTCAGGCCCCGCCCGTGCCGTAGTAGCGGGCGAGCTTGGCCCGATCGCCGATCGCGACCGGCGGCCAGTCGACCCAGCGGTGGAGGTAGTCCTCGACCGTCGGGGCGGCGGCCCAGAGCCGGTACTCGGCCTCGAGCAGGACGGCCTCGGCCAGGCACGCACACTCCACGTACCCATCGGCGCGGCCGAGGTCCAGGTCGCCGAAGTCCGCGGGGCGGAACGCGCGGACGTTCAGCACCGTCTCGTTCTCGGGACCGAACCGGAAGACCTTCGCGACGTGCGGGAACGCGCACACGAACCCCACGCCTTCGACGCCCGCCCGCTTGAGGCCGGCCAGCACCGTCTCGCGGTCCCGCCCGGCCTGGTCCCACTCGTAGAGCTCCGGCCGGCTCCGCCCGGGGATGTCGACGTAGTACACCTTGAACCGGTGGGGACCGTTCGCGTACACGGCCCGGCCGGCCGGGCGCGCCTGGTAGGACTGGCAGGGCTGGATCGGGTGCACGACCCCCTCCCTTCCGGCGGGCTCAGACTCGCTCGAGCGCCTGCTCGAGGTCGCCGATCAGGTCGTCGGGGTCCTCGACCCCGACCGCGTAGCGCACCAGCGCATCCTTGATCCCGATCTGCAGCCGCTCCTCGGTCGAGAGCTCGTAGAAGCTCATGAGCGCGGGCTGCTCGATCAGGCTCTCGACGCCGCCCAGCGACGGCGCGATCCGCGGGATCCGGCAGGCGTCGACCAGCCGCGACGCCGCGGCCAGGTCGCCGCGCACCTCGAACGAGACGACGCCCCCGAACCCGGCCATCTGCCGGCGCGCCAGGTCGTGCTCGGGATGGCTCTTGAGGCCGGGGTAGTGGACGCGCGCCACCTTCGGATGCGCCTCCAGGAACTCGGCGATCCGCTGGGCGTTGTCGTTCTGGCGCGCCACGCGGAGGGCGAGCGTCTTGATCCCGCGGATCAGGAGGTAGGCCGCGAACGGGTCCGGTACCGCCCCGACGACCGAGTGGAGGTCGCGGATCGCGCTCACCAGGTCGCGGCTCCCCAGCACGACGCCCGCCATGAGGTCGTTGTGGCCGCCCAGGTACTTGGTCGCCGAGTGGATCACCAGGTCGATCCCGAACGCGATCGGCCGCTGGTTGATCGGCGTGGCGAACGTCGAGTCGATGACCGTCTTGACGCGGTGCCGCCGGCCCAGCTCGCCCAGGCGCTCGAGGTCGACGACCCGATTGTACGGGTTCGTCGGCGACTCGCTGAACAGGAGCCGGGTGGTGCTCCGGATCGCCTCCTCCATGCGCTCGTAGTCCCCCGCCGGCACGGTCGTGATCTCCACGCCGTAACGGCGCAGAACCTGGCCGAGGAACTGCCGGGTGCGCCGGTAGGCGTCGTCGGTGACGACCACGTGGGCGCCCTTCGAGAGCATCGCAAACAGCGTGGTGGTGATCGCCGCCATCCCGCTGGCGAACAGGAGGCCTTCCTGGGCGCCCTCCAGCGCGGCGAGCTTCCGCTCGGCGACCCGCTGGGTGGGGTTCCCGTAGCGCCCGTACTCGTCCCGCTCGACCCGGCCCTCGAAGTGGTCGGCGATCTCCTGGCTGTCCCGGAAGGCGTAGGTGGACGTCTGCACGATCGGCGCGGTGAGGGCGCTGGCGAGGGCCTGCCGCGGCTCGCCGCCGTGCACGGCCTGCGTGCTGGGGCCGGGGGACCGGGCTGGCGCCGCCGGGGGGCGGGGGGGAGCGGGGGGCGCCGGGGTCCGGCGCGGTCGCGAGTTCGCCATCAGGCCTCCAGGAGCCGCAGCTTGTCGGCGTGTCGCCGGATCGCCTCGTACACGAGGCGGGGCTCGGCGGCGATCTCCGCCGGCCGGTTGGCCCAGGTCGACGACAGCCCCGGGATCATGCCCAGATGGTACGCGGTCTTCTGCTCGGCGAACTTGAGCCCGTGGGCGGTCGAGATCACCACCACCCGCTGGTTGGAGCGGATGACCTTCCGCTCGACCAGCTTCCGCAGCACCGCCAGCGCGACGCCCGTGTGCGGGCAGTTGAACATGCCCGTCCGGTCCGCGCGGGCGGCCTCGTCGGCCAGCTCACCCTCGCTCGCCTGCTCGACGATGCCGTTGAAGTGGCGGAGGACCTTGACCGCCCGCTTGTAGCTCACCGGGTTCCCGATCTGGATGGCGCTGGCCAGGGTTGGCCGGGCGTGCACCGGGACGAACGTCTCGAAGTTCGTGAGGTACGAGAGGTAGAGCGGGTTCGCGTTCTCCGCCTGGGCCACCACGATGCGGGGCAGGGTCTGGATGAGGCCCAGCTCGCGCATCATCAGGAATCCCTTCCCGAGGGCGCTCACGTTCCCCAGGTTCCCGCCCGGGATCACGATCCAGTCCGGCACCTCCCAGTCGAACTGCTGCACCAGCTCGATGGAGACCGTCTTCTGCCCCTCGAGCCGGAGGCTGTTCATCGAGTTCGCCAGGTAGATGGTCCGCTCCTGGGTGATCTCCTGCACGAGCGCCATGCACCCGTCGAAGTCGGTGTCCAGCGACAGCACGAGGGCGCCGTTGGCGAGCGGCTGGACCAGCTGGGCCGGCGAGACCTTGTTCCGGGGCAGCAGCACCACCGCCGGGATCCCGGCCGCCGCGCAGTAGTTGGCCAGCGCCGCCGAGGTGTCCCCGGTGGACGCGCACGCGATCGCGGCGATCGGCTCCCCCTCCTTGATCATCTGCTTGACCACCGAGACCAGGACGGTCATCCCGAGGTCCTTGAAGGAGCCGGTGTGGGAGTTTCCGCACTGCTTGACCCAGAGGTCCTCGACCCCGAGCATCTTCCCGTACCGCTCGGCCCAGAGGAGGTTGGTCCCGCCCTCGTACGTGGAGACGATGTTCTCGTTGTCGATGAACGGGACGACCCACTCCTTCTTGCCCCAGACGCCCGAGCCGTAGGGGAAGGCGTTGCGGCGATAGCGGTCGTCGAAGAGCTGCATCCACGCCGCCGCCGACCGGCGCCGGAGGGCGTCGACGTCGTGGGCGACGTCGAGGAGGTCGTTGCACGTGGGGCAGCGGTAGATGACCTCGAGCAGGCTGTACCGGCCGGGGCACCCGTTGACGCACTCGAACCA
>DASRDR010000143.1:0-3486 GCA_035652475.1 Candidatus Methylomirabilota bacterium | reverse complement strand
CCTCGACGGACAGCACCGCCGGCAGGTGCGAGACGACGGCCGACCAGCTGTCGCCGCCGTCGGCCGAGGCGTACACCTGCCCGCCGGTGGTGCCGAAGTAGACGCCGCACCGGTCGAGCGAATCGACGGCCATCGCGTCGCGCAGCACGTTCACGTAGCAGTGCCGCTGGGGCAGGCCGTTCGTGAGCGGCTCCCACTCGTGACCGCCGGTCCGGCTGCGGTAGACCCGGAGCCGCCCGTCGGGCGGGTAGTGCTCCGAGTCGCTCTTGATCGGCACCACGTACACCGTCTCCGGCTCGTGGGCGTGCACGTCGATCGGGAACCCGAAGTCGGTCGGCAGGTTCCCGCTGACCTCGCGCCAGGACTCGCCCGCGTCGTCGCTGCGCATCACGTCCCAGTGCTTCTGCATGAACAGCACGTCCGGGCGCGACGGATGGCGCGCGATCCGGTGGACGCAGTGACCGACCTCGGCGGTCGGGTTCGGGAGCATCTCGGACCGGAGCCCGCGCGTCACCGGTCGCCACGTCCGGCCGCCGTCGTCGCTCCGGAAAGCGCCGGCCGCCGAGATGGCGACGAAGATGCGGCCGGGGCGCGCCGGGTCGAGCAGGATCGTGTGGAGACACATCCCCCCGGCGCCCGGCTGCCACGACGAGGCGGAGCCGTGGCCGCGGAGACCCGGTAGCTCCTGCCAGCTCTGCCCGCCGTCGGTGGACCGGAACAGCGCGGCGTCCTCGACGCCCGCGTACACGGTGTCCGGGTCGGTGAGCGAGGGCTCGAGATGCCACACCCGCGCGAACTCCCACGGGTGGGGCGTCCCGTCGTACCACTGATGGGTCCCGGTGACCCCGTCGTAGGTGAACTTGTTCCCGACCGCCTCCCACGTCTTGCCGCCGTCGCTCGAGCGCTGGACGACCTGGCCGAACCACCCGCTCGACTGCGACGCGTAGAGTCGATTCGGGTCGACCGGCGAGCCCTTGAGATGGTAGATCTCCCACCCGCCGAAGTGGGGCCCGCTGACGTCCCATCGCTCGCGCGTCCCGTCGGCCGAGAGCACGAACGCGCCCTTGCGCGTCCCGACCAGCACACGCACCCCGCTCATCTCCCCGCTCCTTTCCCGCGCCGCGGCGTCGGACGCCCACGCATCCGGGCCGGCTTCGACCGGCCCGGCGTCGCCGACCCGCTCGCGGCTCCATGTATAGTCGAACCAGGCGGCCCGCGATCGACAGCGCCGTCCCCCGCCGGCGGGCCGGCGCACGCGATCCGCGGACACGGTCTCCGCGCGCGCGGGACCCTCGCCACCCGGCCCGGTCGACGGCGCCGGAGCGCCGGGACCACCCGCGGCGGTGGACCACTCCGGACGACCATATAGCGTCGACGACCGCTGCACCAGCACGAAGCGCGGCCGGACGACGGCCGGCCGCGCAGGCCGCGGCCGACCGCGCCCCCCGGCTCGCCGGGCGGCAGGCTGCTACCCTGGTAGAGCCCGCGCCGCTCGACGGCCGTGGGCGTCGCCGTCCTCGCGTCGAAGCGCCGGGGCTCGCCCGCGGCGGCCGGACCGCTCGGGACGACGAGAGGGCGCCCCGCTTCCCCGAGCACGACGGGAGGGCCGGAGCCGCGCGCCGGCCGGCAACCGGCGGCGACCCGCGCCGCGGACGCCGGCCGGAGGCTCGGACAGCCCTCGAGGGCGGTCCCGCGTCGATCCGTCCGGGCATCGAACGACTATCCGGTGTCCGCGGGTGACTCGACGCGGCAGGAGGGCTCGATGAAATACCTGTGCCTGGCGTACGGAGACCGGACGAAGATGGAGGCGCTCTCCCCGGGCGAGTTCGAGGCCCTGTTGGCGGGGTGCCGGCGCCACGACGAGGAGCTCCGGCAGAGCGGGCACCTCGTCCTGGTCGAGAGCCTCGACTGGGCGGCGACGACCCTCCGTCCCGGCAACGGCAGGGTGCTGGTGACCGACGGGCCGTTCGTGGAGACGAAGGAGCAGGTCGGCGGGCTGTTCGTGGTCGAGGCCCGCGACCTGAACGAGGCGATCCGCATCGCATCGCTCCATCCGGCGGCGCACCTGGGTCAGCACCTCGGGTGGGGCATCGAGGTGCGACCGATCGCCGAGGGCTGCCACCGCTAGCCGCCGGCGATGACGGGGGAGGCGGCCGCCGTCCGCGATCGGGTGGAGGCGCTGTACCGCACGGAGTCGCGCCGCGTCCTCGCCACCCTGATCCGCCTCCTCGGGGACTTCGACGTGGCCGAGGAGGCGCTCCACGACGCCTTCGCGGCCGCGGTCGCGCAGTGGCCGGCGCAGGGCATCCCCGCGAATCCGCGGGCCTGGCTCGTCTCCGCCGGCCGCTTCAAGGCCATCGACGGCATCCGGCGGCGGGCCCGGTTCGACGCCTCGGTCGCGGAGCTGGCGGCGCGGCTCGAGCTCGAGCCCCCCGATGCCGGCCCGGACGATCGCGAGGACGTCGAGGACGACCGCCTGCGGCTGATCTTCACCTGCTGCCACCCCGCGCTCTCGCCGGAGGCGCAGGTGGCCCTCACCCTCCGCGAGGTCTGCGGGCTCCGGACCGAGGAGATCGCGCGCGCCTTCCTGATCGCGGCACCCACCGTCGCCCAGCGGATCGTGCGGGCCAAGGCCAAGATCCGCGACGCGCGGATCCCGTACCGGGTCCCCGCGCGGGCCGAGCTGCCGGACCGCCTGGATGCGGTGCTCCACGTGATCTACCTGGTCTTCAACGAGGGGTACTCGGCGTCGGCGGGCGCCTCGCTGACCCGCGCCGACCTTTCCGGCGAGGCGATCCGGCTCGGGCGACTCCTGGTCGAGCTACTGCCCGACCCGGAAGCGCTCGGGCTGCTCGCGCTGATGCTGCTCCACGAGTCCCGCCGCTCCGCCCGCACGACGCCGGCCGGCGAGCTGGTCCTCCTGGACGACCAGGATCGCTCGCTCTGGAACCGGGAGCAGATCGCGGAGGGACTCCGCCTGGTCGACCGGGCGCTGGGCTCGCGGCGGATCGGGCCGTACACGATCCAGGCGGCGATCGCGGCCGCGCACGCCCGGGCGCCGAGCGCCGGCGCGACGGACTGGGGCCGGATCGTGGGCCTCTACGAGCTGCTGGCGCGGGTCCAGCCGTCGCCGGTCGTCGAGCTGAACCGGGCGGTGGCCGTCGCGATGCGCGACGGCCCGGCCGCCGGGCTCGCCCAGGTCGACGCGATCCTGGCCCGCGGCGAGCTCCTCGAGTACCACCTGGCGTACTCGGCGCGCGCCGACCTCTGCCGCCGGCTCGGCCGGACCGCGGAGGCGCGGGCGGCCTACGAGCGCGCGCTCGCCCTGGCGCGGCAGGAGCCGGAGCGCCGGTTCCTCGCGCGTCGCCTCCGCGAGCTGCCGGCCTGACCGTTCGAGTTTTGAGCACCGGGCGAGGGCGCCAATCTCAGGCCCGAGGACAACGCCTCAGCCATGCCCCGGCGACCCTCTCCCGGATCCCGTCTCTT
>DASRDR010000142.1:0-5369 GCA_035652475.1 Candidatus Methylomirabilota bacterium | reverse complement strand
GACCCCGACGGCTACATCTACCCCTACTTCCACTCGAAGGGGAACCTCAACAAGGGCTACGTGAACCCGAAGCTCGATCCGCTCATGGCGGAGGCCCGCTCCAGCGCGAACCACGCCGAGCGGCGGCGGCTCTACCAGCAGATCCAGCGGACGCTCGTCGAGGACTGCCCGAACTGGTGGTGGTACGCCAAGCTCAACATCGAGGCGGTGTCGAGCAGGCTCCAGGGGTATTCCCAGTCGTTCACCGGCCGGCGGCTGTTCCTGAAGAAGGCCTGGCTCGCCTGAGCGTCCGGCCCGGTCGGCGCGGCCGCCCCCGGCGAGGGGAGGCGAGCGCGCGCCGGGCGCGCCGGCCCGCCAGCGGCCGTGGGCGCCTCCCGGGGCGGCAGGCGGCCGCGCGCTGGCGGCGCCGGCCTTCCGGCCGCCGCGCGCCCCGGGCCCCCGGGGGGCGGGACGCCGCGTAGATGCGCTACCTCGCCCGGCGCGCCGTCTGGACCGTCTTCGCGCTGCTGGGCGTCTCCGTCCTGATCTTCCTGCTGGTCCGGCTGCTCCCCGGCAACATCGTCGACATCATCGCCGGCACCGAGGGCCAGCTCAGCCGCGCGCAGCGGGCCCAGGTGCTCCGGGAGTTCGGCCTCGACAAGCCGCTCGCCGTCCAGTACGTCCTCTGGCTCGGCAACATGCTCCGCGGGAACTTCGGCTGGTCGTTCCGCACCGGGCAGCCGGTGGTGGCGCTGCTGGTGTCGCGCCTGCCGATCACCGTCGAGCTGGCGCTGCTCGCGGTGGCGGGGGTCGCGCTGTTCGGGATCCCGCTCGGCGTCGTCGCCAGCGTGTCGCGGACGGCCCGGGTCCGGACGCTCGTCCAGATCGTCGGCGTGCTGGGCCTCTCGGTCCCCAACTTCTGGATCGCGGTCCTCCTGGTCCTCGGCGCCTCGTACCTGTTCGGCTGGATGCCCGCGCTCATCTACGTGAGCCCGTGGGCCGACCCGTGGGTCAACCTCCAGCAGATGTTCCTGCCCGTGCTCTCGCTGGCCCTCGGGCTCTCGGCGGACGTGGTGCGGATGACGCGCTCGTCGATGCTGGAGGTGCTCGGCCAGGACTTCATCCGGGTGGCCCGGGCCAAGGGCCTGTCGGCCCGGGCGGTGGTGCTCCGGCACGCCCTCCGGAACGCGATGGTGCCGATCGTGACCGTGCTCGGGCTCCAGACCGGATTCCTGCTGGGCGGGGTCGTGATCACCGAGCAGATCTTCGGGCTGCCCGGCCTGGGCTGGACCCTCCTGAACGGCGTCTACCAGCGCGACTACCCGGTCGTCCAGGGCAGCGTCATGCTGTTCGCGGTGACGTTCGTGCTCATCAACCTCGTGGTGGACCTGGTCTACACGTACCTCGATCCGCGGATCCGGTATGAGTGAGGCGGGCGCCGCCCCGGAGGTCGCGGCCCTGGCCCCGCGGCTGGGCCCGTCGCGCGCGGAGCGCGCGCGGCTCTTCGGCGCCGCCCGGTCCCGGCCGGTCGCGCTCCTGGGCGCCGGGCTGGTCGGGGCGATCGTCGCGGTCGCGCTGGCGGCGCCGGTCCTGGCGCCGCACGACCCCGTGGCCCAGATCGCCAAGCCGCTCCTGCCGCCGGGCCCCGGGTTCGTCGCCGGGACCGACGAGTTCGGGCGCGACGAGCTGAGCCGGCTGATCTGGGGCGCCCGGGTCTCGCTCTACGTCGGGGTGCTGGCCGTCCTGATCGCGCTGGCGCTGGGCGCGACGTCGGGCGTCCTGGCCGGGTTCTTCGGCGGCTGGACCGACGACGTCGTCATGCGGGTGATGGACGTCCTGGTCTCGCTGCCGGCGCTCGTGCTGGCGATCGCGATCACGGCCGTGCTCGGCCCGAGCCTGACCAACGTCATGGTGGCGGTCGGGATCGTCTACGCGCCGACCTTCGCGCGCGTCGCTCGGGGCCCGACCCTGACGGTCGTGCGGGTGCCGTACATCGAGGCGGCGCGCGCGATCGGGGCGGCCAGCCCCCGGATCATCGGCCGCCACGTGCTCCCGAACGTCGCCGCCCCGATCCTCGTCCAGACGACCGTGTCGTTCTCGACCGCCATCCTCACCGAGGCAGCGCTGAGCTTTCTGGGCCTCGGCACCCAGCCGCCGACCGCGTCGTGGGGCCTCATGCTGAGCGCGGCGCGGCAGTACATGCTGATCGACCCCTGGATCGCGGTCCTCCCGGGCTGCGCCATCGCGGTCACGGTGCTGGGCTTCAACCTCCTCGGCGACGGGCTGCGGGACATCCTGGACCCGCAGCTCTCGCGCGACTGAGGCGCCCCCCACCCCGGCGCCGGCGGCCCGGCATCGCGCCGAGGCGCTGCGCGGCGCGCGTGCCGCCTGGATGGCTGGGGGCCGCGGCGGCCGTCCCCGGGGTCTCCGGCCGGCGGGGGTCAGCCCCCGGCGGCCTCCGGCGCCGAGCCGGCACGCCCCCGCGGTCCCCGGAGGGCGCGCTCGGCCAGGAGCAGGGCGAGGGTGACCGCGATCAGCAGCACCGCCACCGCCGCGATCACCGGGTCGAGGTTCTCGTTGATGTCGGCCCAGATCCGCCGGGGGAGCGTGTAGACGGTCCGGCCGGCGACGAACAGGACCATGATCGTCTCGTCCCACGAGTGGATGAAGGCGAAGATCGCGCCCGAGAGCACGCCGGGCAGGATGTTCGGGAGGATCACGCGCCGGAGCGCCTGGGCGGGCGTGGCGCCCAGGCTCCGGGCGGCGTGCTCGAGCCGCGCGTCGAAGCTGGCCAGGCTCGCCGAGACCGTGATGACCACGTACGGGATCCCGGTCACCGCGTGTGCCAGCGCCACCCCGGCGAACGTGTCGAGCAGGCCGACGTCCACGTAGAGCCGGTAGAGGCCGAGCGAGTACACGATCGACGGCACGACGATCGGCAGCAGCATCACGGTCCGCACCGCCTCGGAGGCGCGCGAGGCGAGCCGCCAGCAGCCGACCGCGCAGAGCGTCCCCAGCAGCACCGCGGCCGCGGTGGCCAGGACGGCGATGGCGACGCTGTTACCGATGCTCGCGAGCCAGTCGGGGCTCGACAGGAGCTTCGCGTAGTGCTGGAAGGAGATCCCGCGCTCGGGCATCGCCAGGTAGCGGCGATCGGTGACCGAGACCGGGAAGACCACCAGGACGGGCAGCACCAGGAACGCCAGCACCGTCCACGCCAGCGCGTAGATCGCCCCCCGCGCGACCCCGGCCGGGCGCGCCCGGTCGCTCACCGCGCCCCGAAGAGCTGGCGGAGGCTCACCACGCGCCCCAGCGTGGCCAGGAGCAGCAGGACCGAGGCCAGGAGCGTGGTCGCGAGCATCGTGCCGAGCCCCCAGCGGACCACGGTGAGGATCTGGATCCCGATGTACTCCGCGACCATCAGGACCCGGCCGCCGCCCAGGATCGCCGGGGTGACGTAGAACCCGAGCGAGAAGATGAAGACCAGGATGCCGGCCCCCACCAGGCCCGGCAGGCTGAGCGGCAGGAACACCCGGCGGAACGCCTGGCCCGGCGTGGCGCCGAGCCCCCGGGCCGCGGCGACCAGCCGGCGGTCGATCGTGACCATGTTCGAGTACAGCGGGAGCACCGCGAACGGGATCATGTAGTGGATCATGCCGACGGTCACGCCGAACTCGTTCCGGGCCAGCGGCAGCGGCGTCCGGATCACCCCGAGCGCGAGGAGCCCCTGGTTCACGAGGCCGTTGCTCCGCAGGAGGGTCACCCAGGCGAACGCCCGGACCAGCACCGAGATCCAGAGCGGCAGCAGCACGAAGAACGTGAGCCACCGGAGATGGCGGGGCCGCGCGTGGACCATCGCGTAGGCGACCGCGTAGCCGAGCCCGAGCGTGACGGTCGTCGTGACGGCGCAGATGCGGGCGGTGACGAGCAGCACCCGGTGCACGGACGCCGAGGTGAGGAGCAGCCCGTAGTTGCCCATGCCGGGGCGCGGCTCGGTGACGCTGATCCAGAGGACCCGGGCGAGCGGCGCCAGGTACACCGCGACCAGCGCGACGAGGGCGGGCGTGACGAGCAGCCAGTAGAACCGGCGCCGGCTCCCGCCGCCCCGCTTCCCGGCGCTCATGGCCGGACCCGGCCGCGCATCGCCGCGGCCCTCGCGCGCGGCACCGCGGTCACGCGCGCGATGTCGCGCATCGCCGCCCGCGCGTCACCCGGGCGCCCCGCTCCCACGGCCCCGAGGCGGCGCGGGCGGTCGGGGAGGTCCGCCGCGCTCACGACGGCGGGTCATCCTCGACGACCGTGCCGGCGTCGGGGTCCCAGGCGAGCCACACGCGGCGGCCGGCCTCGAGGGGGACGTCCAGCCGCCAGCTCGGGCGGGTGACGGTGACCTCGCCCAGCTCCGGCTCGCGGAGCCGGAAGTGGAGGGCGGTCCCGAAGTAGCTCCAGCCGACGATCTCGGCCGGGGCGCGGTTGACCGGGCCGGCCGCCCCGTCCGCCAGCAGGGCGATCTTCTCGGGCCGGAGGGAGACGACCACCGGCGCGCCCGGGTGGCGCGGCGCCCCGTCGCCGGCCTGGAGGAACCGGTGGCGCCCGACACGATAGGCGAGCGCGTCACCATCGACCGCCTCGACGCGGCCGGCGAGGAAGTTGCTCTTGCCGAGGAAGTCGGCGACGAACCGGGTCCGCGGGCGCTCGTAGAGGTGAGCCGGAGGGCCCTGCTGGACGATCCGGCCCTCGCGGAGGATCGCGACCTCGGTCGACATCGACAGGGCCTCGTCCTGGTCGTGGGTGACGTAGACGAACGTCATCCCGACGCGCTGGTGCAGCGACTTGAGCTCCCACTGGAGCTCGGCCCGGAGCTTCTTGTCGAGCGCGGAGAGCGGCTCGTCGAGGAGGAGCAGCTCGGGCTCGAACACGAGAGCCCGGGCGAGGGCGACCCGTTGCTGCTGGCCGCCGGAGAGCTCGCGCGGCGTCCGGTCGGCGAGCGGCACCAGCTGGACGAGCTCGAGCGCCTGGCGGACTCGCCGGGCGATGTCGGCCCGCGGGATGCGCCGCACCGCCAGCGGGAAGGCGACGTTGTCGCGCACCGAGAGGTGAGGGAAGAGCGCGTAGCCCTGGAAGACCATCCCGAAGTTCCGCTGCTCCGGCGGCAGGTGGGTGATCACGCGGTCGTCGACGAGGATGTCGCCGGCGGTCGGGTCGACGAACCCGGCGATGGTCATCAGGAGGGTGGTCTTGCCCGAGCCGGAGGGCCCGAGCAGGGTCAGGAACTCGCCGCGCCGCACGCTGAAGGAGACGTCGTCCACGGCCCGCACCCGGCCGTAGTGCTTCGAGAGGCCGCGGACGTGGAGGCTGTGGGCGTGGCCGCTGAGCATCGGCGCGGTCCGGGG
>DASRDR010000141.1:0-15016 GCA_035652475.1 Candidatus Methylomirabilota bacterium | reverse complement strand
GGCCTTGGCGGCCGCGTAGTTCGCCTGGCCGGCGGTGCCCATCACGCCCGCGGTCGAGGCGATGTTGACGATGCGGCCGCTCCTCTGGCGCGCCATGACGCGCCCCACCGCCCGGGTCGCCTGGAACGCGGCGCGGAGGTTCACGGTCACCACCTCGTCCCAGTCGGCGTCCTTCATGCGGATCAGGAGGGCGTCCCGCGTGACCCCGGCGTTGTTCACCAGGAGGTCGATGCGCCCGAACCGCTCGTGGGCCGACTGGACCAGCCGCTGCAGGTGCTCCGGCCGTCCGACCTCCGCCACGACGCCGAGCGGCTCGCCGCCGCGGCCCCCGAGCGTCTTCTCGGCGTCCGTGACGCGCGCCGCGTCCCGGCCGGTGAACACGACGTGGAGCCCGTCGTCGAGGAGGAGCTCCGTGATGGCCCGGCCGATGCCCCGGGTCCCGCCGGTCACGATCGCCACACGCCCGCCGGCCGCCGCGCTCACGGCGAGGTCACGCCGCCGCCGCCTCGGCCGCGCGGGCGATCCCGGCGGGGTCCTCGACCGGGATGCCGGCCAGGCCGGCGTCGATCCGCTTGAGGAGGCCGGTGAGCACCCGGCCCGGCCCGACCTCGAGGAACGTGCGGGCGCCTTCCCGCGCCATCCGGCCGACGCACTCCGTCCACCGCACCGGGGCCGTGACCTGGCGGACCAGGAACGGCCGGACCTCCTCGGCGCGCGTGGTGAGGCCGCCGTCGACGTTGCGCACGACGGGGATCGCCGGCGCGGCGACCGGGACGTCGGCCAGCACGGCGCCGAGCCGCTCCGCCGCCGGCGCCATCAGGCGGCAGTGGAACGGCGCGCTCACCGGGAGGAGCACGCTCCGCTTGCCGCCGCGCGACGCTGCCAGCGCGACCGCGCGCTCGACCGCGCCACGATGCCCGGCCACCACCACCTGCGCCGGGGCGTTGATGTTGGCGACCTCCAGCACCTCGCCTGCCGCCGCCTCCCGACAGAGGGCTTCGACCGCGGCCAGCTCCAGCCCGAGGATCGCCGCCATCGCGCCCACCCCGTCGGGCACCGCCGCCTGCATGAACTCGCCCCGGCGGCGCACGACCCGGAGGGCGTCGGCGTACCGGAGCGCGCCGGCCACCACCAGCGCCGAGTACTCACCGAGGCTGTGCCCCCCGGCCACCCCCGGCGTCACGCCCCGCTCGCCGAGCGCCCGCGCCACCGCCACGCTGACCGCGAGCACCGCCGGCTGGGTGTTGGCGGTCAGGCGGAGCTCCGACTCCGGCCCCTCGAAGCAGAGCTTCGCCAGGTCGAACCCGAGCGTGTCGGCGGCCTCGTCGAACGTCGCCCGCGCGGCCGGCGAGGCGGCGTGGAGCTCGCGTCCCATGCCCACCGCTTGTGAACCCTGGCCCGGGAAGCAGAAGGCCACGGACGCGCGATCCGGACGCATCGCGCGCATAGATGGACACAGGTCCGCGCGCGCTGTCAATAGCGACGCGTCGAGTCGGGCTCGGCGGGACCCTCGTCGGGACGGGCGCGCCGGGTCTCGGCGAGCGACTGACCGAGCTCCCCGGCCAGCGCGGCCCGGATGTGGGCGTTGACGTCGGTCGTCACCCACTCCGCGGCGACCCGGATCGCGTTCTTGACCGCCCGGGCCGGCGACGCGCCGTGGCAGATGATGCAGGCGCCGTTGATCCCGAGCAGCGGCGCCCCGCCGGTCTCGGCGTAGTCCACCCGCTTCCAGAAGCGCCGGAACGCCGGACGGACCAGGAAGGCGCCGAGCTTGGTCGCCGGGGAACGCGTCAGCTCGGCGCGGAGGAGCTGGAAGACCATCTCGGCCAGGCTCTCGGAGACCTTCAGGCAGACGTTGCCCGTGAAGCCGTCCGTGACCACCACGTCGGCGTTGCCGTTGTAGACGTCCCGGCCCTCGACGTTGCCGACGAAGTTGATCGGCGAGTCCTCCAGGCGCTTGAAGACCTCGCGGACCAGCTCGTTCCCCTTCCCCTCCTCCTCCCCGACCGACAGGAGCCCCACCCGGGGCTTGGCCACGCCGAGGAGGTCACGCGAGTAGACGTGGCCCATCACCGCGTACTGGGCGAGGTGCCACGGCTTCGGATCGACGTTGGCGCCGACGTCGAGGAGGATGGTCCGCCCGGTCTTGTTCGGCAGGACGACCGCGATCGCCGGGCGGTCCACCCCCGGCAGGACGCCGAGCGTGAACATCGCGATCGCCATCGCCGCTCCGGTGTTCCCCGCCGACACGAAGGCGCTCGCCTCGCCGCTCCGGACGAGCGCCGCCGCGACGCGGAGGGACGAGTCCCGCTTGCGGCGAAGCGCGTGAGAGGGCTGCTCGCCCATCTCGACGACCTGCGAGGCGTGACGGACGGAGACGCGGACCGGCGCGGGACGCTGCCGCGCGAGCTCCTGCTCGATGCCCGCGCGGTCGCCGACCAGGACGACCTCCAGACCGTACTCGCGGGCGGCGCTGACCGCGCCGTCGACGTTGACCGGCAGCCCGGCATCGCCGCCCATCGCATCGACGGCGATCCTCATCGGGCGATCACCCGGCTGGCCATGCCGGCGGGAGGTCGCCGGCTACACGCCCTCGGTGGAGATGACCTCGCGGCCCTTGTAGTAGCCGCAGTGCGGACAGACGTGGTGTGGCGCCTTGGGTTCCCGGCACTGGGGGCAGGCCGACAGAGTCGGGACGGACAGCTTGTAGTGCGTCCGGCGCTTGCGCCCCCGGGTCCTCGAGTGGCGGCGCTTCGGCAGCGGCATCGGTTGGCTCCTATCGGAGGCGCCGGAGCGCCTCGAGCGGTGCGAGCCGGGGATCCGTCCCCCGCATCTGGCACCGGCACTCGGTGACGTTGCGGTTGCCCCCGCACACCGGGCACAGCCCCCGGCACTCCGCACGGCAGAGCGGCTTCATCGGGAGCGCCAGGTCGGTCTCGCTCCGCAGCAGGCCCGCGACGTCGAGCAGGTCGCCGACGTAGAAGTCGACCTGCAGATCGTCGCGCCCCAGCTCGACCTCGCCATGCCGGCCGGTCGGCTGCGGCACGAGCTCGAGGTCGACGGACGGTCCCAGGTGGACGGTCAACGGCTCGAGGCACCGGCCGCAGGCCAGGTGGGCGGTGGCCTCGAACCCGCCGGAGACGGTCACGGTCGCCCCGCGCCGCTCGATCTGCAGCCCGAGCGCGTCCAGGGTCCAGGCCGGGTCCGGGTAGACGGGCCCCACGGCCGCCGGCTCGACCAGCCGGAGGCCCTCGTCGGGAATCTCGGAGACACGGATCTGCATCGCGGAATCGCCTGGCGCGCCGGTGAGATCAGCCTCTGACGGCGGAACAGCTCCGATCAACGAGCCGCTGTAGTATAGGAACCAGCCTCGGGAGTGTCAAGGGAAATGCCGGTGCGATCAGGCGCTCCCGGCCGCGCCACCGGTCCGGGGCGTGACCGGGCGCGCGATTTGACGGTGGTCGGGTCGTCTGCTAGCTTCTGGGTGACACGTGACGAGGGGCTGAGGCCTCGTCCGTCGAGCGAGGGATCCACATATGGCGAACACGATGAAGACGACCCTCTTCCTGGCCCTCCTGACCGGGTTGTTCGTCGCCGTGGGCGGGCTCCTGGGCGGGCGCGGCGGCATGGTCATGGCGTTCGGCTTCGCGCTGATCATGAACGCGGTGTCGTACTGGTTCTCCGACAAGATCGTCCTGGCGATGTACGGCGCGCAGCCGCTCGGCGAGGCCGAGGCGCCGGTCGTGCACCGGATCGTCCGCAACCTGGCGACGCGCGCCGGGATCCCGATGCCGCGTCTCTACCTGATCCCCTCCCCGGCGACCAACGCGTTCGCGACCGGTCGCAGCCCGCAGCACGCGGCGGTGGCGGTGACGGAGGGCATCCTCCGCGTGATGGACGAGCAGGAGCTGGAAGGGGTCCTCGCCCACGAGCTCTCCCACGTCCTGAACCGCGACGTCCTGATCTCGACGGTGGCGGCGACGATCGCCGGGGCGATCTCGATGCTCGCCAACGTGGCGCAGTGGGGGATGATGTTCGGCGGCAGCCGCGACGAGGAAGGCCGCAGCGCGAACCCGATCGCGCTCCTGCTCACCGTGATCCTGGCGCCGCTGGCCGCGATGCTCATCCAGATGGCCGTCTCTCGCTCCCGCGAGTACCAGGCGGACGCCTCGGGGGCGCGCCTCACGCGGAATCCGCTCGGGCTGGCCTCGGCGCTCGCGAAGCTCCAGCAGGCGACCCGGATGGTGCCCATGGAGGCGAACCCGGCCACGGCGCACCTCTTCATCGTCAACCCGCTCTCCGGCCGCTCGCTGATGACGCTGTTCGCGACCCACCCGCCGATCGAGGACCGCATCGCGCGCCTTCGCACGATGCGCGTCTGACGGCGGCGGCGCGGCCACCGTCCCTGCCCCGCGGCCCTGACCCCGCGCCGGCGGGCGGCCGTCGCCCGGTCGCGGGCCGGCCGGCGCGGGGCCGCGCCGGCCGGCGCGACGTGCCCGGCGGGGCGACATGATCGAGGCGAGCGGCCTCACCAAGCTCTACGGCCTGCAGCCCGCGCTCCGGGGCGTCTCGCTCCACGTCGCGGCCGGTGAGATCCTCGCCGTGCTCGGCCACAACGGCTCCGGGAAGACCACCCTCGTCCGGCTCCTCGCCACGCTCGTCCGCCCCACCGCCGGGACGGCCCGGGTCGGCGGCCACGACGTCGTGACCGCGCCGGAGGCGGTGCGGCGGGCGATCGCGGTGGTCGGCCACACCACGCAGCTCTACGACGACCTGACGGCGGCCGAGAACCTGGCGTTCGCCGAGGCGCTCGCCGGACGGCGAGCGGCCCGGGACCGGGTCGAGTCGGCGCTGGCGCGCGTCGGCCTGGACGGCCAGGGGAGGACCCCGGTCCGCGAGCTCTCCAGCGGCATGCGCCGGCGGGTCGCCCTGGCCCGCGCCATCCTGCGCGAGCCGCGCGTCCTCCTGCTGGACGAGGCGTTCTCGGGCCTCGACCAGGACAGCACCAAGCGCCTCGAGGACCACCTGCACGTCTTCCGGGCCGGCGGCGGCGCGGCGCTCGTGGTGACCCACAGCCTCGGGCGCGCGCTCGCCGTCGCCGACCGGGTGACGATCCTCGCCGGCGGCCGCATCGCCGGGGTGGCGACCCGCGCCGAGCTCAGCGAGACGGCGCTCCGCCAGCTCTACCTCGAGGCGACGGAGACCGGAGCGTGAGCGCCTTCCTCCGGACCGCGTGGGCCGTGCTCCGGAAGGACCTGGCGATCGAGCGCCGGGCCAAGGAGGGCGCCAACGCGCTCGGGTTCTTCGCCATCCTCCTCCTCTTCCTCTTCTACTTCGCGCTCGGGCCGGACCGCGAGCGGATCCGGACCGCCCTGCCCGGCCTGTTCTGGCTGGCGTTCATCCTGGCGGGGCTGCTCGGGCTGGGGCGCGCGTTCGCGCTCGAGCGGGAGAACGACTGCCTGGACGGGCTGATCCTGGCCCCGGCCGACAAGGGCGCCATCTACCTCGGCAAGGTCGGCGGGACCACCGTCCTGATGCTCGCGATGGAGGTGGCCTTCATCGTCGCCAGCGGGGTCCTCTACAACCTGGACCTCTGGGCCGCGGTGCCCGACCTGTTCCTGGTCGCCCTGGCCGGCACCGTCGGTTTCGCCGCCGTCGGGACGCTGTTCGCAGCGATGACCGCCCGGCTCCGGGCCCGCGAGGTCCTGCTCCCCGTGCTGCTCCTGCCGCTCGCCGTCCCGGTGCTGCTCGCCGCGGTCAAGCTCACCGAGCTGGCCCTGGTCGCGGGCCCGGCCGGCGCCGCCGGACCGTGGTGGCGGCTGCTCCTCGGGTTCGACGTCGTGTTCGTCGTCACCGGGCTCCTGACGTTCGAGTTCGTGCTGGAGGCGTGACCGTGCAGCGCGCGCTCGCGCCCCTGGCCGCCGGGCTCCTGGCGGTCGGGCTCTGGGCCGGCCTGGCCGCGGCGCCGCCCGACGCGGTGCAGGGGCAGGTCCAGCGGATCATGTACGTTCACGTCCCGGCGATCCTGACCGGGTACGCGGCGATCGGCCTGGTCCTGGTCGCCAGCGTGGCGTACCTCTGGACCGGGCGCGTCGCGTGGGACCGGGTGGCGGCGGCGGGGGGCGAGCTGGCCGTCTGCTTCATCGGGCTCACCCTGGCGACCGGGTCCATCTGGGGCAAGCCGACCTGGGGGACCTGGTGGACGTGGGACGCCCGGCTGACCTCGACGGCGATCCTGTTCGTGATCTACCTGGGCTACCTGCTGCTACGGAGCGTGGTCGACGATCCGGCGCGCGCCGCCGCCTACGCGGCGGTGCTCGGGATCGTCGGCGCCCTCGACGTCCCGATCATCCACTTCTCCGTCGAGTGGTGGCGCACGCTCCACCAGCCCGCGACGGTGCTGAAGCCCCAGGCGCCCTCGATCGACCCCGCGATGCTGCGCGTGCTGCTGGTGAACGTCGCCGCGTTCCTGACGACCTTCGCCTACCTGGCAACCCGCCGCTACCGCCTGCTCACGCTCCGGGCCGACGCGCTCGCCCGCGCGCTGGCCGGCCGCTGACCGCCGGCGCCGGGCGGCCCGGCGGCCTCACGGCTCGTCGGTGCTCCAGAGGAACTCCCGGCGCCCGCCGCGGGGGACCACCACCAGCCCCGAGGGGTCGACCCGGTAGTGCTCGCGGTCGGCGTCCGGGTCGTAGCCGACCTCCCGGCCGGCCGGGATGATGTTGTAGCGGTCCACGATGGCCCGGCGGAGCCGGGCGCCCTTGCCGACCGCGGTGAAGTCCATGACGATCGAGTCCTCGATCACCGCCCCCTCGTTCACCCACACGCCGCGGCCGAGGATCGAGTTCCGGATCGTCGCCCGCCGGACCAGCGAGCCCTCGCCGACCTGGACGTTGTCGTACTCCCCGCCGATCAGGCGGGCGCCCGGCCCGTCGTAGCGCCCGGCGTGGATCGGCCAGTGCCGGTTGTCGAGGTCGAACGCCGGCGTCTCCCCGAGCAGGTCCATGTGCGCCCGCCAGTACGCGTCGAGCGTCCCGACGTCGCGCCAGTACCCCGGCTCCTCGTACGGCTTGATCCCGGGCACCGCGTTGGCCTGGAAGTCGTACGCGAAGACGCGCGCGGTCGGGACCAGGGCCGGGATGATGCTCCGCCCGAAGTCGTGCTCGGTGTTCAGCCGGGCGTCGGCCAGGAGCGCCTCGACCAGCACACGCCGGGAGAACAGGTAGTTCCCCATCGAGACCAGCGCGTGATGGGCGTCCCCCGGCATCGCCCGGGGCGCCGCCGGCTTCTCGACGAAGTCGACCACGCGCCCGGTCGCGTCCACCGCGAGGACCCCGAAGCCCGAGGCGTCGCTGAGCCGCACCGGCCGCGCCGCGACCGTCACGTCGGCCTCGTGCTCCCGGTGGAAGGCGAGCAGCTGGTTCACGTCCATCCGGTAGATGTGGTCCGAGCCGAAGACGGCGACCAGGTCGGGATCGAAGTCGTCGACCAGGTTGAGGTTCTGCAGGACCGCGTCGGCGCTCCCGCGGTACCAGACCTCGCCGATGCGCATCTGCGGCGGCACGACCGCGATGAAGTGGTCGGCCATGAGCCCGCTGGCCCGCCAGGCCGTCCGCAGGTGCTCGATGAGCGACTGGGACTTGTACTGGACGAGCACGTAGAGCGACAGGATCCGCGAGTTCACGAAGTTCGAGAGCACGAAGTCGACGATGCGGTAGCGCCCGCCGAACGGGACGGCCGGCTTGCTCCGCTCGCGGGTGAGGGGGTCCAGGCGCGCCCCCTTGCCGCCGGCCAGGATCATCGCGAGGACCCGGTCACGCGGCATCGCTCTCTCCCCGCCTCGCCCTGACGGTCGCGCTCCGCTCGCCCGGCCGCCCGGGCGGGCTCGCGGCGGCGGCCCCGCGGGCCGTCCCGCCGCCCCACGCGCGTCGTCCGGGGCGCCGGCCCCTCATCGCGTCACGGCCGCTCAGCCCGGCCCCGGCTTCAGCACCAGCACGGACAGGGGCGGCAGCGTGAGGGCGACCGACCACGGCCGGCCGCTCCACGGCCGCGGCTCGGCCGCGACGCCGCCCGCGTTGCCGAGGTTCGCGCCGCCGTAGACCGCGGCGTCGGTGTTGACCAGCTCGCGGTAGAACCCGGGGCCCGGCACGCCCACCCGGTAGCCAAACCGCGGCGTCGGGGTGAAGTTGCAGACGAAGAGGATCAGGTTGCCGGGATCCCGGGCGCGCCGCACGAACGAGACCACGCTCTGGTCGGCGTCGCAGCAGTCCATCCACTCGAAGCCGGCCGGCTCGAAGTCGACCTGGTGGAGGGCCGGCTCGGCGCGGTAGACGCGGTTGAGGTCCTGGACCAGGCGCTGGAGCCCGCGGTGGTACGGCCCCATGCCCAGGAGGTGCCAGTCGAGCCCGGTCTCGTGGTACCACTCCCGCGTCTGCCCGAACTCGCCGCCCATGAACAGGAGCTTCTTGCCGGGGTGGCCGTACATGAACCCGTAGAGCGCCCGGAGGTTCGCGAAGCGCTGCCAGTCGTCCCCCGGCATCTTCTGGTGGAGCGCGCCCTTGCCGTGCACCACCTCGTCGTGCGAGAGCGGGAGCACGAAGTTCTCGTGCCAGGCGTAGAGCAGCCCGAACGTGATCCGGTCGTGGTGGTACTTCCGGTGGACCGGGTCGTGGCTGAAGTAGTCCAGCACGTCGTGCATCCAGCCCATGTTCCACTTGTAGCCGAACCCGAGCCCGCCGACGTAGGTCGGCCGGGACACCATCGGCCACGCGGTCGACTCCTCGGCGATCGTGACCGCGCCGGGATGATAGCGGTAGACGAGCTCGTTGAACCGCCGGATGAACGCGATCGCCTCCAGGTTCTCGTTCCCCCCGTACTGGTTGGGGATCCACTGGCCGGGCTCCTTCGAGTAGTCCAGGTACAGCATCGACGCCACCGCGTCGACCCGCAGCCCATCGACGTGGTAGCGGTCCAGCCAGTACAGCGCGTTGCTGACGAGGTAGTTGGCGACCTCGTTCCGGCCGTAGTTGAACACGAGCGTGCCCCAGTCCCCGTGCTCCCGCTGCCGCGGATCGGCGTGCTCGTAGAGATGCGTGCCGTCGAAGTAGACGAGCCCGTGCGGGTCGCGGGGGAAGTGGGCCGGCACCCAGTCGAGGAACACCCCGATGCCGCGCCGGTGGAGGGCGTCGACGAACGCCATGAAGTCCGTGGGCGTCCCGTAGCGACGGGTCGGGGCGAAGGCGCCGATCTGCTGGTATCCCCACGAGCCGTAGAACGGGTGCTCCCCGATCGGGAGGAGCTCGACGTGGGTGTACCCGAGCTCGCGCACGTAGTCTCCCAGCGCCTCGCCGAGCTCGCGGTAGGAGAGGAAGCGGTTCCCCTCCTCCGGGACCCGGCGCCAGGAGCCCAGGTGGACCTCGTAGATCGCGATCGGCGCATCCAGCGCGTTCCGCCGCCCCCGCTCCGCCATCCACGCCTCGTCCTCCCAGCGGTGGCGGTCCAGCGAGACCACGACCGGGGCGGTGCGGGGCTCCTCGACCTCGAACGCGAAGGCGTACGGATCGGCCTTGAGCGCCAGGAGCTCGCCGGCCGGCCCGAGCAGCTCGAACTTGTAGCGGGCCCCCTCGCCGAGGTCGGGCACGAACAGCTCCCAGATGCCGACCCCGGGGTGGCAGCGCATCGGGTGCCGCCGGCCGTCCCAGTCGTTGAAGTCGCCGACCACGCTCACCCGCCGGGCGTTCGGCGCCCACACCGCGAACAGGACGCCGGGCACGCCCTCCGCCGCCACCAGGTGGGCCCCCAGGCGGTCGTAGGAGCGGTGGTGCGTCCCCTGCCCGAGCAGCAGGCGGTCGAAGTCCGACAGCATCGGCGGGAACCGGTAGGGGTCCTCCAGCTCGTGCACGGTCCCCTCGGGCGCCGTCACCGCGAGCCGGTACCGGAACGGCTCGGCGCGCCCGGGGAAGACCGCCTCGAAGAGCCCCTCCGGATGGATGCGCGCCATCGGCGCCGGCGCGAGGTCGGCGTCGGACGGGAGCACGCGGACCTCGCGGGCGCGCGGGAGGAAGGCGCGGATCGCGAGGGCGACCTGGCCATCGTCCCGGTGCGCGTGCGGTCCCAGGACGGCGAACGGGTCGCCGTGGCGCCCGCCGACCAGCGCCTCGACCGCCGCGACGGGGAGGGTCCCGAGGGTCTCCGAGACCGTCATCCTCCCTCGATTGTACGCGGCGCCCGGCCCGGGAGAGGCCGGGTATACTACACGAGCGATGGGCCACTGGGGCTTCGTCCTCGCCGCCTACGGCCTCGTCTTCGCGGTCCTGCTGGGGTACTGGTACGGGGTCGAGCGGGGTATCCGCGCGCTCGAGCGCGCGGCCCCCGGAGCGCCCTCGACCCGACCCCGCCCGTGACGCGGCGGCGCCGGCTGGTCCTCGGCGGCAGCGTCATCGTGCTCGCGCTGGCCGCGCTCGTCCTGACCGGCGTCCGGCAGTCGGCGGTCTACTTCGTGACCCCCTCCGAGCTGCTGGCGGGGCCCGCGGCGCCGGCCCGGGCGTACCGGCTGGGCGGCATGGTGGTCCGGGGCTCGCTCGTCCGGGACCCCGCGACACGCGAGCAGCGGTTCGTCATCACCGACGGGCGCGCCTCGGTTCCCGTCTACCACCGGGGCATCCCGCCCGACCTGTTCGGGGAGGGCCGGGGGGCGGTCGTCGAGGGGACGCTCGGCAGCGACGGGACGTTCCACGCCAGCTCGATCCTGGCCAAGCACTCGGAGGAGTACCGGGCGCCCGATGCCGCGGCGCCGGATCACGCGCAGCTCCTGAAGACGCTCCAGTCCGGCGCCGGGGCGCGCGGCACGCCGCGGTGACCCTCCGCCCGCGCTGGCTGATCCCCCTGGCCGCGCTCCCGGTGGTGGGGCTCCTGGCCTACGGCTTCCGCGCCGATCCGCGCGCGATCCCGTCCCCTCTGGTCGGCCGGCCGGCCTCGGCCTTCGCCGTCCGGACCTTCGACGGCCGGACGGTCACCCTGGACAGCCTCCGGGGCCAGGTCGTCGTGCTGAACTTCTGGGCGTCCTGGTGCTATCCCGCCTGCTACGAGGAGGCGCCGGCGCTCGAGGCCGGGTGGCGGCGCTATCGCGAGCGCGGCGTCACCGTGCTCGGGGTGGCGATCCAGGACGATGCCGCGGCGTCGCGGGGGTTCATCGAGCGCTTCGGCCTGAGCTTCCCGAACGCGCCCGACCCGGGCGGGAAGCTGTCGATCGAGTACGGCGTGTACGGCGTCCCGGAGAGCTTCGTCATCGACCGCCGGGGGCGGATCCGGACCAAGCACGTCGGCGCGGTCACGGACGAGGTGTTCCGCACCGCCGTGGAGCCGCTGCTGGCCGAGGCGCCGGGATGAGCCGGCCGCCGGCCCGCGGACCGGGGATCCGCGGGCGCTGCCCGCCGGCCGCGTGGGCGCGGTGGGGGCTGGCGGTCGCGCTCGGCCTGGGCGCCCTGGGAGGGGGCCTGGCGGCCGGGCCCGCCCCGGTGGCCGCCGGCGCCGCCCCCAGCGGCGGCGACGCCGCGGCCCGGGTCACCGACGAGCAGGTGACCGCGGTCGCGAGCCGGCTCCGGTGCGTCGTGTGCCAGAACCTCTCCGTCGCGGATTCTCCCTCGGAGATGGCGCGGCAGATGCGGGACCTGATCCGGGAGCGCCTGGCCGCCGGCGAGTCGGCGGGCCAGGTCACGGACTACTTCGTCCAGCGCTACGGCGAGTGGGTGCTCCTGTCGCCGCCCGCCCGCGGCCTGAACCTGGTGCTCTGGATCGCGCCGGCCGCCGCCGTGCTCGCGGGCCTCGCGGTGGTCGCGCGGCTGACGCGGGGCCGGCGCGCCCCGGCGAGCGCCGGGGCCCCCGCGCCGGCGATCGGCCCGGTCGAGCGGGCGCGCATCGCGGCGGAGCTGGAGCGTCTCCGGGAGTGACGCCCGGGGTGACCCTCGCGGTCCTGACGGTCGGGCTCGTGCTGCCGGCGCTGGCCTTCGCGGTCTGGCCCCTGCTCCGGCGGCCGGCGAGCGCGGCCGCGCCGGCACCCGACGACGAGCGCGCCGCCCTCGAGACCGAGAAGGTGGCCGCCCTCCACGCCCTCCGCGAGCTGGAGCTCGACTACCAGGCGGGGCACGTGGCGCCGGACGACTACGCCGAGCTGAGGCAGCGGGACGAGGCGCGCGCCGCGGCGGTGCTCCGGCGGCTGGACGCGCTCCCCGCCGCGCCCCCCCCGGGCGCCGTCGCCCGGCCGCCGGAGCCGGTGGCCGCGATCACGCCGTGGACGCGGCAGCCCCTCGTCTTGGGGGCCACCGGGGCGGCGCTCCTGATCTTCGGCGTGGTCCTGGGGGTCCTGGTCGCCCGGCAGACGACGTCGACGCCGGCCGACGGCGCGCCGCCGGCGGCCATCGCCGAGGGACCGGCGCCCGGGCCGGTGACGGACGGCGGGGGCGCCGGCCCGGCAGCGGCCGCGCCCGCGGCGGGCGAGGCCCCGGTCGCGGGCGGCGCCGCGCCGCGCCCCCTCTCCAAGGAGATGCTGGCCGGGATGCTCCGGGCCGCGCACCAGAGCCTCGACGCCGGGCGGTACCGGGAAGCGATCGCCGCGTACACCGCGATCCTCAGGCGCGACCCGCGGAACGTCGAGGCGATCACGCACCTCGGGGTGATCCTCGCGGTGGCGGGGCACCAGGAGCAGGCGCTGGAGGCGTTCGACCGCGCCCTGGCGATCGACCCCGACTACGCCCACGCCCTCTGGGACAAGGCGGGGGTCCTCGAGGCTCGCGCGGACCACGCGGGCGTGGTCGCCACGCTCGAGCGCTTCGTGCGCGTGGCGCCGCCCGGGCCCGACCGCGAGCAGGCCGAGGCGCGCCTCCGCGAGGCGAGGGCGCGGCTGGCGTCCGCCCCGTCCATCCCGCGGGCCGGGGCGGCGGCGCCCGCCGCCCCGGGACGGCCGGCCGCCGCCCGGCCCGGCGCACCGGCGGGGAGGCCCTGACCGATGGCGCCCGAGCTGGGGTCGGCGGCCCTCGTCGCGGCGCTCCTGGTCGCCGTCGCCGGCGCGGTCGCCGCCGCGCGGGCGAGCCGCTCCGCCCGGCCGGCGTGGCTCCGGAGCGCGCGGCGCGCCGCCGCCGCGCAGTTCGTGCTGGTCACGATCGCGGTCGCCGCGCTCGAGCACCTCCTGATCACGAGCGACTTCAGCGTCCGCTACGTCGCCGAGACCAGCACGGCGGCCAGCCCGCTGCGCTACAAGATCGCCGGCCTCTGGGGCGCGCTCGAGGGCTCCATCCTCCTCTGGGAATGGCTCCAGGCCCTGTTCCTCGTCCTGGTGGCGCGCCGGGCCGCCGCCCTCCGCCGGGAGCTCTCCGGGTACGCCCTGGCCGTCCTGTTCGTCGTCTCCGCGGTGTTCCTCGTGATGACGGCGGCGATCGCCAACCCGTTCGAGCGGCTCCCGGTGCCGGCGACGGAGGGGCGGGGGCTCAACCCGCTCCTCGAGGTCACCGACATGCTCGTGCACCCGCTGCTGCTCTACTCGGGGTACGTCGGCTTCGTCGTCCCGTTCGCGTTCGCGATGGCGGCGCTCCTGGCCGGACGGCTCGACGCGACGTGGCTCACCGTCACGCGGCGCTGGACCGTGACGGCGTGGCTCTTCCTCACCGCGGGGATCGTGTACGGCGGCTGGTGGTCGTACCGGACGCTCGGCTGGGGCGGGTACTGGGCCTGGGACCCGGTGGAGAACGCCTCGTTCATGCCCTGGCTCATGGGCACCGCGTTCGTCCACTCGGTGATGGTCCAGGAGCGGCGCCCGATGCTGAAGATCTGGAACCTCGCCCTGGTCACCCTCACCTTCGCCCTGACGATCTTCGGCACGCTGCTGACCCGGAGCGGCATCGTCTCCTCCGTCCACGCCTTCGCGAGCGGCGCCATCGGCCCGTTCCTGCTGGCGTACCTGGCGGTCATCCTGCTCACCTCGCTCGGCCTCCTCGTCTGGCGCTGGGACCGGCTCGGGGAGCGCGCGGAGCTCGAGGCGCTGCTCTCCCGGGAGTCCGTCTTCCTGGTGAACAACGTCCTGCTGGTCGCGTTCTGCTTCACGGTCTTCATCGGGACGATCTTCCCGCTCCTCTCCGAGGCCCTCACGGGGGCGAAGGTGTCGGTGGGGACGCCGTACTTCAACTGGGTCAGCGCGCCGATCCTGCTGGTCACGCTGGTCCTGATGGCGGCCGGCCCCCTGGTGCCCTGGCGCCGGGGCTCCTGGGCCGTGCTGGGCCGCCTGCTCGCCGGCCCCGCCGCCGCCGCGATCGCGGCCAGCGTCCTCACCGCGGCCCTGGCCCCCGTGCCGGCCGGGCTGGTCGCGCTGGGGTTCACGGTGCCGTACTTCGTGGCCGCCACGGTGCTGGGCGAGCTGGTCCGCGCCGCGCGTGGCCGCCGGCGCGCCACCGGCGAGCCGCTGCCGACCGCGGCCGTGCGCCTGCTCGCCCAGAACCACCGGCGCTACGGCGGGCTGATCGTGCACCTGGGGGTCGTCCTGGTCGCGGTCGGCATCGCGACGTCGTCGGTCGGGAAGGTGGAGCACGAGGCCACCCTCCGGCGGGGCGAGTCGCTCGCCGTGGGCCGGTACGTGCTGCGCTTCGCCGGCCTCTCGGCGGCCGAGCGGCCGACCCACCTCCTCGTCCAGGCCGACCTCGAGGTGACGGAGGCGGGGCGGGCGGCCGGCACGATCCGCCCCGGCCAGCGCCTGTACGGGAGCTCCAACTCCCCGTTCGCCTCGGTGGCGCTGCGGTACGGCCTCTGGCACGACCTCTACGTCATCCTCGGCAGCTTCGACCGCGAGGGCCAGTGGGCCCAGGTCCGGGCGCAGATCCACCCGATGGTGGCGTGGATCTGGCTGGGCGGCGCGGTCGTCGTCCTGGGCGGCCTCCTGGCGCTGGGGCCCGCCCGGCGGCGCGCGCCGGTCGCGGTCACGGTCGGAGCGCGCGCGATCGCGGGCGGCTCGACGCCTCCGCGCGAGTGACGC
>DASRDR010000140.1:0-7636 GCA_035652475.1 Candidatus Methylomirabilota bacterium | reverse complement strand
TGATCGGGACCGCGCCGCTGGCGTGGCTCACGGCGCACCTGGGCTGGCGCGGTGCGCTCGGGCTGGTGGGCGCGGTCACCCTGCTGGGCGTCGCGCTGAACGCGGCGTTCCTGCGGGACGCGCCGCCGCCCGGTGGCCCGCCGGCGCGGCCGCCCACGTGGCGGGCGACGCTCCGGGGCCTCGGCCGCGTCCTCGGGAACCGCGACACCTGGCCGCCGTTCCTCGCGTTCTGCTTCGGCCTGGCCGCGACGCAGAACCTCCTCCTCTGGGTGGTGCCGTGCCTCCGGGACGTCTACGGCCTCGACCTCACGCGGGCGGCGGTCTACGCGATGGCGTACTCGATCGCGCTCCTGGCCGCCGGGCCGCTCACCGGGTTCGTGTCGGACCGGGTGGTGCGGCGCCGGAAGCGCCCGTACACGATGCTGACGCTCGTGCAGTTCGGCGCGTGGCTCGCCTTCGTCGCGACGCTCGGGCGCCTCCCGCTCCCGGGCCTGGCCGCGCTCCTGTTCGCGATGGGGCTGGTGGGCGGGGCCTTCGTCCTCACCTGGCCGATGGGGCGCGAGGTGAACCCGCCGGAGCTCGCCGGCATCGCGGTCGCGGCGGTGAACCTGGGCGGGTTCGTCGGGACCGCGCTCACCCAGGGGCCGCTCGGCGCCCTCCTCGACGCGGGCTGGACCGGCACGCTCGCCGCCGGGGCGCGCGTCTATCCCGTCGAGGCGTACCGGGCGACGTTCCTCGCCTGCGCGGGGCTGGTGCTCTGCGCATCGGTGACCAGCCTCTTCTTCCGGGAGACCGGCGCCCGGAACGTCTGGACCGCGCGTCGTTGAGCCGGCCGCGACGCCGTCCTCGACAGGCTGGCGCCGCCGTCGCGCGCTCCAACATGACCCACGGTCGGCGCGCGGGCCCTCCGCCCCGCCCGCCGGGACCCGGACGCCGCGGCTCCGCTGGCCGGCGGGCGTCGCGCACGGCGGGCCTGCCCCCGGTCAGACGGTCCCTCGCCGGCATCCGCGCGCCCGCCGGCGCCGCGCGCTCCGGGGCATCCCCCGGCCAGCGGAACCCCGGGCACCGGGGCGTGCCCCCGGTCGAGCCGAGCGCCCTCGCCGGCGGGACGGCCTGGCCGGGGCCGCGCAAGCGCGCGGGGCCGCGGCCCGCGCCGGCCCCGGCCGGCGCGGAGGCGGGTGGTATCATGAAAACCTCATGACCGGGACCGAGCTCCGGCGCCGATTTCTCCGCTTCTTCGAGGAGAACGGCCACACGGTCGTCCGCTCCTCGCCGCTCGTCCCGGCCCAGGACCCGACCCTCCTCTTCACGAACGCCGGGATGGTGCAGTTCAAGGCCGTGTTCCTCGGGGAGGAGCGCCGGGAGTACGTGCGCGCGACCACCTGCCAGAAGTGCGTGCGGGCGGGCGGGAAGCACAACGATCTCGAGAACGTCGGCCGGACGGCCCGCCACCACACGTTCTTCGAGATGCTCGGGAACTTCTCGTTCGGCGACTACTTCAAGGCGGACGCGGTCGCCTACGCCTGGCGCTTCCTGACCGGCGAGCTCGGGCTCCCGCCAGCCCGGCTGTGGGCCACCGTCTTCACCGACGACGACGAGGCGTACGAGCTCTGGAAGGGGTACGTCCCCGAGTCGCGCCTCCTCCGCCTGGGCGAGAAGGACAACTTCTGGGCGATGGGCGAGACCGGGCCGTGCGGCCCGTGCTCCGAGGTCCACTACCACCAGGGTGACCATCTCCCGTGCGCCGAGGCGGCGGCCGGGCGGCGGTGCCTCGGCCCGGCGTGCGAGTGCGACCGGTGGCTCGAGATCTGGAACCTGGTGTTCATGCAGTTCGACCGCGACGCCTCGGGCCGGCTCACGCCGCTCCCGAAGCCCTCGATCGACACGGGGATGGGGCTCGAGCGGATCGCCGCGGTCGTGCAGGGGCACGCGTCGAACTTCGACACCGACCTCCTCCGGCCGCTCGTCGCCATGGTCGAGCGGCTCACCGGGAAGGCGTACGGCGAGCGCGAGGCGGACGACGTCTCGATGCGCGTGATCGCCGACCACGCCCGGGCGACGGCGTTCCTGATCGCCGACCAGGTCTCGCCCTCCAACGAGTGGCGGGGGTACGTCCTCCGGCGCATCATGCGCCGGGCGATGCGGCACGGCCGGCTGCTCGGGCTGGTCGAGCCGTTCCTCTGGGGGGTGACCGGGACCGTCGTGGACCTGATGGGCGCCGTCTATCCCGAGCTGGCGGAGCGCCGGGAGCGCATCGCCGAGCTGACCCGGCTGGAGGAGGAGCGGTTCGCCGAGACGCTGGACCGGGGGCTCGAGCGGATCGAGACGGAGGCGGCGGCGAGCGCGGGCTGGCCCGGGACCGCGGGCGGCGCGCGGCGCGTCCCCGGTCGCGTCCTGTTCACGCTGTACGACACGTACGGCTTCCCGGTCGACCTCGCCCAGGAGGTGCTGGAGGAACGCGGCTTCCGGCTGACCCCCGAGACCCACGCCGAGTACGAGGCCGAGATGACGGCGCAGCGGGAGCGCGCCCGCGCGAGCGCGACCTTCGGCGGCGCCGAGGACGAGGCGACCGCGGTGTACCAGGCGCTCTCGGCCGAGATCCCGCGGGTCGACTTCCTCGGGTACGAGTCGCTCACCGCGCCGGCGCGGCTCCTGGCGATGGTGGCCGGCGGCCGGCGGCGGCGCGAGGCCGTGGCCGGGGACGAGGTCGAGGCGGTGCTGGACCGGACGCCCTGCTACGCCGAGTCCGGCGGGCAGATCGGGGACACCGGCACGCTCACCGGCCGGCAGGGGCGCGCGGAGATCGTGGACACGCAGTACCGGGGCGCCGGGCTGATCGCGCACCGGCTGCGGGTCGTCGAGGGCGGCTTCCGGGAGGGCGAGGAGGTCGCGGTCTCGGTGGAGTCGCCCCGCCGCCAGCACCTCCGCCTCAACCACACCGGGACGCACCTCCTCCACGCGGCGCTCCGGCGCGTGCTGGGATCCCACGTGACCCAGGCCGGCTCGCTCGTGGCGCCGGACCGGCTGCGGTTCGACTTCACCCACAGCCGCCCGGTGAAGGACCACGACCTCGAGCGGGTCGAGGATCTGGTGAACGAGGCGGTGCGGGACAACCTCGCGGTGAACCCGTTCTGGACGGAGCTGGACGCCGCCCTCCGCATGGGCGCGCTCGCCCTGTTCGGGGAGAAGTACGGGCCGACGGTGCGGGTGGTGCGCATCGGCGACTTCTCGACCGAGCTCTGCGGCGGCACCCACCTGGACGCGACCGGGGAGATCGGGCTCTTCAAGGTCACCGCCGAGGGCGCGGTCGCCGCCGGCGTCCGGCGCCTGGAGGCGGTGACCGGGGCCGCCGCGCTCGGGCACGTCGGCCAGGAGGAGGCGGCCCTCCGGCGGGCGGCCGATCTGCTCCGGGTGCCGCCGCTCGAGCTCCCGCAGCGGCTGCAGAAGCTCCTCGACGAGCAGCGGGGGCTCGAACGGCAGCTCGCCGAGCTGGAGGGCCGGCTCGCCAGGAGCCGTGCCCAGGACCTGGTCGCCGGGGCCCGCCCGGTCGCCGGGGTCCCGGTGGTGGTCGCGCGGCTGGACGGCCTGGACGCCGACGCGCTCCGGGTGGTCGTCGACTCGGTGCGGGAGCGGCTCGGCTCGGGCGTGATCTGCCTGGGCGCCGTGACCGACGGCAAGGTGAGCCTGGTCAGCGCGGTCACCAGGGACCTCGCCGGCCGGGTCCACGCCGGCAAGCTGATCCAGGAGGTGGCGAGGCTCGTCGGTGGTGGTGGCGGCGGCCGGCCCGAGCTGGCCCAGGCCGGCGGCAGGAACCCGGGGGAGCTCGACCGCGCGCTGGCCACGGTCTACGACTCGGTCGCGCGCGCCCTGAGCGGCTAGGCCCATGCGGGACTCCACCCGGCGGCGTGGCCGGCGACTGGCGCTGGGGCTGGCCGCGGTCGCGGTGCTCGGGTCGGCGTGCGCGACCCGCCGCATCGTCCCGCTCCCCGCGCCCAACGTGACCGTCGATGCCGCCCAGGGGACGACCACGGCCGCCGCCGGCGGCGTGGAGCTCTCGGTGCGGCCCGCCGCCTGGCGCGGCTCGCCCTGGGACCTGCCGAGCTTCGTCACGCCCTTCCTCGTGCGTCTGGTGAACGGGGCGTCCGCGCCGCTCACCTACGACTACCCGGGGTTCCGGCTGTTCGACGAGGGGCGCTTCCAGTACACGGCGATCCCCCCGGTCGAGGTCGAGCGCATCATCCGCGCCCACGGCGCGGCGGCCGGACCCCGGCTGGCCGACGCCGACCCGCTCCCGCCGGTCCTGCTGCATCGCCGGGCGTTCCGGGACCCGTTCTGGGACTGGTGGTGGTGGGAGCGGTACTACGATCCGTGGTACTACGCGCCGCCGCGCCTCGACGACGTGTACCTGATGGCGCTGCCGATGGGCACCCTCCAGCCGGGGGCCCGCGTCGAGGGCTTCGTCTACTTCCCGCGGCTCCGCGCGGCCGCGTCGCGTCTCACGTTCGAGTTCCACCACCGGGTCGGCCCGGAGGCCCGCGTGCTGTGGATGCCGTTCGGGATCGAGCAGAGTGGAGGCGGCATGCCGGCCAGCTCGTAGGCCGGCGCCGCCCTGTCCCCTGGACCGCGTCGCTGCGCTGCTGCTCGACCCCGGCATCCCGCCGGGCGTGATCTACGCGGTCGTGTTCGCGAGCTGCGTGCTCGAGTCGTTCTTTCCCCCCTGGCCGACCGACGTCATCGCCCTCTACGCCGGCTTCCTGGCCGGCCGCGGCGCCCTCCACGGCGGGACCGTCCTCGCGGCCGCGATCGCCGGGACCCAGGTCGGCGTGATGGCGGTGTTCTGGGTCGCCCGGCGCTGGGGCCGGGCGCTCCTCCGGGGGCGGCTGGGCCGGCTGCTCCACGCCGAGCGCCTGGGGCAGCTCGAGCGGTGGTTCGCGCGCTTCGGGGCGCCGGCGATCGCGATCTCCCGGTTCTTCCCGGGGGTCCGGGCGCTCGTGCTGCCGGCCGCCGGTCTGGCGCGGTTCTCCGCATGGCGCGTGCTCTGCTGGGCAGGCCTGTCGGTCGTGGTCTGGAACGTGCTCGTGGTCGGGCTAGGGGTGATGGCCGGCACGCACCTCGACTGGGCGACGCAGGTGCTGGTCCGCTACAACACGGTCGCGGGCACGGTCGTGGCCGGAGGCCTCCTGGCGGGGGCGGCCCTCCTGCTCTACCGTGTCCGGGCCCGGCGCCTCGAGCGCCGCTGAGGGCGCCGCCCCGAGCGTCGTTCGGACCGGCCGCCGAGCGCCGGCGACTCGGGCGTCTCCCCGACCGGGCCGCCGAGCCTTCAGCTACTCCACCGCCTCGAGGAGCAGGCCCGTCAGGTAGCGGGTCTCCGGGACGGCCAGGAGCACGGGGTGGTCGCGCGCCTGCCCGTAGGTCTCCACCAGCCGGACGGGCCGGCCGACGTCCTCGGTCGCCGCGCGGCAGACCTCCTCGAACAGCCCGGGGCCGACGTGGTGGGAGCACGAGAACGTCGCCAGGAGCCCGCCGGGGCGCAGGCACCGCAGGGCGCGCAGGTTGATCTCCTTGTAGCCGCGGAGCGCCGCGTCGATCGCGGTGCGGCGCCGCGTGAACGGCGGGGGGTCCAGGATCACCAGGTCGAACTGCCGCCCCGCGCGCTCGAGGCCCCGCAGCGCGTCGAAGGCGTTCGCGGTGACCACCTCGAAGGGGCCGCCTCCGTCCGCGGGAGCGTTCGCCGCGAGGTGTGCCGCGGCCTGGCGGGTTGCGTCGGGGGAGCTGTCGACGGCCACGACGGACGCCGCGCCCTGGCGGCGGGCCCAGGTCGCGAACGCGCCCGTGTAGCAGAACGCGTCCAGGACCGCGCGCCCGGCGGCGTGCCCGGCGACGTGCGCCCGGTTCTCCCGCTGGTCGAGGTAGAACCCGGTCTTCTGGCCGCCGGCGAGGTCGACCGTGAACCGGCAGGGCCCCTCGCGGATCTCGACCACCGTCCGGTCCGTGCCGAGGAGCCACCCCTCCGCGTCGTCGAACCCCTCGATCGCCGCCGCGGTCGGGTCGCCCCGGCGGTAGACGGCGGCGGCGCCCGTCACCTCCGCCGCGAGCTCGGCCAGGCGGCGCGCCCGGCCCGCCATGGCCCGGGTGAGGGCCTGGAGCACGAGCGTGCCGCCGTAGCGGTCCAGGATCACCCCGGGCAGGGCGTCGGCGTCGCTGAAGGCGATCCGCCCGGCGTCGCCGTCCGGCGGCGGGCGCGTCCGCCGGAGCCGCGCGGCCGCCTCCAGCCGGCGCCGCAGCAGGGCGTCGTCGACCGGCTCGTCATGGCGGGTCACGAGCCGGCAGACGATCTGGGGGCGCGGGTTGTAGAAGCCGCGCCCGAGCACGCGGCCGTCGGGATCGCACACCGTGACCGCCTCGTCGGGATCCCACGGCCCCTCCAGGGCCGCGACGTCGGAGCGGTAGATCCAGGGATGGCCGCCGCGGATCCGGTGCGCCCGGGCCGGGCGGAGAATGAGGCGGGTCACGTCGCGCGGAGGACGACGACCATCACCAGCGCGGCGGCGCTCCGCTCGAGCGGCCGCCGGAAGCTGAAGTTCGAGAACCACGCGCAGAACTCGAACCCCCCCGCCAGCGCGACGATGGCCCGGAGCTCCTGCGGGAAGACGATGCGGGTCGCGTGGCGCTGGGTCAGCGTGCGCCGGTGCCCGTTCTCGGTGACGTCGAACCGCATGACCTCCTGGCAGACCTGCCGGGCCACGTCGTAGTCGAGGAGCGTCTGGAATGTCGTCTGGACCGTGATCCCGCGGCGCCGGCGGGTCCACGTCCAGCGGGCGCCCGGCTTCCAGCCGTTCGGGACCAGCCGGTCGAAGACGTATACGCCGCCCGGCCGGAGGGCCCCGCGGACGGCGCGGAGATGGGCGATCAGCGCCGGGGTGGTCAGCAGGTGGCCCTGGGAGTCCTGCATGCAGATCGCCGCGTCCACCCGCGCCGGCAGCCGGAACGCCGTCATGTCGCCGACGAGGGCGGTGACGTCGAGTCCGGCCCGGGCCGCCTCGTCCCGCAGGAAGGCGATGGAGGGCCGGGAGAGGTCCAGCGCGGTCACCCGGTAGCCGCGGCGGGCCAGGCGGAGGCTGTGGTGGCCCGTCCCGCACGCCACGTCGAGCACGTGGCGGACGCGGCCGGTCGCGTACCGGCGGAAGGCCGCGACCAGGAACTCCGTCTCCGCCTTCCGGTTGAGCTCGAACGCCACGTGGTAGTAGAGGGGGGCCGCGTAGGGGGCTCGCCGCCGGCGCGCCGCCGTCACCGCCGGGCCCACCAGGTCAGGATCGCGTCGCGGACGAGAGCGGCCGCGGTGATCACGGTCCGCCCGGAGGGGTCCCACCGCGGCGAGACCTCGACCAGGTCGAAGCCGATCACGCGGGCCGCCCCGAGCTGCCCGAGCGCCCCGAGGAGGTCCGGGACGGTGATGCCGCCCGGCTCGGGGGCGCCGGTGCCCGGAGCGATTGCGGGGTCGAGCACGTCGATGTCGACGGTCACGTAGAGGGGCTGGCCGGCGAGCTCCTCGGCGATCGCGGCGGCGGCCTCGCGCGCCGAGCCCGCCCACGCCGGGAACAGCCGGGTGCCGCGGGGCGGCATCCACTCCTCGCGG
>DASRDR010000139.1:0-7482 GCA_035652475.1 Candidatus Methylomirabilota bacterium | reverse complement strand
GGCGCCCCGGGCGGGATCCGGGCGTGGCCGGCATCGTCAGGACCCGATCAGGCTCCGGCGCACCATCGTGACGTCCAGGCCGGGAGCAGCCGCACCGACGCGGCCAGCGCCGTCGCGATCGCCGCGCCCGCCGCCGTGAGGCCCCACCGGTCCCCGCCCGACCGGCACCACGCCGCCTGACCGGCGGCATCCGTTCCAGCGGATGCCTCGGCTCCGCCGTCCGCCCCGTGATCGCGGGTGGCCCGGTCGTACTTGGCCGGCGGGGCCGTGGCCCCGGGACCTGCCGCGCGCGTGGCCACGCCCCCCGGAGCGGGACCGGCCCCGCCGTGCTGGGCGCAGGTCTGACAGATGCCGAGATGTGGATCGCGGTCCGACTCCCCGTCCTCGATCGCCTCGCCGATGATCACGTGACACTGCAGGCAGTAGATTCGCCAGGCCATCGCCGTTCCTCCCCGTCGCCCGTACCGGGCAGCCCGGAGAGGGAGCAACGGTGGTGCCGCCCGCCACCGCCCAAGAATCGCGTACTTCTCGATCGGAGGGGCGTGACCAGTGGTGGTGGTGGTGGCCGCCCGGCCACCGGCCGCGCGCGCCCGGTGCAGGCGCGACATCCTCCGCCCACCCCAGCCGCTACAGCAGAACCGGCCTCCCGGGCCTTCGATCAGAACCGGTGCGGACGCTCCGCGATCCGGGCTGGCGGCTCGAGGCCGGGTCAGGTGCCGGTCACGCCCGGACGGGGCGGATGCGGGGCGGGGCGGCCGCCGTCAGTCGGCAGCCAGATCGGCGGCGAGGGCGGCCCGCTGTGCAGGTGTGAGCGCCGCCTCCTGCTCCTCGCCGGGCCACGCCACGCCCAGGGCCTGCGGGACCTCGCCGCCGGTCGGGAACCTGAGGTACTGGACCGAGGAGAGCCGGTCCGTGCCGACCTGGCGCGGGTCGAAGGCGGGGCGCACGCGACGGCCGTCCTCGAAACGCGCGTAGATGTACGACGGCAGGTCGCGCCACGCCTGGAGCTTCACGGCGCGGACCGCCGGGTCCTCGATCTCGATGAGTAGGGTCGCCCCCAGCTCACCCGGGCCGCCGAGGAGCTCGTTGTAGGTCCGCAGCTCGTGCTCGATCGCCGCCTCGTCGGTGATCCGCTCCGCGCGGAGCATCTCCTGGATCTGGTACCAGACCGTGCGGTGGTTCTCGAAGAGGAAGGTGAGGTGCGCCCCGACGTGCACCCGGCGCGCCTGCTTGGTCGCGATCACCTCGCGGCGCACGTCGTCCCGCACGCGCTCGTACGTCCGGAGATCCAGCAGCTCCGAGCGCCGCACCGGTCTCATGCGGACGCCGGGGCGACCCGATCGGGTCCGGGCCGCGGCGCGGTGGCTCCGCGCTCGCTGCCGACCGCGTCCGCCTCCCCGCGCGATCCGGGCGGGTGCGCCCGGCCGCGCGCGACCCGGGTCCGTGACCAGGCGGCCCGGGATGCGGCCAGTCGGGCGGGAGACGGAACGCGCCGGCTCATGCCGCCCCGCTCCCGCCGGGCGGCGGGGCTCCCGAGCCGGCCGGCACCGGCTCCGGGAAGCCGTCCGGACGGTAGGCCCGGGCGAGGATCGACATCGGGTGGAGCGCTCGCCGACCCCCGTGCTGCTCGAACTGCAGGGCTGCCAGCGGGCAGTCGGTCGCCCAGACCGCCGCCTCCGCCTCCCGGAGACCCGCGATCGCCTTCCGGCCGATCCGCGTGGAGGGCGCGAAGCCCTCGACGGTCATGGCATACGTCCCGTCGTGGCCGGAGCATTCGAGGACCGTGCTCACCCGCACCCCCGGGATCCGCCGCAGGAGGTCGCGCCCGCGGAAGCCCACCCCCTGCGCCCGCAGGTGACACGGCGCCTGGTAGGCGATCGGGCCGGGGGTGCTCCGGAAGTCCGCGTTGAACCGCGGCTCGTCGCGGATCCCCCACAGGAACTCGCCCGGATCCATGACCGCCGCGGCGAGCCGCCCCGCGGCGGCCCGCTCCGCGGGCTCGAGGAGGCCCGGGTGCTCCCGGCGCATCATCATGGCGCAGGTCGGGTTGATCGCCAGCACCTTCGCGCCCTGCTCCACGTGCGGGGCCAGGCGGGCGAGGTTCGCGCGCGCCTGCCGGCGCACCGCCGCCAGGTCGCCCCGTTCCCACGCCGGCATGCCGCAGCACCGGAGCCCGGCCACGCACCGGACGTCCACGTGGTTCCGCTCGAGCACCTCGACGGTGTCCCGGCCGAGCTCGGGCGCGTTGTGCTGGACGTAGCACGTGGGGAAGAGCACCGCCTCGCCGCCCGGCCCCCGGGTCCGGCCGGTGCGGCGGGCCCAGGCGTCGAACGACCGCCGCGCGAACGGCGGGAGGAGCTTGTCCCGGTGAATCCCGAGCGTCCGCTCGAGCAGCCAGCGCACCGGGCGAATCCGGTGGGCGGCGTTGACGAGCCCCCCGCTCCACCGCGCGAGCCGCCCGGTGAGATCGGGGTTCCCGAGCACCCGGTCCCGGAGGGTCGGTGCCAGCCGACGGCGCCGCTGCGCGCGATGGCGGTGCACGAGGGCCGGGAAGTCGAGCTGGAAGGGGTGACGCTCGCGGCGGGTGTAGGGGCACTGGACCTCGCAGAGCTTGCACTGGAAGCAGGCGGCCATGACCCGGTCCGTCTCGGCGGCGGTGATCCGCCGGACGTCGCCGCCGTGGCTCTCGTCGAGCAGCGCGAACAGCCGCGGGAACGCGTCGCAGTACTTGAAGCACAGCCGACAGCCATGGCAGATCTCGAAGGTTCGGAGGGTCTCCTGCCGGAGCCCCGCCGCCTCCCAGTAGACGGCCTCGCTCGGGTCGTACGAGAGCCCGTCGCCCGGCGTGTACCGGATGTGGGCGTCCGTCATGGCGCGGGACTCCGTGGTCGGCCAGCCGGCGGCGGCCCGGCGAGGGCCGCCGCGCGGGCCCGGGGTCCCGGGCCCGCGCCGCGCCGGCGGACCGGCGAGCTCAGCGGATCTGCTTCAGCAGGTTCGAGAAGCGGCCGGCGTGCGACTTCTCCGCCTTGGCGAGCGTCTCGAACCAGTCCGCGATCTCCGGGAAGCCTTCCTCGCGGGCCGTCCTCGCCATCCCCGGGTACATGTCGGTGTACTCGTGGGTCTCGCCGTGAATCGCCGATTCCAGGTTCTGGTGGGTGTCGCCGAACGGCAGGTTCGTCGCGGGATCGCCGACCTTCCGGAGGTAGTCGAGATGGCCGTGGGCGTGCCCCGTCTCGCCCTCGGCGGTGTCCCGGAAGTTGCCGGCAACCTCGGGATAGCCCTCGACGTCGGCGACCTTGGCGAAGTACAGGTACCGCCGGTTCGCCATCGACTCTCCGGCGAAGGCGTCCTTGAGGTTCTGGTGGGTCCGCGATCCCTTCAGCTCACGCATCGATCTCGCTCCTCCCTCCCGCGATCCGCGGGTGCCCGGCGCGCGCTCCGCGCGCGCCCGCTGCGACGGAGGCGGCGCGGCGCACCCGGCCGCGCCCCCTCGGGCCGGATGGCCCCTCGGCCGCCGGCCGGCAGCCCCGGCAGCGGCCGACGATCCGGACGTCGACCTCTTCCACCACGAACCCGGGCGCGGCCCGGCCGGCGAGCGGCCCGACCTCCAGGCCCGGCATCACGACATCGGTCATCCGGCCGCAGACCCTGCAGATGACGTGCTGGTGCGGCGCCAGGTTGGCGTCGAACCGCCCCGCCCCGCCGGTCGTGGACACGCGCCGGAGCAGCCCGTCCCGGACCAACGCCTCCAGGATGCGGTACACCGTCCCCGGCGCCAGCGCCGGCATCGCCGCCCGGACCCGCCCGTAGACCACGTCGGCCGTGGGGTGGCCCGGATCGCCGGCCAGCGCGCGATAGATCGCCAGCCGCTGCGGGGTGACGCGGACCCCGCGCTCGCGGCAGCGCGCGACGAAGCTCGCGCACATGGCCGCGACCGCGGCCGCGCCCGCGCGACCCGTCCGGCGATCCGTTCTCATCTGCGAACCATTCTCGTCTGGATCGCGCGGTCCTGTCAATCCCCCCCGTGGCGAGCGGTGGGGGGGCCGCGGCCGACGCGTTCGTCCCGGGCGGCCGGGCGCCGCCTGGAGCGGGGCCGGCGCCCGGGAGCGGCGCCGGCGCCGGGGGCACTGGACCCACGGGGTAGACTGGAGGGAGCGCGGCCCCGGAAAGGTCCAGCCGCGCGAGATCACCACGTGGAGGATCCCGCGATGCCCGAGACGGCTGCGCTCCGGCTGGGTCAGACCGTGCCGGAGTTCGAGATCGACGTCTACGACCCGGTCGCCGACGACTTCCGGAAGCTGCACCTGCGTGACCAGCTGGCGGCGAAGCGCTGGACCATCCTCTTCTTCTATCCGGCCGACTTCACGTTCGTCTGAGCGACCGAGTTCGCTGCTCTGGCAGAGCAGCACGAGCGGTTCAAGCGAATGGGCGCGGACATCGTCACCGTGAGCACGGACACGAAGTTCGTCCACCTGGCCTGGCGGAAGAGCGAGAAGGAACTGCAGAACGTCCGGTACCTCATGGGCGCCGACCCGACCGGCCGGCTGGCACGGCGGTTCGGCGTCTACGACGAGGAGACCGGGCTCGCGCTGCGGGGGACGTTCATCATCAACCCCGAGGGCGTCCTGCTCAACAGCGAGATCAACTTCTACAACCTCGGCCGCAACGTCGACGAGCTCATGCGCAAGTTCAAGGCGAACATGTACATGGCCAAGAAGGCGAACGAGGTCTGCCCCTCCAAGTGGAAGGAGGAGGGGGACCAGACCCTGGTCGATCCGGGGCCGCGGATGGTCGGCAAGGTGCACGAGGCGCTCCGCGGCGGGCGCTGATCGGGGCGCGCGGCCGCCCGGCCGGTCGGGGCCCGGGATCCGTCCGCGCCGCGCCCCGGGGGAGGAGGCGCGGGCGGCGCCGGCCCGCGCCGACTGGGGGGATCGGTCGCTCGGTCCTCAGGCCGGCCCGTCCGGGCGGCCGGGCCGGAGGTACCGCTCGCGGAGCGCGCCCAGGCCCGCCTCGAGTTCCCGGGCGAGGTTCTCGGCCGCCACCGCCGGGGACCCGGGCCGGTCCGATTCCGGCCCGAGTCGCCACTCGGCCAGGTAGGCGTCGGCGTCGGTGACCCCGTCCTGCATCGCGACCCGGTCCACCAGGTCCTGGAACCCCGCCCCGAGCGGCACGCTGACCTCTTCCCCGGCCGCCCGGGCCGTGACCAGCAGCGGGATGTCCCGCCAGTAAGTGATCCGGACCGTCGCCATCCGCCCCGTCGCCCCCCGGCCGCCCGGCCGGCGCCGCCACGTTGACACCCCCGGGGGCTCCGGCTACAGTGGCCCCCGGGTCGCGCCGATGATCAGCGTCGCCGCACACCGGATCAAGCAGTACGGCGTCGAATTCTACCAGGCGTCGTTCTCCGCCCGCGAGATCGACCGGCTCGTCAAGTTCGAGGTGCTCGGCTACGGCGGGGCCCCGGAGCCCCGGGCGGCCCCGCCGCGGAGCGCCCGGACGCGCGTGAACTGGGACGTCCTCGAGAGCCGCATCGGCGAGAGCGCGGAGGCGTACCAGCGCCCGGTGATCCGGCGAAAGATCGAGGAGCTGGTGGCCTACTACACGGATTGCCGGGAAGCCGGCAAGCTTCCGGCCATCCCGGGAGCGGTCATCATCACCTCCGACAAGCGCCTCGCGTTCCGGCCCGTGCCCCACCAGTCGGTCCTGGGCGTCCTCGAGATCCCGGAGGAGCCCGGCGTCCTGCGCGTCCTCGACGGCCAGCATCGGCTCCTCGCGCTCCACGCGCTCGCCGCCGAGGGAGACCTGTCCGGCCTGGACGTGCCGGCCGTCCTCTTCGACACGCTGGACGCGCAGCAGATCGTCGAGCTCTTCGTCACGATCAACGCCAAGCACACGCGGCTGAACCCGTCGCACCTCGTGAGCCTCGCGGGCCGCAAGCTCTACCCGGACGAGACCCAGGCGCTGGCCCACGACATCATCCGGACGCTGAACGAGGACGACACCTCGCCGCTCCAGGGCGAGATCAAGATGCTCGGGATCGGCCGCGGCCGCGTGGCCCAGGCGCCGCTCGCCGAGGAGATCGTCGACCTCGTCGAGAGCGTCGAGAAGATGGGAGGCCGCGGCCGGGCGAAGGAGCTCCGGGACGCCGGGCGCCGGTTCTTCCTGAACTACGTCAAGGCCCTGGCCCACACCTTCCCGGGCGCGTGGGCGGGCCGCAAGTACTCGATCAAGACCGGCACCGCCCTCCGGGCGTTCATCCGGGTCGCCCCCGACGTGATGGCGCGCGCCCGGGAGCTTCGCGGCGATCCCTACGAGCTGCGCGCGCTCCGGGAGGCCCTGCGCCCGTGGGCCGAGCGTCTGGGCGACCGTCGCTTCGAGACCGAGGGCGAGTGGCGGCAGAAGCTCGCCGGCGGGACGCGGGGCACGGTCGAGACGCTCGCCCGCGAGCTCCGCGACGCGCTCCGGAGCTGACGCCGGCCCGCCGCCGGGGGCGGGCCGCCGGACGGCGGCTACCCGGCGGAGGCCGCCGGCCAGCCGAAGTTGGCGTCCAGGATCTCCAGTTCCCGGGTCCCCCCCGGCGCCTGGACCCGGACGGTGTCGCCGACCTCCTTGCCGATCAGCGTGCGGGCGATGGGCGAGAGGACCGAGATCCGCCCCGTCGCCGGATCGGCTTCGTCCGACCCGACGATCTGGTAGCGGACCTCCTTGCCGTCCTCGCCGCGCAGGAGCACCGTCGAGCCGAACGTGATCCGGGAGCCCTGCTGCGGCGGGTCGATCACCTCCGCGGCGGCGACCTTCGCCTCGAGCTCCCGGATACGCCCCTCGATGAACCCCTGGCGCTCCTTGGCGGCGTGGTACTCGGCGTTCTCCGAGAGGTCTCCGTGCGCGCGCGCCTCGGCGATCGCCTTGATGATGCGGGGGCGCTCCTCGCGCTTGAGCTGCTCGAGCTCCTGCTGGAGCCGGGCGTAGCCTTGCCGGGTCATCGGAGTCCGCTGCGGCATCGATCGGTCCTCGCGTCGGAGACAGCCGGCGGAGCGAGCCGGCCCGCGCCGGTCATTGTACTATCGCCGGCGCCGGGAGCGCCCCTGCTACAATGAGGCAACCCGGTGGCAGTCACGCGTGAGTACCCGATGAGCGCCGCCGAGCCGCACCGGCGTCCGCCCTCGCGGCGCACGCTGCTCGCCCTGCTCGCCGTCGGGTGGACGGCGCTCGGGCCCGGGCGTGAGGGGAGGGCGCAACCCGTCCCGCCGCCCCCGCCGCCCCCGGGCACGACCCCTGCGACGCCGGCGCCGCCCGCACCGGCGCCGCCGGCCGGCGGCACCAGCGCCGATCGCCCCGGGATCCCTGCGCCGCCCGACGTCGTGGAAGGCCTCCGGCGGACGCTGGCGCGGGCGATCGAGCGATTCGAGGCCCGGGACCTGGAAGGCGTCCTCGCCTACGTGTCGGACGCCTACTGGACGGGGCCGCTGACGAAGCGGACCGTGC
>DASRDR010000138.1:0-8667 GCA_035652475.1 Candidatus Methylomirabilota bacterium | reverse complement strand
CGGCGGCGAAGAGGGGGGCCTCCGATGACGCTGACGTTCCGCCCGCTCCACCCCGTGTTCGTGGCCGAGGGCCAGGGCGTCGAGCTGCGCGCCGTGCACGATCCGGAGACGCTGGCCGCCCTGCGAGCCGGCCTCGACGAGTTCGCGGTGCTGGTGTTCCGGGACCAGCCATTCACCGACGACGAGCAGCTGGCCTTCGCCCGGCGCCTCGACGGGGCGCTCCACTCGAAGACGGGGATCAGCGCGCTGCGGAGGAGCCGCCTCGGCAACGAGGCGCTCGGCGACATCTCGAACCTCGACGAGCACGGGGAGATCCTGCCGGCGGACGACCGTCGCCGGATGTACGGTCTCGCCAACCGGCTCTGGCACACCGACGCCTCCTTCCAGGATCCGGCGGGCCGGTACTCGATGCTCTCGGCGAAGATCGTGCCCCCCGGGGGCGCGGACACGGAGTTCGCCGACATGCGCGCCGCCTACGATGCGCTCCCCGCCGAGACGCGGGAGCGCCTGGCCGGCCTGCGCGTCCATCACTCGATCGCCTACTCGCGGCAGACGCTCGGGTTCGAATTCACGCCCGAGGAGGCGGAGAAGCTCCGGGGCGCGATCCACCCCCTCGTTCGCACCATTCCAGGCTCCGGCCGCCGATCCCTGTACGTGGCGTCCCATGCCTCCCGCATCGTGGACTGGCCGCTCCCGGAGGGGCGGCTCCTCCTGCGCGACCTGATCGAGCACGCCACCCAGGCCTCGTTCGTCTATCGCCACGCCTGGCGGGTGGGGGATTTCGTGATCTGGGACAACCGGGCCACCATGCACCGGGCGCGGCCGTTCGCCGACACGCGGCATCGCCGCGAGCTCCGGCGGGTGACGACCCTCGACATCGAGGACGCGGGGCCGGGGGGCGGATCCTAGGGTTCGGGGCGCGCGCGCCGCGGGCCTGGCCGGCCGGTCGCCGGCGTCGCGCACGCGTCCGCGCACGGAGGCGGGCGGTCGACGGGTGGCCGCGCTCGCCGCCCGGTGCGCGGGGAGCGGCGGTCAGGCGGACCAGGGCGTGTGGTGGAGCGTGTACGTCCCGATCAGGCGCTCGCCGGCGCCCGCGACCGCGTAGGCGCGCACCACGGTGACGTGGGCCGGGAACGCCCGGATCACGTCGCCCGGCTCGACGAACACGAGCTCGCTCCGCCCGGGATCGACCGGCACGTCCTCCCGCCGCACGGCCGGGACCCCCGGCAGGCCCAGGTACTCGAGGTCGACCCGCTCGCCTGTCCGGAACGGACCCGCGAGCCACAGCGCGACCAGGTCGTCGCCGGGGGCCGCCGTGCAGCGGACCGCGCCGCCCGCCGCGACCCGGTGGTGGCGGATGCGGACGCCGTCCTGCTCGAGCTTGGCCACCAGCGCCGTGGTGAGCGCGAGCGGCACGCGTCCGCCCCGGACGACCTCCGGCAGCGCCCGCGCGACCTCCGCGACCCAGGTCAGGTGCCGCGTACAGTCGGCGCACGCCAGCAGATGCAGGTCGAGCTCGGCTTCCGCCGCGGCCGGCAGCTCCCCGAGCCAGTACTCGATCGCGCGGGAGAGCGGCAGCGGCGCGGGGCAGCCGGTCACGGCGTCGCCGCCAGGCATGCCTGGAGCCGTGCCAGGCCGCGATGCCGGACCACCCGGACGTTCCCCGCGGAGGTCCCGAGCTCCCGCGCGATCTCGTCCGCGCCGCGCTCGGCGTAGAAGGTCTCGACGATCACCGTGCGCTCGCGCTCGGAGAGCCGACGGAGGCAGTCGACCAGCCGCTCCCGGTCGACCATTGGCGCGGGCGGGGGCGGCGGGGCCAGGGCCTCGCCGAACGCGGCGAGGAGCTGCTCGCGGCGGCGCTCCCCCCGGCGGTGGGCTGCGACCACCATGCGGCAGGTGCCGAGGACGAAGGAGGCGAGCCGCTCCGGCTCGCGGACCCGGCCGCTCCGGAGCGCCTCCAGCGTGATCACGAGCACCTCCTGGACGAGATCCTGGGCAGCGGCCTCCTGGCGCAGATGGCGGAGCCCGTAGAGCCGGATCCGCGGCGCCAGGCGGCTCGCCAGCTCGGCCTCGGCCTCCTTGGCCGCCCCCGCGGGGACGTCGGCGATGCAGCGCGCCAGGTCGGCCTCGTCCCGTTCCGGCATGCTGCCACGCTAGCACACGCCATCGAAGGGATGTGTCGGCTGCGCCGCCGCCGTTACACGCGGAGCCGCGGGGGCGTCGACGGGAGCCCGGCCCCGGGCCCGCGTCCGGCGACGCGACCGATCGGGCCGCCGTAACGGCCCGCCCGGGCGGGACACATCCGGGCAGAGGTCATTCCAACAACCGGACAGGAGGGCCGACATGACCGCGACCAACGGCACGCCCGCCACGAGCATCCACGAGATCGCGGACGGCATCTACCGGCTGAGCACCGTCGTGGGGCTGGCCGGCGGGCCGGCCGGCGAGTTCACCTTCAACCAGTACCTGATCGCGGACGAGGCGCCGCTGCTCTTCCACACCGGGCCCCGGCGACTGTTCCCGGGGATCCGGGACGCCGTCGCCCGCATCCTGCCGGTGGACCGGCTGCGCTGGATCGCGTTCTCCCACGTCGAGGCCGACGAGTGCGGCGCGCTGAACGAGTGGCTCGCCCAGGCGCCGGCCGCGGTGCCGCTGGCGAGCCGGGTCGCGGTCATGACCTCGGTCGCGGACCTGTCCGACCGGCCGCCGCGGGCCCTCGCCGACGGCGAGACGGTCGAGCTCGGGCGCCACCGGGTCACGTGGCTCGACACGCCGCACCTGCCGCACGGCTGGGAGTCGGGCCTCATGTTCGAGGCGGAGACCCGGACGCTGCTCGCCGGCGACCTGTTCACGCAGCCCGGCAACGGCCGGCCGGCGCTCACGACCGGCGACGTGCTCGGGCCCAGCGAGGCGCTCCGGCGCACCCTCGACTACTTCGCGCACGGCCGGGACCAGCGGCGCCACCTGGAGCGGCTGGCGGCCCTCGAGCCCACGACCCTGGCCTGCATGCACGGGAGCGCGTGGCAGGGGGCGGGGGGCACGCTGCTCCGGACGCTGGCGGACACCCTCGAGGAATCCGTCGCCGCCGGACCGGCGCGGGTCCGGGCCGGCATCGCCTGAGCGCCGCGCGGTCCGGGCCGCGCTCGCCCGCGGCCGCCCGCCCCGTCGACACTCGGGGGCGGCCGCGGGCGGGGCCGCTCGCCGCGCGCCCCGGGGCGGCACCGCGTCCGGGCGACCCGGCGGGCCGGCGCGGCCGCCGGGCCACCGGCACATCGCCCCTCGGCCGCGCGGCCGGCCCGGGACGTCAGAAGGCGAACGCGTGGGTCAGATCGTTCGCGTGCGCGTCGGCGTCGCCGAGGGGCGCCAGGTCGAAGCGCCGCTCGATCAGCCGGAGGATCGAGGTCGTGTCGTAGAGCGTGTGATCGACGAACCCCCGCTTCGCGAACGGGGAGACCACGACCGCCGGCACCCGCACGCCGGGCCCCCAGCGGTCCCGCCGGGGCGGGGGGACGTGGTCCCAGAACCCGCCGTTCTCGTCGTAGGTCACGATGACGGCCATGGCGGGCCACTGCGGGCTCCGCTCCAGGCGGGCCAGCAGATCCCCGAGGTGGCGATCGCTGTCGAGCAGCGTGCTCCCGCTGGGGTGCTGGTTGATCCCGCGCCGCGGCTTGTAGAACGTCACCGGCGGGAGCGTGCCGCGGTCGATGTCGACCAGGAGATCGTCGAGGTCCCGGAGGTGGGCCGCGCGGTCGGGGCTCCCCTTCTGGAACCGCTCGAAGAAGGCGAACGGCTGGTGGTGAAAGCTGAACGTGCCCGGGCGGAGGGTGCCCGCCTCCGCCTCCTTCCACCCGCCCGCGTACCACGCCCACGCGATCCCCTTCTCGGTCAGGCGGTCGCCGATGGTCGGGAGCGTCTGGACCGGGAGGAGGAGGGCGGGGTCCAGCTTCGGGTCGTGGGGGCCGCCGACCGGCTCCATCGTGTTCACGGCGTAGCCGTCCGGCGTGACCGCGCCGTTCCTCACGAGCCGGCCGTTCCGGTCGACCTGCGCGACGATCTTCTCGGGTGCGTTCGGGTAGACGGGCGTGCACGCGCAGACGAGCCAGAAGTGGTTCAGGAACGACCCGCCGAAGGCGGCGTGGAAGAAGTTGTCGGCGAGCGTGTAGCGCTGCGCGTACGCCCAGAGCTGGAACCCGCGCGTGTCCCAGTACCCCATCGCGTATCCCTGAGCGTCCGACACCCCCGCGAACCGGTCCATGCGCCCGCCGTTGATCTGGGCCTGCTGCTGGTAGAAGGCATGGACCAGGCTTCCCAGCTCGTCGCCCGGCTGGAAGTGGTCGTTCAGCCGGAACGGGCCGTTCGGCAGCGTCTCGGGGAGCGCGGCGTACCGGGCGGGCGGCTTGAGCCGGAGGTCGAGCGGGGCCGGGAGGCTCTCGTACGGGCGGCCGGTCTCGTCGACCTGCACCGCCGCGGGGCCGGCGTTCGCGAGGCCGTTCGCGCCGGGGAACGTCCCGAACAGGTGATCGAAGCTGCGGTTCTCCATGTAGACGACGACGATCGTCTCGAGCTTCCGGAGGCCCTCCGGCGCCTGGGCCCGCCCCGAGGCGGTCACCCCGAGCGCCACCAGGAGGGCGAGCGCGGAGACGATCAGGGATCGACGGCCGGCGGCGGTGAGCATGGCGCGGTCCCCCCTTTCACGTGGCGGGACTAGAGCACGCCCGCGCGCGCTGCGTCAAGGTGTACCGGCGGATGCGCGCTCGCCGTACAATGGGCGCGCGTGCCGCCCCGACCCGGGACCGGGTCCGCTGCCCTGGCGGGCGCGCGCGTCACCCCGTCCGCCGTCGAGAGGAGGAGCAGCCCATGGGCACCGACCCGAGCCGTCCGGCGGTCCCCCCGCGCCGGAAGCTGTACGCGCGGCCGCGCCTGACCACCCACGGCACGCTGCCCGTGCGCACGGAGGCGGACGCGGTGGGCTCGCTCCCGCCGGCCGGCCCCCGGGGCACCACGGTCCCGCCGCCGCCCGCCCCGGATCGGGCCCCGACCGCCGACGGCCGCGACCCCCGGCGCCCCCCGGCCGGGACATAGCGCTCGTCCGCGCCCCGCTCGCCCGGCCAGCGGCGCGCGGGGTGGGGAACCGCGCCCGATGAGCGCGCTCGTGGAGTGGACGCCGGCCGAGGGGGCGGCGGTCGGGCTCCGGCCGCTGGTCGCCCGGCACCGGCTGCACGAGCTGGCGCTGTTCGACGACGCGGCCCTCGTGGCCGTCCTGGAGCGCTACCCGCGGGAGTGGCTCCAGGCGTTCACGATGGGCGACGACGTCTGCCGGCCGGCGGAGTGGCGCCTCGTCGACGTCGCCGGGCTCTCCGGCGCGGCCCTCTGGGACGCGATCGAGCGCGAGCGGCTGTGGGTCCACCTGCCGCGCGTGGAGGCGGTGGAGCCGCGGTACCGGACGCTCCTCGCCGAGCTCACGGCGGCCGTGCGAGCCCGCTGCCCGCAGCTCCGGCTCCGAGCGATCCCGTTCGCCACGCTTCTCCTCTCGTCGCCGGGCGCGCTCGTCTACTACCACGCCGACGCCCGCCACCACATGCTCTGGCAGCTCCGCGGCACCAAGCGGCTGTGGGTCTACCCGGCCGGCGACCCGCGGTTCGCGCCGCCCCACCTGATGGAGGACGTCCTCACGGGCCGCCACGAGCACGACGGCGATCTGCCGTACCACCCCGAGTTCGACGCGGCGGCCACGAGCTTCCGGCTCTCGCCGGGGGACGTGGCGTCCTGGCCCCTCCACGCGCCGCACCGGCTGGTGAACGACCCCGTCCGGAACGTCTCGCTGGTCACGCCGCTCGCGACGCCCGGCGCCGCGCGCCGGCGGGACGTGGCGGCGGCGAACCGCTTCTTCCGGACGCGGCTCGGCCTCCCGCTGACGTCGACCCGGGAGGTCGGGATCGGGCCGACGCTCAAGCGCCTGGCGTACCGGCTGTGTCGGCGCGCCGGCCTGGTCCCGGGCGCGCCGCTCGCGTCCGCGGCGCCCCGCCCGCCGCGGGTCGCGCGCCGCGTGCCGTGACGGCGTCGATGCCGGGACGGGATCCCCGGCCGTGGCGAGCCGCGGGCGCCGGGAACCCGCCAGCGGTCCGGTCGAGGCCCAGCGGGTGCCGACCGTCGGCCGCGCCCGCCGATGAGAGTTCGTGGCGAGCCGGGGCCGGCCCTACCGGACGCTGAGGGTCGCCGGCTTCGAGGTCCTGGTCGGCCGGAGCGACGAGGACAACGACCGGCTCACGTTCGAGGTCGCCGACCCGCAGGACTTCTGGCTCCACGTGGTGGGCGTGCCGGGGAGCCACGTCGTGGTGCGCAACCCGGAGGCGCTGCCGGCCTTGCCCCGCCCCGTCCTCGAGCAGGTCGCCGCCCTGGCCGCGTGGCACTCGAAGGCGCGCGGGGCCGGGCGCGTGGAGGTCCACGTCTGCCGGGTCGCGGACGTGCGGAAGCCCCGCGGCGCGCCGGCCGGCGAGGTGAGCCTCCGCCGGTGGAACGGCGTCCGGGTCCGGCCGGCCCTCCCGCCACGCGACGAGTCGACCACGCCCGACCGGCGGCGGGCGGCGTCAGCCGGTTGCGACGATCCGGACGCTCCGGCAGACTGACCGCGCCGAGTCGGATCACCCGCGAAGGAGGACGGCCCCCATGCGCGCGACGGCCGCGGTGCTCTACGAGGTCGGCCAGCCGGTCGTGATCGAGGACGTCGAGGTGCTCGCCCCCGGCCCCGGGGAGGTCCAGGTCCGCTGGGCGGCGAACGGGGTCTGTCACAGCGATCTCCACGTGATCACCGGCGACTACCCGCATCCGGTCCCGGTGGTGCTCGGCCACGAGGCCGCCGGGGTGGTGGAGCGGGTCGGCCCGGGGGTGACGACCGTGACGCCGGGGGACCACGTGTGCTCGAGCTACATCCCGTCCTGCGGCCGCTGCGCGTACTGCATCAACGGCCAGCCCACCCTCTGCGCGCTCCGCGACAAGCCGCGCTGGTTCATGCTGGACGGCACGCCGCGGTTCCGGAAGGACGGCCGGGGCCTCCATCACTTCCTCCAGGTCTCCGGGTACGCGACCCACGCCGTCCTGCCCGAGCCGAGCGTCATCCCGATCCGGAAGGACGCCCCGCTCGACGTGGTGTGCCTGGTGAGCTGCGGGGTCCTGGCCGGGGCGGGACCGGTGTTCAACCGGGCCCGCGTGCCGGCCGGCGCCTCGGTCGCGGTCTGGGGGTGCGGGGGCGTCGGGCTGAACACGATCCAGGCCGCGCGCATGGTCGGCGCCGGCAAGATCATCGCCGTCGACGTCCTGCCGCGGAAACTCGCGTGGGCCGAGGAGTTCGGGGCGACCCACGTGGTGGACGCGGCCCGGGAGGATCCCGTCGCCCGCGTCCAGGCGCTGAGCGGCCAGGGCGGCGTCGACTTCGCGTTCGAGGTGGTGGGCACCGCCCGGACGATCGAGCAGGCGGTCCTCGCGACCCGCCGCGGTGGCACCTGCGTCGTCGTCGGGGTCTGCCCGGCGGGGACCCGGCTCGCGCTCGACCCCATGCTGTTCCTGCAGCAGCGCGTGCTCACCGGGAGCTCGTTCGGCGCCGGGCACCCGCGGACCGACGTCCCGCTCCTGATCGACCTGTACATGGCGGGGCGGTACCGCCTGGACGAGCTCGTCAGCCGTCGGCTCCCCCTCAAGGAGCTGATGCACGCGTTCGACCTGATGCGGCTGGGCGAGGTGAAGCGGAGCGTCGTCGTGTACGAGTAGGGCCGCGGCGGCGCCGCGCGTGGACACGATCACCCTCCGCGCCGGCCCGCTCGGGGTCGTCCTGGTGCCGGAGGCCGGCGGGGCGCTCGGCCGCTTCTGGTCGGAGGCGGCGGGCGCGCCGGTGGAGCTCCTGCGTCCGGCGCCCCCCGAGGCGGTCGCCCGCGGGGATCCCTGGTCGATGGCGAGCTTCCCGCTCGTGCCGTGGTCGAACCGGATCCGGCACGGGCGGTTCGTCTTCCGGGGCCGCGCGGTGGCGCTGGACCTCCCGCCCGGGCCGCATGCCCTCCACGGGCTCGGCTTCCGGAGCGCGTGGACGGTGGTGGATCGCACGGCCGCCACTGCGCACCTCGAGCACCGGTACGCCGGTGGAGCCTGGCCGTGGGCCTACCGCGCCGCGCAGCGGGTGGCGCTCACCCCGGCGGGCCTCGCGCTCGAGCTGGCGGTGACGAACGGGAGTGATGCCGCCATGCCGGTCGGCCTGGGCTGGCACCCGTACTTCCCGCGGACGCGCCAGACGTCGCTCACCGCGCGCGTCGCCGGGGTGTGGCTGACCGACGCCGAGGTGATGCCGGTCGCGCTGGCCGCGCTCCCGCCCGCGTGGGAGCCGAGCGCGGGGCTGCGGGTCGACCGGGTCGCGCTCGACAACGTGCTGGTCGGCTGGGACGGCGTCGCCGAGATCGCCTGGCCGGAGCGCCGGGCGCGGCTCCGCCTGGCCGCGGAGAACCTCGGCTGCCTGGTCGTCTACACGCCGCCGGGCCGCTCGTTCTTCTGCGCGGAGCCGGTGAGCCACGTCACGGACGCGTTCAACCTGGCCGCGGCCGGCCGGCTCGACACGGGCCTCCGCGTCGTCGCGCCCGGCGAGACCGTCCGGGCCGCCGTGACCCTCACCCCCGCGCTCCCGTG
>DASRDR010000137.1:0-9007 GCA_035652475.1 Candidatus Methylomirabilota bacterium | reverse complement strand
CGGAGCGACAGGATCTCCGCCCGCACGAAGCGGGCCGTGCCCTCCCAGCTGGTGAGCCCGATCACCACCATGATGTTCCAGATCGACGGCTTCAGGACGGCGACGACGGTCAGGATCAGGAAGAAGGTCGGGAACGACAGCATGACGTCGATGAGCCCGGTCACGAGCGTGTCGACGGTCAGGAGCCGCAGGCGGCCGACGCCGAGCCGCGTCGGGCCGTAGTAGCCGGCCACCCCGCCGACCACGATCCCGATGCCGACCGCCAGCCCGACCGCGACGAAGCCGACGGAGAGCGACACGAACGCGCCCTCCAACATGCGCGCGAACACGTCCCGCCCGAGTTCGTCCGTGCCGAGCAGATAGATGCCGAGGCGCGGCAGCTGGGCCCGCGGCTGGTCGGCCGCCGGCCGCGCGAACGGCGCGCGGAGGCGGTCCGGCAGGCGTACCTCCCGCGGATCGAGGACCGGCCTCGTGCCCGTGGTGAGGGCGAGCCCGACGAGGGCCAGCGCGAAGAACCCCAGCACGACCACGAGGCCCACGACGGCCGGACCGTTCCGGCGGAAGGCGCGCCAGGCCAGCCGGCCCGGGGAGCCGCCCGGGGTCGACGGGCTCACAGCCGGATCCGTGGGTCGACCAGCATGTAGAGGACGTCCGAGACCAGGGTCCCGAGCACCGTCAGGCCGGCCGCGATGAAGTTGAGCGCGATCACGACCGGGTAGTCCCGGCTCAGGATCGCCTCGTACCCGAGCCGGCCGAGCCCCGGCCAGGCGAAGATCGTCTCGAAGATCACGCTCCCGCCGATCAGCCCCGGGATCAGCAGCCCCAGCATCGTCACGAACGGCAGCAGCCCGTTGCGCAGCGCGTGGCGATACAGCACCGCGTCCTCCGGGAGGCCCTTGGCCCGGGCGGTCCGGACGAAGTCCGACCCGATCACGTCCAGCATCTGGGAGCGCACGTACCGGGACAGCACCGCGATCCCCGCGGTCGCGCCGAGCAGGGAGGGGAGCACCAGGTGCCAGGTCCGGTCCATGAGCCGGGCCCAGAGCCCCGGCGGCTGGTGGCCGAACGTCTGCAGCCCGATCACGTCGACGTGGAAGGTCTGCACCACGAAGATGATGGCCAGGTACGAGAGGTAGAACCCGGGGATCGAGATGAGCGCGAACACGACGACCGTGGTGACCCGGTCGAACCACGAGTCGCGCCGGACGGCGGTGCCGATCCCGAGCGGGAACGCGAAGCACCAGACCAGGATCGTCCCCACCACGAACAGGGGGAAGCTGTTCCAGGCCCGCTGGACGATCTTCGGCAGCACCGGCTGGTTGTCCTTGAACGATCGGAGCTGGCCGGTGAACAGCCGCTCGTAGAAGAGGCGGTACTGGACGGGGAGGGGCTTGTCCAGCTCGAACGCCGCGCGGTACCGCAGCAGCTGCTCCTTCGTGAAGCGCGGGTTCAGCGGGTCGATCTGGCTGGGGGCGCCCGGCGCCAGGTGGATGACCCCGAACGAGATCATCGAGATGAACAGAAGGGTCCACAGCTTCCGCCACACCGCCCGGGCCACGAACGGGAGCACCGGTCAGCGCTCGCTGAGCTCGGGCCGGTACGGCGGGAGCACCGGCCGGGGCGTCTTGATCCACTGGTTGAAGTGGAACCCGATGCGGCCGAGCCGGTTCGGCGTGAAGGGGAGGTACTCCGGGGTGCCATCGGGCTCGCGGACCATGCGGACGATCTTGGCATCGAGGAGCGAGAGGACGCGCCGCACGTAGAGGAAGGTGTACGGCTGGTCGTGGGCGATCAGCCGGTGGAGCTCGCGGGCCATCGCGGTCTGGCGCACGGGGTCGTACTCGCGCCGGATGCGCACCATCAGCGCGTCGGCCCGGGGGTTCGCGTACCCGACGAAGTTCAGCTGCTGGGGGCCGGTCTGGCTGGAGTGGAAGATCTGGTAGATGTCCGGATCGAGGCCCATCGACCAGCCCAGCACCACCGCGTCGAAGTCGAGCTTGTTCACGCGGTCGCGGATGAACACCGCCCACTCGAGCGCCAGGATCTCCACCTTGACGCCGAGCCGCCGCCACGCGTTCTGAGCGATCACCATGATGGCCTGACGCTCGTCGTTCCCGGAGTTCGTGATGAGCGTGAACTCGAGCAGGCGCCCGTCCTTCTCGAGGAGGCCCTGGGCGTTCCGGCGCCAGCCGGCCTCGGCCAGGAGCCGGGCCGCCCCCTCGGGGTCGTACGGCAGCGGGCGCACGGTCGGGTCGTAGTAGTCGGTCTGCTGGGGGTAGGGGCCGGTCGTCCGCGCCCCCTGCCCGTAGAGCACGTACCGGATGATCTCGTCGACGTCGATCGCCATGCCGAGGGCGGTCCGCACCCGCGGGTCCTGGAAGATCGGCCGCCGCATGTTGTAGCCGATGTAGGAGTAGCCGAGCGCCAGGAGCGAGGTCACGTGGAACCGCGGGTCGTCGCGGAGCCGCGCGACCTGGTGCGGCTGCGCGCCGTAGCTGTCGGCCGTCCCCGCGTAGAACGCGAGCTCCCCCGTCAGCTGGTCGGGGATGACCCGGACCAGGTACTCGGCGAAGTTCGGCGGGCCCTCCCAGTACGCGTCGAACCGGCGCAGGCGGATCGCGACGTCGCTCTGCCAGTCGACGAACCGGAACGGTCCGGTGCCGACCGGGTGCCGGTTGAACGCCGAGTCGCGGACGCCGAACGCGGCCGGGTCCTTGCCGGCGGCGCGCGCCTCGGCAGTCAAGCGCTCACGGTTGAGCAGGTGCTCGGGCAGGAGGCCCATCCCCCAGCTCTCGAACCCGGGCTGGAACAGCTCCCGGTAGGTCACCCGCACGGTGTAGCGGTCGGGCGTCTCGACCGCCTTGACCGGCTCGAAGTCCGGCACCCGCGGCGAGAGGTTCCGGGGATCGACGATCGTCTCGTAGGTGAACCGGACGTCGGCGGCCGTGAGCTCGTGCCCGTCGTGGAAGCGCACCCCGCGCCGCAGGTGGAACACGATCACGGGGTTCTCCTCGGCCGGCTGCACGTGGGCCGCGGCGGCCAGGCGCGCGGTCGCCGGGTCCGGCGCCGCGACGTACCGGACGGGGTCCAGCCGGCCCACGTAGCCGCCGAGCAGCTGATCGAGGCGGGCCACGAAGTCCTGGTCGACCGCCGGCAGCGTGAACCGGAGCCGCGCCGGCCGGCGCACGGTGACCGTGACCGGCGCCGGGGCGCGGGGGCCCCGCGCGGCGCCCGGTGCCGCCGGCGGCTCGACCTGCACCTCCACCGCCTCCGGCGGGAGCACCTCGATCGCCTCGACGGCGCCGAGCGCCGGGGCGCCCGCCGCCCGGGCGGCGCGCAGGCGCGCCAGCAGCGCGTCGGGCCCGGCCGCGGTCCCGTCGTCGAGCCGCACCGACGGGTCCGCGAACAGGTAGACCTCCTCGTAGATCCGCCACGACTCGGCCAGCCGGCCCCGGAACGAGAGATCCAGGTTGCGGTCGATCAGGCCGTCGAAGACCTGCCCCTCCACCTCGCTCGACGCCGTGTCGGCGGACAGGGTCGGGTTCAGGATCACGGCGTCGGCGATCGAGCTGCTGATGTAGCGGCGCAGCCGCCCCGGATCGCCGCGGGCCTGGTCCTCGAAGCGGGGCACCCAGAAGTACGACTGGAGGAGGAACGCGCTGACGAGCGTCGGCGCGACCAGCAGGGCGAGCTTCGTCCCGCGCACGCGCGGGCCCGGGCCGTTCGCCCTACTGCGGCGCCACCGGAGGCGCGGCCGGGACCGCGGGCGGTGCCGCGGGCGCGCTCGCCGCCGGCGGCTCCGTCGCCGGCACGATCGACGCCGGGCGGGAGGATAGCTTGGCCAGGGCGAAGGAGGTGATCATGAAGACGATCGCCACGGCCGTGGTGATCTTCCCCAGGATGGTGGGCGTCCCCATGGAGCCGAACACGGCCTGGCTCCCGGCGCCACCGAACGCCGACCCGATGTCGGCGCCCTTCCCGGCCTGCAGCAGCACGATCCCGATGATCGCCAGGCAGACGAACACGTGGACGACGATGACCGCGATGTACACGTCAGGCTCCTCTCATTCCCCGTCGGCGGGCGAGGGTCACGTCCGGTCGGCCAGGCGCGCCGCCGTCCGGCCCTTGGCCTCGAGCCCGGCCCGGACGATGGCGATGAAGTCGCCGGGCTTGAGGCTCGCGCCCCCGACCAGCGCGCCGTCGATGTCGGGCTCGGCCATGAGCGCCGACGTCACGTCGGGCTTCACGCTCCCGCCGTAGAGGATCGGGCAGGCCTCGGCGACCGCCGAGCCGGCCAGCCGGCCGAGCTCGCTCCGGAGCTCGCCGTGCACCTCGGCGGCCTGGGCCGGGGTGGCGGTGCGTCCCGTCCCGATCGCCCAGACCGGCTCGTAGGCGAGCCAGGCCCGCCCGACCGTCTCCGGGTCGCGCTCGCCCAGCGCCGCCGCCAGCTGGCGGCGCACGACGGCCAGCGTGTCGCCGGCGTCGCGCTCGTCGGCGGTCTCGCCGAGGCACAGGAGCGGGGTGAGCCCGTGGGCCAGCGCGGCGGTGACCTTCCGGCGGACGACGTCGTCGGTCTCGCCGAACACCTGGCGGCGCTCGGAGTGACCGAGGATCACCAGGCGGGCGCCGGCGTCCCGCGCCTGGGCCGGCGACACCGCGCCGGTGAACGCGCCGGCCGCCTCCCAGTGGGCGTCCTGCGCGCCGACCAGGACACTCGAGCCCGCGAGGACCTCGGTCACCGCGGCGAGGGCCGTGAACGGCGGGCACACCGCCACGCGGATGGCGGTCAGCCCGCGGCAGCCGTCACGCACCGCCGTCGCCAGAGCGCGCGCCTCGGCGAGCGTGGTGTGCATCTTCCAGTTCCCGGCGATCACCGGCGCGCGCATCGGCGGGTCGCTCAGGCGTCGTCGAGCGCCGCGACGCCGGGTAGGGTGCGGCCTTCCAGGTACTCCAGGAACGCCCCCCCGCCGGTCGACAGATACCCGATGCGCTCCGCCACACCGGCCTGCTGGACTGCGGCGACCGTGTCGCCGCCGCCGACCACCGAGAGCGCCGGCGCCGCCGCCACCGCCCGGGCCAGCCCGAGCGTCCCGCCGGCGAACGGGGCCCGCTCGAACACGCCCATCGGGCCATTCCAGACGATCGTCCGGCTGTCGGCCAGGGCCTCCGTGAAGCGCTCCACCGTCGCCGGCCCGATGTCGAGCCCCATGCGGTCGGCCGGGATCGCGCGCGCCGGCACCACGGTGCCAGCCGCGGCGTCCGGCGACTCGGCCACCACCGTGTCCACCGGGAGCCGCAGGTCGACCCCCCGCGCGCGCGCCGCGTCCAGGAGCGCGCGGGCCCGGTCCAGCTGCTCCGGCTCGAGGAGGGAGCGCCCGATCTCGAGCCCCTCGGCCCGGAGGAACGTGAACGCCATGCCGCCGCCGACCAGGAGCCGGTCGACCCGCCCGAGGAGCGAGTCGATCAGGGCGAGCTTGTCCGAGACCTTCGCGCCGCCCAGGATCGCCACCAGGGGGCGCGCGGGCGCATCGAAGATGCGGCCGAGCGCCGCCAGCTCGCGCCCCATGAGGAGGCCGGCGACCGCCGGCCGCAGGTGGTGGGTGATCCCTTCGATCGAGGCGTGGGCCCGGTGCGCCGCGGCGAACGCGTCGTCGACGTAGACCTCCCCCAGCCGCGCCAGCGCCTCGGCGAAGCCGGGGTCGTTGGCCTCCTCGCCGGCGTGGAAGCGCAGGTTCTCGAGCAGGAGCAGGCCCCCGGGCGGCAGCGCGCCGGCCTGCTTCTCCACCGCCGGCCCGACGCAGTCCGGCGCGAGCGGCACCGGCTCCCCGAGCAGGCTCGCCAGCCGGCGGGCCACCGGCGCCATCGAGTACCTGGGATCCGGCCGCCCCCGCGGCCGGCCGAGATGCGACGCCACGACGACCGCCCGCGCGCCCCGGGCCCGGATCCGCTGGAGCGTCGGCAGCGCCGCCCGGATCCGGGCGTCCTCGGCGACCTCGCCGGCCCGCCCGAGCGGGACGTTGAAGTCCACCCGGACGAAGACGCGCCGGTCCCGGAGCTCCACGTCCTCGATCGACCGCTTCGGCATGGCAGGAGGGCGGCGCCGGCCGGGGACGACCGGCGCCGGGCCGGGCGCTACAGCCGCTTGCCCATGAACGCGACCAGGTCGCGCACGCGGCAGGAGTACCCCCACTCGTTGTCGTACCAGGCCAGCACCTTCACCAGCCCGCCGTCGATGAGGGCGGTCGACGGGCCGTCCACGATCGAGGAATGCGGATCGCCGTTGAAGTCGACCGAGACCAGCGGCTCGTCGGTGTAGGCGAGCAGGCCCTTGAGGGGCCCTGCGGCGGCGGCGCCCCGGAAGGCCTCGTTCACCGCCTCGACCGACGCCGGCCGCTCGAGCTCCGCGGTCAGGTCGACCACCGACACGTTCGGGGTCGGCACCCGGATCGCGATGCCGTCGAGCCGCCCCTTGAGCGAGGGCAGGACCAGGCCCACTGCCTTGGCCGCGCCGGTCGTGGTCGGGATCATCGAGAGCGCCCCGGCGCGGGCCCGCCGCAGATCCTTGTGCGGGAAGTCGTGGATGTTCTGGTCGTTCGTGTAGGCGTGGACCGTCGTGCAGTAGCCGCGACGCACGCCGAACCGGTCCAGCAGGACCTTGGTCACCGTCGCCAGGCAGTTCGTCGTGCACGAGGCGTTCGAGACGACGTGGTGGCTCCGGGGGTCGTAGGTCCCCTCGTTGACCCCCAGCACCACCGTCACGTCGGGATCCTTGGCGGGCGCGGTGATCACGACCTTCCGCGCCCCCGCCTCGAGGTGCTTCCCGGCGCTCGCCCGGTCCACGAACCGGCCCGTCGACTCGACGACGACGTCGACTCCAAGGTCCCGCCACGGCAGGCTGCCGGGGTCCTTCTGGGCGAGGACGCGGACCGGCCGCCCGTCGACGAAGATCGCGTCGTCCTTGGCGACGACCTCCGCCCGGAACGTCCCGTGGACCGAGTCGTGCTTCAGGAGGTGCGCCAGCGTCCGCGCATCGGTCAGGTCGTTGACGGCCACCACCTCGAAGTCCGCGGTGCCCCACGCGGCGCGGTAGAAGACCCGCCCGATCCGGCCGAATCCGTTGATCCCCACCCTGAGTGCCATGGGTGCGACTCCTTCGTCTGGAAGCCTCGCGGTCGGGCCTGTCCGGTCAGAACCGCCCGGGATTGACGAGTCCATGATAGGCGGCGCCTCGGATGCGGTCAACGTCGGGCGACCCGAGCGGCGCGCGGAACCCGCGGCTTCAGCGGGCCGCGACGCGCGCCAGGACGAGGACGCCGACCGCCGCCGCGCCCGCCCGCCGGAGTGCGCGCGCGGCCGCGCCGGCCGTGGCCCCGGTGGTCAGGACGTCGTCGACCAGCAGCACCCGGCGGTCCTGCACGTCGCCCGGCCGCACGACCCGGAAGGCATCACGCACGTTGGCGAGGCGCGCCGCGGGATCGAGCTCGGTCTGCGAGACCGTCGGGCGCACCCGGACCAGGGCCCGCCCGAGGAGCGGGAGCCCCCACCGCTCGGCGCACGGCGCCGCGAGCAGCTCGGCCTGGTTGAACCCTCGCTCGGCGAGCCGCCCGGGATGGAGCGGCACCGGGATCACCGCGTCCGCCCAGGCGGCGGGCGGCGCGGGCAGGGCGGCCGCGCCCGCCTCGGCCAGCCAGCGCCCGAGCGGGCGCGCGACCGCCGGCCGGCGCGCGAACTTGAGCGCGTGGATCGCCGCCCGGATCCCGTCCCGGTACACGGCGACCGCGCGGGCGAACGCGTACGGCGGCGGCGCGCGGCGGCACGCGTCGCAGGGGAAGGTGCCGTCCAGGCCTGGGAAGGGCACGCCGCAGCAGGCGCACCCGGGCGCCGCCTCCGCGGGCAGCGCGGCCCAGCACGGCTGGCAGAACGGGCGCGGGCCCGGGTCGTCCGAGCGCGTTTCGCACACCGGACAGACCGCCGGGAAGACGAGATCGAGGAGCGGGTCCAGCCACCGGATCGCCCGGCCGGCGGCGGAGCGCCGGGGCGCGAGGTCGAGGGGCACGGGGCCAGCGCGCGAGCGCGGGGTCGCCGCCGCGGCGGTCAGCTGGCGGCCCGGTGCTCGTCCTCCTGCCGGCGCTGACACTCGATGCAGTACCGCGCGAACGGCAGCGCGTCCAGCCGCCGCTCCCCGATCGGCTCCCCGCAGCGCTCGCACTCGCCGAACCCCCCCTCGTCGAGCTTGCGGAGGGCGTTCAGCACGTCGCGGAGCAGGCGCCGGTCGCCGTTGCCGAGCTCGAACAGGAACTCGCGGGTGTAGGCGGTGTTCGCCTGGTCGCCGAGGTCCTTGGTCGCGTCGTCGTCGGACCCCTTCTCGTAGAGCGCGCTGCGACCGACCTCGGCCTCGAGCTGCCGTCGCTTGGCGACCAGCGCGTCGCGGAGCTGCCGTAGCCGCTGCGGCTCGAGCCTCGTCGCCATGAGAGTCCTCCTCGGACGGCGCGCGCCCGAGCGCGCGCGGGGTTCGGGCCACGGTAGCACGCGGTCCCGGGGGTGTCCAGCCGCGCGCCCTTCACCCCCTTCACGCCTCGATCGGCAGCTCCGGGGCGTCCCCCCAGAGGCGATCGAGCGCGTAGAAGGCCCGCGTCGCGGGGAGAAAGACGTGCACGACGACGTCCCCGTAATCCAGCAGGAGCCAGCCGGACTGGGCCGTGCCCTCGCGGTGGAGCACGCGGTGCCCCTCGGCCTTGAGCGCCGCCTCGATCGCCTCCCCGATCGTCTCGACGTGGGGGGTCGACGTCCCGCTGCAGAGCACGAAGTAGTCGGCGATCCCGGACAGGTTCGCGAGGTCGAGCAGCTGGAGCGCCTGCGCCTTCTTGTCCAGCGCGGCGCGCGCCGAGAGCCGGGCCTTCGCGGCGGCCGAGCCGAGCACCTACGCCGGCTCGCGGTACAGGCGATGACCGGCGATGTAGTCGGCCACCGCGAGCGGGACCACGTACCGCACGCTCTCGCCCGCCGC
>DASRDR010000136.1:0-8640 GCA_035652475.1 Candidatus Methylomirabilota bacterium | reverse complement strand
CGTCACCACGCTCCTGAGCTTCATCTGGACCATCAACGACTTCAACATCGTGTACGTCATGACGCGGGGGGGGCCCGGCACCGCGACCCACGTCTTCGCGACGTACTCCTACGACGTCGCCTTCAACCAGCTCCGGTGGGGGCGGGGGGTTACGATCTCCCTGTTCCTGGTGCCGCTGCTCGTGGTCGGCATCGTCCTGGTCAGCCGCTACCTTCTGCGGGCGCGCGACTGAGGCCGAGATGAGCGCGCCGCGCGCCGGGCGCCGTCGCGGGCGACGGGCGGGATCGCGGCTCGCCCTGCTGGGGCTCGTGGTGTTCGGGCTCGTGGTGCTGGTCCCGTTCTGGTGGATCGCCAACATGTCCTTCAAGACCTACGAGCAGATCCAGTTCGCGACCAGCCTCTACGTCCCGCGCCCGTTCACCTGGGAGAACTACACCGGGCTCTGGACCGGCACCCGGTTCCCGCTCTGGCTGCGCAACAGCGCGGTGACCGCCCTGGTGGTGACGGCGACCACGACTGTCGTCGCGGCCCTGGCCGGCTACGCGGTGGCACGCCTGCGGTTCCCGGGCCGAGAGGCGGTAGCGAGCCTGATCCTGATCCTCTATCTCGTGCCGCCGGCGCTCCTGTTCATCCCGCTCTACCGCGTGCTCGCCGAGCTCGGCGCCACCAACCACCTCACCGCGCTGTTCCTCTCGTACCCGACGTTCACGGTGCCGTTCTGCACCTGGCTGCTGATCGGCTTCTTCAAGGCGCTGCCGGTGGAGCTGGAGGAGGCCGCAGCGATCGACGGGGCCACCCGGGCCCAGGCGTTCGTGCGCGTCCTGCTCCCGCTTTCGGCCCCGGGGCTGGTGGCCGCGGCGATCTTCGCCTTCACGCTCTCCTGGAACGAGTTCCTGTACGCCCTGGTGTTCATCCAGGACGAGCAGCGGCTCACGGTGCCGGTGGGGCTGAACCTGCTGATCTACGGGGACGTCTTCCACTGGGGCCAGCTGATGGCCGCGTCCGTGATCACCACGGTGCCGGTCGTGGCGCTCTACGCGTTCGTCCACCGGTGGATGGTCGAGGGGCTCGCCGCCGGGTCGGTCAAGGGCTGAGCGGGCCGGCTCGGGCGCGCCGCCCGGGTCGAGCAGGAGTGTCCGCCCGCTCCCAGCGGGCGGTGCGGCGCGCCCGGCCCGGGGGGCCGTGCCGCCGGGGCTCGGGCGGGCGGGGCCGCGCGAGGCGTGTCCCGCCCAGGGGCGCGCCGGCCGGCCTCGCCAGCGCGGCCCCGAGCGTGGCGCCTCCCGCGCCGGCGGCCCGGGCCGGAGGGCATCGGTGACGCCGGTCTGGTTCTGGCCGGCCGTGATCGCGGTGGCCGTGGCCGCGGCGCTGCTGCTGGCCGTCTGGGGGCATCTGAGCCTCCGCGCTCCGGCCGCCGCGGTCGGCCTCTATCGCCGGCACTTCGCCGACCTGGGACGGGAACGCCTCTTCCTCGCCTCCCTCAGCTTCTTCACGACGTTCGTCCTGGTGCGCGCGCTCACGCATGCCATTCGCGTCGGGACCGGACCGTTCCGCGACCTCACGACCCGCGGGCTGCACGTGCATCACCTCGTGTGGGGCATCCTGCTGCTGCTGGCGGTGGGGCTCTGCTGGCTGGCGCGCATCGGAGTCGACGCGGCGCGCGGGTCGCGCACCGCTGCCCGGCTGACCGCGCTGCTCTACGGGGTGGGCGCCGCCCTGACGCTGGACGAGTTCGCGCTCTGGCTGCGGCTCGAGGACGTCTACTGGTCGCCGCAGGGCCGCGAGAGCGTCGAGGCCGTCCTGCTCTTCGGCGGTGTGCTCGCGGTGATGGCCGGAGGGGGTCGGTTCTTCCGGGCCCTCGTCCGGCGCTCGCTGCGGCTCCTGATCCGCGGTGAGTGAGCCGCGGGCCCTGCCGCCGTGGTCAGCCGAGCGTCTCGGCGATCCCGGCGAGCGTCTCGTACTCCTGCATCCAGTAGCGCGGGTCGCGGAAGCCGGGGAACGCCTGCGGGAAGGACGGATCGGCCCAGCGGCGCGCGATCCAGCCGGACATGTAGACGATGCGGAGCGCCCGGAGGGGCTCCACGACCGCGAGCGTCGTCCGGTCGAACGGGCGGAAGACCTGGTACCCCTCCAGGAGGTCGTCGCGCGCGCGGCGCACCTCGTCCTCGTCGGCGCCACGGGCCAGGAGCCAGAGGTCCTGCACCGGCGGCCCCATCAGGCAGTCGTCGAAGTCCACCAGCACCGGGGCGGGGGTCCAGAGGATGTTGCCGTGGTGGAGGTCGCCGTGGATGCGCTGCGCCGGGATGGCGGCGAGCCGGGGCGCGGCCGCGTCGGCGATCCGGAGCGCGAGGTCCCGGTACCGGGGCCCGAGGGTCCCCGGGATGAAGCCCCCGGCGAGCAGCGTCTCGAGCGGCTCGTGCACGTACCGCTGCACGTCCAGCCGCGGCCGGTGGGGCGCCGGCCGGGCGGCCGAGACCGCGTGCATGCGGCCGATCGTGCGCCCGACGTGCCGCCGCTGCTCCGCGTCCAGCTCGTCGAGCGTCCGGCCGCGCACGCGGGGGAAGGCCGCGTACAGGATCCCGTGCGCCTCGTTGAGGGTGCTCCCGGTGCCGAGGTCCAGCGGCGCCACCACCGGGAGCTCGGCGGCCGCCAGCTCCTGCAGGAACCGGTGCTCGTCGAGGATCGTGTCCCGTGACCAGCGTCCCGGGCGGTAGAACTTCACGACGAGCCGGCGCTGGTCCTCCAGCTCCACCTCGTACACACGGTTCTCGAAGGCCCGCAGCGGCAGGCAGCGGCCGGTGCTCCGGAGGCCACCCACCTCCACGGCGTCCAGGACGCGCTCGGGGGTGAGGGCGAAGAACGGCGCCTCCGGGGTCTCCATCCGGAGGTCGAGTGTACGACGATCCGGCGCCGTCGGCCGGGGGCTGCCCCGGGCGCCTCGTCGACCCGGGAGGTCGGTGGCGCGCCACGGATGCCGAGCGCGCGCGCCGGGCCGACGCCTGGCCGGAGCCGCCGGGCGCTCCCGTCCGCCAGGCGGCCCCGGTCTTCCGGCGCGGAGCCGGAGGCGCGTGGGCCGGCACGCGAGGCGGCGCGCGGCCCGGGGGCCGCCCCCGGGGCGATCAGGAGGCGGCGGCCTGCCCGATCCCGCCCCGCACCGCCCCGGCCTCGATCCGCCCCCAGAGGACCTCGTGCCCGGCCGGGAGCGCACGGCTGTTCGGCATCGCCAGCCACAGCCGGTAGAGGAGCCGGACCGCGTCCGCCTCGGCGTCGTCCTCGAACGCGGTGCGGGCGTGGTAGACGACGTGGTTGTTCAGGAACTGCATGTCCCCCGGCTCGAGCCGGGTGTCGAACGCGAGCTCGTCCGCCAGCGCCATGAGCTGCTCGAGGGCGGCTCGCTGGACCGGGCTCAGCGGCGGCACCCCGGCGACCCTCTGGGCCACCTCGATGAAGGTGAGCGAGTAGTGGCTCGTGAACTTCCCGTCCCGCACCCCGAACACGGGCAGCGCGTACACGGCGTCGGGGCGGTCGGCCTCCTCGCCGAAGCGGCTCCGGTGGATCGGCTCGTAGAGGGCGGCCGCCAGCTCCGGCGCCCGGCGGAGGAGCTCGTCGTGCACGGCCACCGAGCTGCAGAGCCGGCTCACCCCGCCGCGCCGCGCCTGCCGGACGCAGAGGAGGCCGACGACGTCGCACCGATCGGTGTGGAAGCGAAGCGCCCCGCTCGACAGCGTGCGGGCGTACGACGAGAGGACCGGCGCGCCGCTCTCGCCCGGGCGCGCCGGGAGCTGCCCGTAGCGGTCACCGACCGCGCGGCCCTCGTCGCGGATCTCGCGCATGAGCTCGCCGCGGCGGTTCTGGTAAACCGGGTGGCCGAGATGGGTGCCCAGGCCGAACCACAGCGTCCGGAGCTCGTCCGGCGTGTACCGCGCGACCGGGAGGCCGCGCAGGGTCACGATCCCGCAGCCCTCCTCGAGCTCGCGGGCGACGTCCGCCAGGAACGCTGGCACCGTCCGGAGCGGGAAGCGCTCCGGGGTGAGCGCGTGCCAGGGGAGCTTCCGGGCCTGGACGTGCCGGAGCGCGGCGTCGAGCTCGCCGAGCACCCGGTCCTCGAGGGGCCAGAGCCAGCGGGCGGAGCGGGCCAGCTCCTCGCCACGCCAGGCGCAGGCCCCCCCGACCGGTGCCGGCGTCATCATCACCGCGCGCGGGCCGCGACGCGGGCGCGGAGGGTCGCGATCTCCGCGTCCAGGCGCGCGAGCGTCTCCCGGTCCTGCTCGTCGGGCGCCCCCATCGGCGGCACCCCGGCGAGGCTCGTCACCCGCTGGCCCGCCCCGATCCGGCTGAGCAGCCGGTGGCGCGCCTGCTCGAGGTGGATGAGGCGGAGCTCGTCCGCGTCATGGTTCCAGCTCAGCGGGATCGGCTGCACGATCTCGTACATCGAGGCGTTGTAGGCGGCCACGGCGCCGCCGACGAGCGCCACCCCGAGACCGACGGCCAGCAGCCGGCCCACCCCGGGATTCTAGCCCGCTCCGGGCCGGGCGCGCGATGCCGGCGAAGGGCTCGAGCGGGGGGGCGGGCGACGGTCAGGCTAGAGGGGCTCGACCTCGACGCGGTTGTCGTGGAACACGGCGCCGCCCCCCATGTCCGCGTCCCGCTCGTCCACCGTCGCGTTGACGGTCGCGCCGCCCGTCGACAGCCGCGGCCAGCGCCCCTTGGTGCTGGCGACCACCCCCGGGCGGACCCGCGGGGTGACCTCCACCCGCGCCACGAACGCGCCGCGATCGTTGAAGACGCGCGCCTCGCATCCGCTCTCGAGGCCGCGCGCCGCCGCGTCCTGCGGGTGGAGGCGGATCGTCGTCGGGCCGGCGCGCCGGGCCTGCCCGGGAACGTTGGCGAACACCGAGTTGAGGAAGTAGTGGTCGGCGCCCGCGATCAGCGCCAGCGGGTATCGCACGGCGAGGGGCGTGCCGCGCTGGGCCGACTCGTACGGGGGCGTGTAGCCGGCGAGGGGATCGAGCCCGGCCTCCGCCATGCGGGCCGAGCAGAACTCGAGCTTCCCCGACGGGGTGGGGAACCCGTCGGCGAACGGCACGAACGGCTCCGGGACGGCGAGCCGCATCCAGCCGCGCTGCCGGAGCGCGTCGAACGTGATGCCCCGCAGCGACGGATGGTCGGTGTCGAGGAGCTGGCGCGCCAGCGCCTCGTCGTCGTCGTACAGGCACGGCTCGTCCAGGCCGAGCCGCCGCGCCAGGCGGCGGAAGATCTCGGTGGCGGGCAGGCACTCGCCGGGGGGCGCCACCGCGGGCTCGTTCCAGGCGATGTAGAGGTGGCCGTACGAGATGAGGAGATCCGCGTGCTCGAGCTGCATGGTCGCCGGCAGGACGAGGTCCGCGTATTCGACCGTGTCCGTCCGGAAGTGCTCGAGGACCACCGTGAAGAGGTCGGCCCGGGCGAGCCCGCGCCGGATCTTCGTCTGGTGCGGCACGCTCGCGACCGGATTGCTCGCGTAGACGAACAGCGCCTTCACGGGCGGGTCCGTGACCTCGAGGAGCCCCTCGCCGAGGCGGGTCATGCTCAGGGTCCGCGGGACCGCCCGGCGCAGGTCGTCCCGGTACAGGGCCGCCCAGTTCACGCCGAAGAAGCCGCGGGTATCGTAGCCGGCGCCGCCGCCCGGGTAGCGCCAGTCGCCGGTCACGCCGGGGATGCAGCTGATCGTCCGGACCGCCATGCCCCCGCCGCCGTGCCGCTGGAGGCCCATCGTCAGCCGGATCCCCGTCGGGCGCGTGCGCGCGATCCGCTTCCCGAGCTCCACGATGGCCTCGACGGGCAGCCCGCAGATCTCGGCGACCCGCGCCGGGGGATACTCCAGGATGCGGCGCCGGAACGCCTCCCACCCGAGCGTGTGGCGGGCGAGGAAGTCGCGGTCCTCCGCGCCTTCGTCCAGCACCACGTGCAACAGCCCCAGGGCGAGCGCGGCGTCGGTCCCGGGGATCGGCGCGAGGTGGCAGTCCGCGGCGTCGGCCGTCCGCGTCCGGGTCGGGTCGATCACGGCCAGGTACGCCCCGGTCCGCCGCGCGGTGATGATCGCGCGCCAGAGGTGATGGTTGGTGCTCAGCGTGTTGCTGCCCCACAGGATGATGAGCTTCGAGAACCGGAGGGTCTCGGGGTCCATGCCGACCCGGTTGTCGCCGAGCGTGTACCCGGTGCCGACTCCGCCGGCGATCGTGCAGATCGTCATGAGGTGGCGCGAGGCGCCCAGGACGTTCCAGAGCCGGCGGCCGGCGCCGTAGACGCCCTGGAGGAGTCCCATGCTCCCCGACCCCACGTACGGCCAGATGGCCTCCGCCCCGAACTGGCGGATCACCGCCTGCAGCCGCTCCGCGATCTCGTCGAGGGCCGCGTCCCAGGTGATCCGCTCGAAGTCGCCGGCGCCCTTCGGCCCGACGCGGCGGAGCGGGAACCGGAGGCGCTCGGGGGACTCGGCGTACGCGACGTAGTCGTCGAGCTTGTTGCAGAGGACGCCCCGCGTGAACGGGTGCTCGGGATCGCCCTCGAGCCGGACGGCGCGGCCGTCGCGGACGGTCACCACCCAGCTGCAGGTGTCCGGGCAGTCCATCGGGCAGGCGCCGCGGATCCGCTGCTCGCCGCTCATCCCCGCCTCGTCGCGCGTCCCACGATAGCACGCCCGGACGGCGCCGGACGCCGCGGCCGCCGGCCCCGGCCCGGAGGCCACGGGCGCTCGCACGCGAAATGCGTCGCGACCGCGTCGACGGAATCCGTCGCGATCCGGGCGGCGTCCAACCAGCTGAGCTCGGGGGCGCCGGCGCCGCGCCCGAAGCGCGGCCGATCACGGCGGACGGGACCGCCGTCCCGAGATCGGTAGTCATGGTCGCGAGGCTGGAGCGGGCTGACCGCCTGGCTGGCCGTTCGGAGCGCGCGCGGTGCCGCGTGCAGCCGACGAGAGCGGCTCGGCGCCCGGACGGCGCGTCCGCCTCGCGGGCGGTGAATTGTTGCGTCCGAGCGGCTCGCGCGCCAGGCCGCGGGAGGAGATTACCGCCGTGCCGATGATCGACGCCTTCATCCCGGAGGGCGCGTTGACGCCCGAGGCCGAGGCGACGCTGTTCCAGGAGCTCACCGACACGCTCATCCGGCTCGAGGGCTTCGAGCCCACGAACGCGCGCGCCCGCGCGGCGACGTGGATCTTCCTGCATCGCCCGCAGGTGTTCCGCGCCGGCATCCCGGCGGCGTCGCCCCGGTATCGCTTCATCCTGTCGGTGCCGGAGGGCCAGTACGACGACGAGGTCCGGAGCGCGATCGTGCGGGAGATGACCGGGGCCGTGGGGCGTGCCGAGGGCAACCCGTTCGACGAGGTGAGCTCGCGTGTGTGGGTCTTCCCCCTCGAGGTCCCGGATGGAGGCTGGGGCGGGCCGGGGCGCGGTGCGCCGGCTGCCCGACATCCTCGCGTTCCTGGCCGGCGAGGACGCGCGCCGGGCGGGCGAGGCGAAGCTCGCCGAACGACGCCGGCAGACCGCGACGGCGATCGTCGAGACGGCGCGCGGCGCCGTCCGGGGGACCGGGGCGGTGTAGGCCGGCCACCGGGCGCCGGAGACCGGTCCGGGCCGGCCCGGTCCTCGACGGCCGGAGCGGGCGGGCGCGCGAGGCGGTGGCGAGCGCCCGAGCGCTGACGCGCCACCGTCCCCGGCCCGCCGGCGGGCCGCGTCGGCTCGATCGTGGCAGAGGAGGCGCTGGATGGACAGGCCGATCGGGGGCGGCGTCCTGGACGGGATCGGGAACACGCCGCTCGTCGAGCTGCGACGGGTCGTGCCGCCGGGCTCGGCCCGGATCGTCGCCAAGCTGGAGTCGGCGAATCCGACGGGCAGCATGAAGGACCGCATGGCGCGCGCGCTCGTCGAGCGGGCGGCGGCGGCCGGCCGGCTTCCGCCGGGCGGGACGGTGGTCGAGTACACGGCCGGGACCACCGGGATCTCCCTGGCGTTCGTCTGCGCGGCGCTCGGGTACCGGGCCCACCTCGTCTTCTCCGACGCGTTCAGCGACGAGAAGCGGTGGACGATGCGAGCCTTCGGCGCCGAGATCACGGACGTCCCGAGCGAGGGCAAGCGGATCGACGCGCGGCTCGTCCGGACCATGATCGCGACAGCCGAGACGCTGAGCCGGCGGCCGGGGCACTGGTGGTGCGACCAGCTCAGCAACGCGGACGGCGAGACGGGGTACGGGCCGCTCGGCGAGGAGCTGTGGCGCCAGGCCGGGGAGCGGGTGGACGCGTTCGTCCACGGCGTGAGCACCGCCCACTCGATCCAGGGCGCCGCGCGGACGCTGCGCCGCCATGATCGTCGCGTGCGGATCGTCGCCGTCGAGCCGGCGGAGTCCGCAGTCCTCTCCGGGCAGGCCTCGGGAGCCCACGGCATCGAGGGGATCGGGGTGGGATTCGTGCCGCCTCTCTGGAAGCCGGACGAGATCGACGAGATCCAGGCCGTGTCGACCGGGGAGGCGAAGGCGATGGCGCGGCGGCTCGCCCGCGAGGAGGGGATCTTCGCGGGGACCTCCACCGGGGCCAACGTCGTCGCGGCGCTCCGCGTGGCGGCGCGCGTGTGTCCGGGCGGGACGGTCGCCACGATCGTCGTCGACTCG
>DASRDR010000135.1:0-13737 GCA_035652475.1 Candidatus Methylomirabilota bacterium | reverse complement strand
CTCGAAGAGGAGCAGCGGGTCCCGGTCGAGGAACTCGCCGAGCACGTAGTGGACCGCCGCCACGTGCTTGCACGGGTTCGCCCAGTCGGGGCACGAGCACTCGGTCCGGAGCTCGCCCGCCGCGATCGGGAACGGGTCGGCCCCGGCCGCGCGCAGCGCGTCCTCCACCCCGGGCGGCATCTCCCCGGCCAGGAGGCGCGCGGCGAACCGCGCCTGGGTCGCGAGCGCGGCGACCGCGCGCGCCCACGCTCCCGGAGGGAGGGGCGCGAGCCGGATGATCACCCGGTACGGCTCCGGCCGGCTGCCCGTGACCCGGGCCTGGACCACGCCGCCCCTCACCGCCAGGTCGTGGACCCGGCCCTGGCGCGCGTAGCTCCGCCCGCGGCGGAGGCGCGCGGCGTAGCCCCCGCCCAGGCGCTCGAGCGCGGCGATCCAGAGCTCGGACCACCAGCTCTCCCCGAAGCGGCGGACCCGCACGCCGTGCTCGGGCGGCGGGAGCTTCCGGGCCGGCGGCGGGAAGCCCCACCACGCGGTCCGGCCGGCCTCGTCCGCGGGGCCCCAGACCTCTGGGGGGCGCCCCGGCCGGCGGCGCGCGGCATCCGACTCGGGCGCCGGGGACGCCGGCCGCCGCCCACGCCCCGCGACCTCGCCCGCGGGCGGCGCGGGGTGCCGGGGGCCGGGTTCCAGGCGTCCGGCCGGCGCGGGGCGGGCCCCGCGCCGGCCTTCCGGACGGCGTCCGCGGGGGCTCACGCGGGGATCGGCGGCCGTCCGCAGGTCATCGTCGCGCATCCTGCGCCACCCGGACGCGCCCTCCGCGCCGCGCGGTCGGCGAGGCGATCGCGTGGCCGCCATGGCGCCCGGGCGGTCATCGCCGGTGCGCCCGGCCCGTGCCCGGGGTGCGGCGCCCCGGTGGACGGGCCTCGAGCGCGGCCAGGGCGCGGCGACGCGTCCCCGGGGCGCGCGTGCCCCGAGCGCCGGCGGGCGGCGGCTCCGGCTCGCCCTCGTCGGCGTCGACCACCGCGTCGGTCGAGAGGGCCAGGAGCTCCTGCAGCTCGGCGTCGCCGAGCTCGGTGATCCACGCCTCGCCGGCGCCGATCACGCGGTCGGCGAGCGCGCGCTTGTCCAGGAGGAGCCGGTCGATGCGCTCCTCGACCGTCCCCGCGGTGAGGAGCCGGTACACCTGGACCGTCCGGCGCTGGCCGATCCGGTGCGCGCGGTCGGTCGCCTGGTCCTCGACGGCCGGGTTCCACCACCGGTCGAAGTGGATCACGCGCGTCGCCGCCGTCAGGTTGAGGCCGGTCCCGCCGGCCCGGAGCGAGAGGACGAACACCGGCGGGGCGTCGCGCGCCTCCTGGAAGCGCTGCACCATCGCGTCGCGAGCCGCGCGCGGCACCCCGCCGTGGAGGAAGAGGACCTCGACCCCGAGCGCGCGCTCCACCGCGGCGACCAGGCGCGTCCCCATCTCGCGGAACTGGGTGAAGACGAGCGTCCGGTCCCCGGCCGCGACCGACTCCTCCAGCATCTCGACGACGCGGTCGAGCTTCCCCGAGCGGCCCGGAAGCGGTCCCGGCTGGCCCAGGTAGTGGGCCGGGTGATTGCAGATCTGCTTGAGCGCGGTGAGGAGGGCGAGGATCCGTCCGCGGCGCGCGATCCCGTCGGCCGCGCGGACCTGGGCCATCGCCTCGGCGAGGGCCGCCTGGTAGAGCGTGGCCTGCTCGCGGGTCAGCGTGCAGGCCACGGCGATCTCCTGCTTCGGCGGGAGATCGGCGACGATCGCCGGGTCGCTCTTGACGCGCCGGAGCACGAACGGCCCGGTGAGCCGGCGGAGCGCCGCGGCGGCGCCCTCGTCGCGGTACCGCTCGACCGGGACGGCGAAGCGGCGCCGGAACGCGGCGAGCGGTCCCAGGAGCCCCGGGACGCAGAAGTCGAGGATCGACCAGAGCTCGGCCAGGCGGTTCTCGACGGGCGTGCCGGTCAGCGCGAACCGGGGCGCGGCCCGGAGGGCGCGCGCCGCGGCGGCCTGCTGGGCGCCGGGGTTCTTCACGTTCTGGGCCTCGTCGAGGACCGCCGCGCCCCAGTCGATCCCGGTGAGGAGCGCGCGGTCGCGCCGGAGCAGCGGGTACGTCGTGACCACGACCGCGCCCGGGACGGGCAGGAGCGCCGCGGCCTCGGTCGCCCGGTCCGGGCCGTGGTGCCGCACGACGGGGAGCGAGGGGGCGAAGCGGGCCAGCTCCCGCTCCCAGTTGCCGACCACCGAGGTCGGGCAGACGATCAGCGCCGGCCGGGGATCGGCGGGCCGCGCGGCGCGCCGGGCGAGGAGGAAGGCGATCGCCTGGACGGTCTTCCCGAGGCCCATGTCGTCGGCGAGGCAGCCGCCGAGCCCCAGGTCGGCGAGCAGGGCGAGCCACGCGAGGCCCCGCGCCTGGTACGGGCGGAGCGTGCCGGCGAGCGTCGGCGGCGGTGCCATGGAGGGCGGCTCCCGGCGGAGCCGCTCGAGCGCGGCGGCGAGCGGCCCCCCCGGCACGACCTCCACCGGGACCGGCGCGTCCTCGCGGAGCCGCGCCCCGCCGAGCGCGGCCGCGAGCACGTCCCGGGCCGCCACGAGGCCGCCCCGATCCCCGCTCATCAGGCGGCGGATGCCCGCGATCTCGCCGGGGTCGACCACGACCCACTCGCCGCGCCAGCGCACGAGCGGGCGCTTGAGCTCGGCGAGGGCGCGGAACTCGTCGGGGGCGAGGGTGCGATCGCCGAGCGCGATCTCCCAGCGGTAGGCGAGGAGGGCGTCCAGCGAGAGCCCGTCGTCGCGCTTGACGGCGCCGGTGCCGCTCTCCGCCGCGCCCTCGGGGCCGCCCGCGTGGAGCCGCAGCCGGAGCCGCCGCTGGCCGCTCGGCGTGAGCGCGACCGGGAGCCGGACCGTGAAGCCGGCCGCGGTCAGGAGCGCGGCGCCCTCCGAGAGGAGCTGCCAGACCTCCGCCTCGGTGAGCACGGCCGCGACCGGGCGGGGCGCGTCGAGCGTGCGCTCGATCGGCGGGAACAGGCGGGCGGCCTCCCCGAGCGCCTGGAGGAGCGTCTCCTGCGCGGCCGCGAACCGCGCGGCGAGCGGATGGCGGCGGCCGGCGCGCCAGACGTCGTCGGCCGGGAGGACGAGGCTCGGGTCGTCCGCCGCCTCCAGGAAGTAGCCGAGGGTCCAGGCGCCGCGCCCGTCCGCCTCCGGCGGGTCGAGCTTGAGGCAGAGCCGCGGCCGTCGCTCGGCGGCGCGCCCGCGGGCCGCGGTTGCCCACTCGGCGAGCTCGCGGGCGAGCGCCCGGTCCAGGAAGTCGGCGCCGAGCGCCCGCGCGGGCGCGACCGGCGCGGTCAGCGCGGCGAGCCAGCGCGCCTCCCAGCGGGCGCCGGCGGGGATCGCCGGTCCGCGCGCGCCGGTCCGCGACGGCCGCCGGGCTCTGCGGCCGTCGTGCGGTCCCCCCGGAGCGGCGGACCCGGACGCCACGCGTCGCGCGGTCGTCGCGGTCTCCGTGTCCCCGAGCCCGGCGGGGCGGGCCGCGCTGCGCCGCGCGAGCGCGTCGACCGCCGCTGCCGGCCCGGTTCGGCGATCCGGGGCGTCGGGGGCGGCCGCGTCGCGGACGAGGACGTCGGCCGTCGCGTCGAGCATCGCCGTGAGCAGCGCCGGGGCCGGCCAGATCGGCCCCCGGTCGCTCGCCGCCTCGGGCTCCGCGTCCCCGTCCCCGGACCGGGAGGTGTCGTCCGCCCGCGGGATCGCGTGGGCGTCGGGCGGGAACGCCGCGGCCAGCCGCGCCACGCGCTCCGCGTCCTCCGGGAGCGCGAGGGCGACCCCCCACGTGACGCGCGTCCCCCCGCCGGCCGGCTCGGTGCGCGGGACCACGCGCTCGCGGGCGATCAGCTCGAGCGCGAGCTTCGCGGCGAGGCTCCACGCCGCGACGGAGGCCGGCAGCCGGGCGAGCTCGGCCGCTTGCACCCGCGCCAGGAGCGGCACGGCGAGCCGGAGCGGGATGCGGGGGCCCGTGACCGTCGCCATCCCGCCGTCCGCCGCGACGACGGCGGCGCGCCCGGGGCGGCCCGCGCGCGCGAGCTCCTCGACGACGCCCGGCCCGCGCGCCGCCTCGCGCTCGCCCCAGAGGAAGAGCGCGGGCTCCGCGCTGCCCGTGCCCGGCAGGAAGACGAGGTGCGGCCCGCCGCCGTCCTGCCCCGCGCCGGGGTCGCGGGGGGCCGGCCCGCTCGGGTGCGGGCCGCGCGGGCGGGCGTCGTGCGGCCCGCGCGCGGCTCGCCGGCCGTCGTCCCGGCTCGCGCCGGTCTCGGGGGTCGCGGGCGCGCTCACGCGCGGCCCACGTGGATCGTCACCGTGCCGAGGCCGAGCCGGCGCACGCGCACGTCGCGGAGCCCGACCCCGGCCATGAGGCGCGCCAGCTCGGTCGGGGCGACGAACCGGTCGACGGAGCGGGGGAGGTAGGTGTACGCGTCCCGGTGGCCGGCGACGCAGGCGCCGATGGCCGGGACGACGTGGTGGAAGTAGAGCCGGAACGCCTGACGCCACCCGGGGACCGTCGGCTGGGTGATCTCGAGCGCGACCACGCTGCCGCCCGGCGCCGTCACCCGGCGCATCTCGGCGAGCCCGGCCCCGAGGTCGGCCAGGTTGCGGAGGAGGAACGCCGAGGCGACGCAGCCGAAGGCCCCGTCGCGGAACGGGAGGGCGAGCGCGTCCCCGGCGAGGAGCCGGATCCGCCGCTCGCCGCCGGCGTCCAGCTTCGCCCCGGCGAGCCGGAGCATCCCCTCGACGAAGTCGACGCCGACCACGCCGCGCACCGCGGTCTCTCGCAGGAGCGCCAGCGCGAGGTCGGCCGTCCCGGTCGCGAGATCGAGGGCGAGGGTGCCCGGCGGGGGCGTCGCGAGCCGGGCGGCCGCGCGGCGCCATGCGCGGTCGCGCCCGCCGGTCATGAGGCGGTTCATGAGGTCGTAGCGGGGCGCGATCCGGGCGAACATCGCCTGGACCGCGGCGGCCTTCCCGGGCGCGTCGACCGCGCTCACGCCGCCGGGCGCCTTCCCGGGAACCCGCCGGCCCCGACCTGGCTGGAGCGGGCCCCGGTATGGATCGCGCTCACGCCGCCGGGCGCCTCCTGGGGCCGCCGGCGGGCCGGCGCCCCGTCGCCCGGGCCTCGCCCGCCTGGCGGCGGCTCACACCCAGAGCCCGGCGACGGCGGCGCCGAGCGTGATGACGCTGATGTAGCCATTCACGTTGAAGAAGGCCACGTCGAGCCGCGAGAGGTCGTCCGCCGAGACGAGCGAGTGCTCGTAGACCAGGAGACCGTCCACGGCGAGCCAGCCGAGCCAGTAGCCGAGCCCGAGGCCGAGCGTCCACCCGATCCCGGCCAGGGCCAGTGCAGTCACCGCGTGGCAGGCGCGCGCCGCCCGGAGCGCGGCCCGGATCCCGAAGCGCGCGGGCACCGAGTGGAGTCCCTCGCGGCGGTCGAACTCGACGTCCTGGCAGGCGTACAGGAGGTCGAAGCCGGCGATCCACACGGTCACCGCGAGCCAGAGGAGCCAGGCCGGCGGGTCCATGCGCCCGCGCACCGCGATCCAGGCCCCGGCGGCGGCCGCCCCGTCGGTGGCGCCGAGGACCCAGTGCGAGAGCCAGGTGAAGCGCTTCGTGTAGGAGTAGCCGATCAGGAAGACCAGCGCGAGTGGAGCGAGCGCGAGGCAGAGCGGCCCGAGCCGCCAGGCCGCCACGAGGAAGAGCGCGGTCGCGCCGGCGACCGCGAGCGCGAGGTCGCGCGGGGCGAGGAGCCCCCGCGGGAGGTGCCGGCCGGCCGTGCGGGGGTTCCGGGCGTCCAGGTGGCGGTCGATCAGCCGGTTCGCCGCCATCGCGGCCGTGCGCGCCCCGATCATCGCGAGCGTGATCCACGCGGCGGCGTGCCACCCCGGCCAGCCCCGGGCGGCCAGGACCATGCCGAGGTAGGCGAACGGCAGCGCGAAGACGGTGTGCTCGACCTTGATCGCGTCGAGGAAGTGCCGGAGCGTCGCCGTGACGTGCATGGGGCGGGCGGGCGCGGCCCCGGCGACCCCGGGTCAGTGACGCCGGGTGGGGCGGGGCACGCTCGCGCGGGCGCCAGTATAGCATCGGCAGGTCGCCGTCCCCCGGCCGCTACCGGATCGTGAACGGCCCGTTGCTCTGGTCGCACACGGTCTGTGTCGAGTTGCAGACGCGGATGTACGCGTTGGTGGTGGCCGGGCCCGAGGCGCGCCAGGTCTCCCGGCCGTCGTTGCGGGTCGAGGCGAGGAGCGTCTCCCACGTCCCCGCCGGGCCGGTCCGGGACAGCTGGATCATCACGTTCCCGCTGATCCCGCTCGAGCTCCAGCGGATCGTCTGGTTGCGGTTGAGCCGCCAGACCTCGCCGCCGTTCGGCGCGAGCACGGTGATGCTGGCGGCCGGCGGGGCGTCGTCGTTCAGGATGGTGCCGACGCCCGTGTCGACCCCGATCACCGCGTTCACGGGGTTGCTCAGGCGGACGAAGAACGTCTCGTCCGGCTCGGGGGCCGTGTCGCCCTGGACGTTCACCGTCACCTGTTTCGTGGTCTGGCCGGGCGTGAAGGTGAGGGTGTTGCTCGTCGCCGTGTAGTCGCTGCCCGCGGTCGCGGTGTTGTCGAGCGTCGCGTAGTCCACCGTCACGGTGAGGCCGCTGGCCGGTGTCAGCGTCACCGTGAAGGTGAACGCCTTGGTGCCGCTGTTCCCCTCGCTCGAGGCGATGGCGTTGATCGCGAGCGACGGCAGGCCGTCGTCGTTCGTGATGGTGCCGATCCCCTGGCCGTCGCCGATGGTCGCGTTGGTCGGGTTGCTCAGGTTGACGAGGAACGTCTCGTCCGGCTCGCTCGTCACGTCGCCGGTGACGGGGACGGCCACCGTCTTCGTCGTCTCGCCCGGGTTGAAGGTGAGCGTGCCCGAGACGGCCTGGTAGTCGCTGCCGGCGGCCGCCGTCCCGTTCGCGGTCGCGTACTGCACGGTGACCGTCCGGCCGCTGGCCGGCGCCAGCGTCACCGTGAAGACCGCGTTCGTCGTGCCGCTGTTCCCCTCGGCGACCGTCGCGTCCCCGATCGCGAGGGTCGGCGGCGGATCGTCGTCCTGGATGAGCCCGACTCCCTGGCCGTCGGCGATGCCGGCGTTGGTGGCGCCGGAGAGGTTCACGACGAACGTCTCGTCGGGCTCGTCGAGGGTGTCCCCGTTGACTAGCACGGTGATCGTCTTTGTCGTCTCGCCGGGGTTGAAGGTGAGGGTGCCCGACGCCGCCTGGTAATCGCTGCCGGCCACCGCGGTCCCGTTCGCGGTCGCGTACTGCACGGTGACGGTCTGCGCGCTCGGCGGCGACAGGGTCACGGTGAACACGGCCGCCGTCGTGCCCGCGTTCCCCTCGGTGACGACGGCGTCGCTGATCGAGAGCCCCGAGCCGCACCCCGGGAAGCGCAAGGCCGCGATCCGCGTCTGCCAGTTGCGGCCGTAGAACTCGTCGAATCCCGCGTAGTACTCCTGCGTGTACCAGAACGTGCAGTCGTCGGGGTCGAGGTCCATGGTGCTGTAGTCGCCCCAGCGACCGCTCGAGTCGAGCTGGTAGCCGGTGCCGTCGACGATCGTCGCCTCGGCCCCCATCTGGCCCGGCGGGTCGCCCGGCTGCTGGCCGGCATAGCGGATCGAGGGGCTGACGGTGCGGCTTCCGGCGCTGTAGCCGAGCGCCAGGTTGCCGCCGCCGTCCATGGCGATGCTCCCCATCCAGCGGTGGACCCCGTCGCTCGGCGCGAACGTGCCCTGCTGGTGGATCTGCCAGCCGGTCCCGTCGTTCCGCAGCTCGTACCACCGGACGCCGGCGTAGTCGGTCGAGGTGGCGTCGACGGTGTGGTTCGTCACCAGGGTCTGGTACGCGCCGAAGTTCCGGTACTGGAGCCGCCACATCAGGCGGTCGGCCAGCGCGTCGACCGGCGGCGAGGGGCTGCCGGCGATGTCGACGCCCGGCTGCGGGATGCAGTTCGGCGAGTAGCCGCACATGTTGGAGTCGAACGGCTCCGTCGGCAGGACGGCGACCTGGGTGAAGCTGAAGGTCGCCGGGCTCGCGGCCCAGTTCACGCTGAACGCCCAGACCTGCAGCCGGTCGACCGCCGGCCCGTAGGGGTCGTTCGCCGAGAGCCACGCGTCGTCGTCCACCTGGACGAAGTGGTTGGGGGTGCCGGCCGGCGGGGGCGTCGGCCCCTGGAGGTGCGACGGCAGCATGCCGCCCAGGTTGTCGCTGGGCAGGATCTCGCCGACCAGGCGGGCCGGCTGGCCCTGCAGCATCGCGGCGCGCTCGAGCGCGTAGGCGCCCTGCCCGACCCAGTCGCAGGCGAAGAAGCCGAACGGCGGGATGGCGTCGTAGCAGGAGTACTGGTTCACCGCGAGGTAGTAGCCGTCCGGCCAGACCCCGAGCTTCGGGTAGTCGTTGAGGTAGGCGTCGCTGACGACGAACGCGTACCGGTGGTAGCTCCCGAGGGGGTCGCCGGTGGTCGACACGGCCACGCACTGGTAGAAGGGGCCGTCCGGGAAGTTCGGGAGCGCGAGCTGGGTGAGGACGAAGCGTCCGGCCAGCCCGTCGTAGACGACGACCGGGTCGCCGTCGTTCTGCGCCTCGCACGGCCCGCCGAACCCTTGCCAGAGGGTGTTCCCGGGGACCGGCCCGTAGAGGCGGTGGCCGGTCTTGTCGTACACGGCGAGCGTGAGGTTCACCCACTGGACGATGTGGCTCGGGCCGACCGCCATCGTCGTGTCGGGGGGGAGGACGACCAGGTTGGTGGCGGCGGCCTGCTCGTCGCTGCTGATCCCCTCGAAGTTCTCGCTGGAGGCCGGCGCGCTCGTGCCGCCCGGCGCCGACTGGACGACCGGGTCCGCGACCGCGATGTGGGCGTCGGTCCGGACATGGCGCGGCAGCCGCGCCCACCGCTTGGTCCGGAACGGCGAGACGGTCGCCACGCCGGACGGCCGGAGCCCGCCGAGCGGGGGCGAGACGTCGTGGTGCCCGGCTGCGCGCTCGACCGCGACCCCCGACGCCGGCGGCGGGAGCCCGCCCGGCGGCTGGGCGGGTGCGGGGCGGGGAGCCGAGAGCGCCGACAGGAGCGCCAGGGCGACGAGCGTCCGTCTCATGGTGACCTCCCGGGCGAGCGCGCCCGGCGGCCGGGCGGCATCACGGTGGTCCAGCATCACGGTGGTCCAGCATCGCGGGGGCAACGCGCGAGGGCCTCGGTGGGCACGCGGGTGCCGGGGCCACGGAGGGCGATCGGGGTGGGGGCGGAGCACGCCGGCGGATTCGGGGGGCCCCCTGGCGACGCGGTGGAAGACGTCGGCCGCCCGGCCGCACCCGGTCTCGCGGATCTCGCCGGGCAGCGGCGCACGCGAGCCGGTCGGGCCGCGCGGCCGGGGACGCCGTTGCCCGGGGTGCGGGCCGCGCAGCCCCGCCGGGCGCGGTCCCGGACGAGCCGGTGGCGGCCCGCGTGCGGAGCCGCGCGGATGCGGACGGGGACCGATGGGCGCAGCCGGACGTCGTCGAGGCGATGCCCCCCCTTCCCAGGACGGCAGACCGCCAGCGCGGCGCGCTCGAGTGGAAGGGGATTATTGCATGGGCTGTGCCGGTGGCGCTGCGGGGGTCAGGGACGTCGGCCGGCTCGGCCCCGCCGGGGCAGTCCGCGTGCGGAAGGGGGGTCTTGCGTGACCCTTCCCGCCGGATTCGCCGGCGCCGGGAAGAGGCCCTCCGGCGCGGTGGCCGGTGCAGGCTGGCAGTCGACGTGACACCATGCGGCCCGGGCATCGCCGCCTGCCGGCGATGCGCCCGGCGACCGGCGAGGAAGAACTCCCGCCGGGTGCGGCAGCCTTCCCGCCGGTTCTAGCTGATCGGCCTCGGGGGGAGTCGTGACGTGGGCGTCCTGCGGCCTGTGCGGACAGACGGATCAGTCAGACCCGGCGCGGCCCTCTCCCGGAGCGGAGGGGGCAAACGCGCTTGTTGCGCGCCCGGTCACCCGCCGGCGTCGCCGGCGGCTCCGCCCTGCTAACTCTTCACCCGCCGGCGTCGCCTGCGGCTCCGCCCCGCTGGCTGTTCACCCGCCGGCGTCGCCGGCGGCTCCGCCCCGCTGGCCCTCCCGGTCTCCCAGGCCGTACTCCCGCCAGCGCTGGAGGACGCGCTGCCGGACCTCGTCGGACATCCGGATCTCCTCGGGCCAGGGCTGCTCGACCCGGTCGAGCGGCGCCCGCTTCTCGGTCGCGTCGATCCCGAGCTTCCCGCCGTACCGGTGGCGGAGCGCCGCGTGGTCCAGGTCGTCGGCCGGCCCCTCGACCACGACCAGGTCGCGCGCCGGGTCGATGCTGTTCGTCACGCGCCAGGCGACCTCCGAGACGTCGTGGACGTCGACCCACTCGTCGACGACGATCACGGTCTTGGCCAGCATGAGGAGCCCGAGCCCCCAGAGGCCGTAGAGCACCTTCCGGACCTGGCCGGGGTAGCGCTTCTTCACCGAGACGATCACCAGGTTGTGGAAGATCCCCTCGGCCGGCATGTTCATGTCGACGATCTCCGGCAGCATCGTGCGGATCAGCGGCAGGAACAGCCGCTCGGTCGCCTTGCCGAGCCAGTAGTCCTCCATCGGCGGGCGGCCGACGACGATCGTCGGGTAGATCGGCTCCCGCCGCCGCGTGACCGCGGTCAGGTGGAAGACCGGGTAGGGGTGGGCGAGCGAGTAGTAGCCCGTGTGGTCGCCGAACGGCCCCTCGACGCGCGCCTCGGCCGGATCGCAGTAGCCCTCCAGCACGATCTCGGCGTGGGCCGGCACCTCGAGGTCGATCGTCCGCGCCTTCACGAGCTCGACCGGCTTCCCGCGGAGCCAGCCGGCCAGGAGGAGCTCGTCGAGCCCCGGCGGGAGCGGGGCCGTGCCCGTGTACATGGTCGCCGGATCGGCGCCCAGCACGATCGCGACCGGGATCCGCTCGCGCCCGACCCGCCGCGCCTCCCGCTCGTGCTCGGCCCCGCCCTTGTGGGTCTGCCAGTGGAGGCCGAGCGTCCGCTCGTCGTGGACCTGGATCCGGTAGGTGCCGACGTTCCGGAGCCCGGTCACCGGGTCGCGCGTGATCACGAGCGGGAAGGTGATGTAGTAGCCGGCGTCCTGCGGCCAGCACCAGAGGGCCGGGATGCCGGCGACCGACGGGCTCGCCGTCTCGACCACCTCCTGGCAGGGGCCGCTCCGGACGACCTTCGGCCCCGCGCGCGCGACGTCCAGGAGGTCCAGCCCCTTCCGGAGCTTCTCGACCAGCGACCCGGGCATCCGGAGATCCAGGAGCCCGCGGACCTTCTCGCCCAGGTCGTCGAGCCGCTCGACCCCGAGGGCCCACGCCATCCGCTCCGCGCTCCCGAAGGCGTTGATGAGGACCGGCATCGCCGCCCCCTCGACCCGCTCGAAGAGGAGGGCCTGGTTCTCGTTGCGCGGGCCCTTCACCACGCGGTCGGCGATCTCGGTGATCTCGAGTTCCCGCCGCACGGGGGCGGTGATCCGGCGGAGCTGGCCGCGCTTGTCCAGGAGGGCGAGGAACTCCCGCAGGTCCTGGAAGCTCATCGGGATCCCGATGGCCCAGGGCTGAACGCGTGGGGTCGCATCGATCCGCTGGGCCTCAAATCCCCCTCGCGCGACGCGCGGCCCTCGTGCCACAGGCCTCCGTCGCGCGCCCGCCGGCGGCGGGCGGCGTCGCACCGCAACATGCGGGGCAGTATAGCAAGCGAGTTCGACCGGTCGGGGCCGTCCCCCGGTGTCGCGCCGCTCGCGAGCGCCGCGGATGGGCACCCCAGCCTCCCACGGACTCGCCTGCCCGCCCGCTCGCGATCGGCGCTGCCCGGGAGGTGCTACGCGCAGCTCGTCCGCCAGTGCGGGATCTGTTTGATTCCCGTCACCTCGGGAGGTAACGTGTATCGGCGGCGAAAATCCGACGAGGAGCTAAGGTGGGGATCCACCCCCGGGTCGCTCCGCTCGCTGTCCTCGCCTTGACGCCGGTGCTGGGCGGCTGTTTCCTCCTCTTCCCTCCTGATCTGCCGCCTCTGACTCCCGTGACCTTGACCGTCACGTACGCTGGCAACGCTTCGCCCGCACGTACGCTGGCAGCGCTTCGCCCGCACGTACGCTGGCAGCGCTTCGCCCGCTGCTGATCCACGTGACTGACGTCGGCGACACGCGGCCGGAGCCCGACAAGGTCGGCTACAGGAGGAGCTTGTTCGGCATTCCGGGGGCTCCTTTCCACACCTCGGAACCTGTGCCGAAGATCTTCCACGACGCCCTGGTCGCCGAGTTCATCCGGAGCGGGCACCGCGTCGTGAGCGAGGACGCCGACTTCCTGATAGCCGGCACCGTCTCCACCTTCTGGCTCAACCTCGGGGTCGGCTTCTGGGAGTGGGATCTCGTCGGCACTGCGGCGGTCGAGCTCCGCGTGGCCAGCCCCGTGGCCAACGAGACGGTCTTCACCGGCCAGTACCACGTTGACTACGAAGAGAAGAGCGCTTTCGCGGGCGTCAGCGTCCTCGAGCACGTCATGAACGTGACCCTGGAACGGCTGGTTTGGAAGATCGGCACAGATCCGGACCTGATCCGTGCACTCGGCGCACAGCGAAACCGCGTGGTGGCTCCAACGGGATTCGAACCCGTGTTTCAGCCTTGAGAGGGCCGTGTCCTAGGCCGGGCTAGACGATGGAGCCGTCCCCACCACCCGACAGAAATATGGCTGGGAGAGGAGGATTCGAACCCCCGCTACGTGGTCCAGAGCCACGCGTCCTACCGCTAGACGATCTCCCAGCGCAGGCGTCATTGTAGTCGTCGCCGCGTCGCGTCGTCAAGGCGAGCGGCCCCCCACGATCGCGACGCCGACGAGCGTCCGCGAGGGTCCGCCCGCCGATCGGCAAGCGACCGGGCCCCCGTCGCGGCGGCGGCCAGCCCATCGGCAGGGGACCGGGCGCCACGATCGCGACGACGGCCAGCCGCTCCACAAGCGTCCGGCTCCACGGTCCCGGTCGCGGTCCGGGATCGGCCCACCGCGACTGCCGCCCGGGGAAGCCGCCGAGCCACGCGGCGCCGGGGGCCGGCCGGACGAGTCTCATCCGGCCCGTGACCTTCGAAGTTCCACCAGCAGCGGCAGGCCGATCCCCCGCGGAGCCCTCCGCCGGTCGACCAGCCCGCCCTTCTCGCGTGTCCCTGCCGCGCAAGCCGGCTGCGGCGGGCCGACCAGTCGCGGGACGAGATGACGCGTCCGAAGCTGGCGCGTGGCGACGCGGCCCCCGGCTCCGCGAGTCGCCTGTGGCGCGGGCCGACCGGTTCCGGCACGAGATGACGCGCCGGGTCCGGGGACTGCCGCGCCGGGCACCCGCGCCGCAAGTCGCCTGAGCCGCCCGACCGGCTCCGGGACAACGGCCCCGGCCCGTGTCGCGACGGGGCCGGCCTCGGCGAGCGGTCACGCCGGCGGTCCACGGCGCGCCCGCCAGGCCTCCGGCGAGAGGCCGCCTCCCTGGCCCTCGAGGGGCGGGGCGAGGTCGTAGATCCCCGCGACCGTGTTCCACGGATCGCCGGCGAACCGGGCCACGAGGGCGTCGACCTCCGCGTCGGTGGCGCAGGTCTCGAACCACAGGTCCGCCCCCTCCTCCCCGCGCGGGAATTCCCAGCGATCGTAGCACTCGACGAGCCAGCGGGCGC
>DASRDR010000134.1:0-3333 GCA_035652475.1 Candidatus Methylomirabilota bacterium | reverse complement strand
GGCGCTCCCGGAGGACCTGGTCTCCCGGCCCACGCTGGTGTGGCTCCTCCGGAACGGCACCCCCGGGCCGCAGCGCGTGGAGGCCTCGTACCTGACCGGCGGGATCACGTGGAAGGCGGACTACGTGATGATCCTCGGCGCGGGGGAGGATCGCGCCGACGTGACCGGGTGGGTGACGATCGACAACAGGAGCGGCGGGACGTACCGCGACGCCGCCCTGAAGCTCGTCGCCGGGGACGTCCACCGCGCGCGGGACGAGCGCGTGCGCATGGCCCTGGTGTCCGCGGCCAAGGCGGCCCCGGCCGCCGCGGGCGGCCGGGACTTCGCCGAGGAGGGGTTCTTCGAGTACCACCTCTACACGCTCGACGGGCGGACGACCCTCAAGGACAACCAGACCAAGCAGCTCACGCTCCTGGCGGCGGCCGGGGTGCCGGTCCGGAAGGAGCTCGCGTTCCTCGGGGCGCGGGAGTACTACCGCACCCAGTACGGCACGCCGGTGAGCAACCAGAAGGTGAGCGTGTTCGTGGAGCTCCCGAACGCGAAGGGGAGCGCCCTCGGCGTCCCGCTCCCCCGGGGGCGCGTGCGCGTCTACAAGGCGGACCGGTCGGGGAGCCAGCAGCTCGTCGGCGAGGACTGGATCGACCACACGCCGGTCGACGAGCGCGTGCGGATCAGGATGGGCGAGGCGTTCGACGTGGTCGGGGAGCGCGTGCAGCGCGACTGGCGCCGGCTCGGGGGGAGCACGTACGAGGTCGAGTGGGAGATCGCGCTCCGGAACCACAAGAAGGAGGACGTGGAGGTGAGCGTGATCGAGCCCGTCCCGGGGGACTGGGAGGTCCTTCGGGAGACGCAGCCGCACGAGAAGCTCGAGGCCCACACGCTCCGCTACCGGGTACCGGTGCCGCGGGAGGGCGCCGCCCGGCTCACCTATCGGGTCCGGGTGCGCTTCTGACCCGCCGGCGCGCGGCGGCCCGGGCGCCTCGGGGTCGCCCGGGGGCGGCCGCGCTATCCTGGCGGCATGGGACGCCCATTTCGCGCCTTCGTGCGCCGCGGCCTGTGGGATCCCGACTCGCCGGCGCGCGGTCGCGTCGGCCGCGCCGCGGTCCGGGCCCTCCGGTTCCTGAACGTGCTCGCCGGGGATGTGTACCACCAGGACCTCTCCGGCCGCGCCGCGGGTCTCGTCTACTCGACGCTCCTCTCCCTCGTGCCGTCCCTCGCCGTCGCGTTCTCCGTGCTCAAGGCGTTCGGGGTCCACCAGCAGCTCATCCCCGTGCTGGCCCAGGCCTTCGAGCCGCTCGGCCCGGCCCGGGACCAGATCGCCCGGCAGGTCGTGGGCTTCGTCGACAATCTGCGGGTCGGCGTCCTGGGGATGCTGGGCGTGGCCGGCCTGTTCGTGACCGTGGTCCTGCTTCTCGGCAAGGTCGAGGACGCCTTCAACCACATCTGGCGCGTCCACCGGCACCGCTCGCTCGGGCGGCAGTTCACCGACTACCTGAGCGTCGTGCTCGTCGGCCCGGTCCTGGTCCTCACCGCGCTGGGCCTGACCGCCGCCGTCGAGAGCACGTGGGTCATGCGCCGGCTGCTCGCGATCGGACCCATGGGCACGCTGGTGGTGCCGGTGGGGAGCCGCGTCCTGCCGCTGCTCATGCTCACCGCGGCGTTCACCTTCCTGTACCTCTTCATGCCGTTCACCCGCGTGCGGGTCCGCTCGGCGCTGGTCGGCGGGGTGGCGGCCGCGGTCCTCTGGGAGCTGGCCGGCGTGGGCTTCACGATGTTCGTCGCGCGGTCGCCGAGCTACGCCGCGATCTACTCGGGCTTCGCGATCCTGATCCTGTTCCTGCTGTGGCTGAACTACGCCTGGCTGATCGTGCTGATCGGGGCCGAGGTCGCCTACCTGCACCAGCATCCCGCGACGTACCTGACGCGCGTCCTCCGGCGGACCGGCCAGCACGGGTTCCGCGAGCAGGTGGCCCTCTCCACGGCGATCGCCGTCACGCGACGGCATCTGGCCGGCGAACGGCCCTGGCGAGTGGGCGAGCTGGCGGCCGGCCTCCGGGTGCCCCCGTCCAGCGTGGAGGAGGCCGTGGAGGAGCTCGTCCGGCGGGGGATCCTGCTGCGCGCCGTCGACCCCCCGGGGGTCGCGCTCGGGCGGCCGCCCGAGCGGGTGACGGCGCTGGAGGTGCTGGAGGCGGTCCGCGGGCCGACGGCGGTGGGAGATGGGACGGACCAGGTGGATCGCACGGTCGCCGCCGTCCTCGGCCGGCGAGCCGAGGCCGTGAAGGGCGCGCTGGCCCGCGACACCCTCCGCGCGCTGGTCGAGGCGCCGGCGGGCGAGCCGGCCGTGCCGTCGCGGCCCCCGCCCTCCGGACCGAGCGCGGGCGCTCCCGCGCCGCGGCCGTCGTGAGGGGAATGGCCGCGCGCGGCCGGGCGTGGCGCACCCGCGCGCCACCGCCGCGCGGCGGATGGACGCGGTCAGTCCACCACCGCGAACGCCCGGCACTGGGCGGCGGTCCCGCGCCGCAGCTTGATCGGCACGGCGAACAGCGTGAAGCGCCGGCCGAGGACCTCGCCGAGGTTGCAGAGGCCTTCCAGGAGGAGGACGTCGCGCTTGAGGAGGTAGTTGTGGACGGGCCGCTTGGGATCGATGCGCCCGTTCTCGAAGCCGATGGCGTCCTGGCCGACCAGCGTGTACCCGCGCTCGTGGACCCAGCGCGCCGCGCTCTCCACGAGGTATGGCATGTCGTAGGCCTTCTGCCACTCGTCGTACCAGCGGGGATCGGACCGCCCGTGGACCAGGAGGGCGGTCCCGGGCTCGGCGGGGATTCCCTGGGCCCGGCAGGCCGCCTCCAGCTCCTCGCCGGTGATCGGCTCCCACCCCGTCTTGTGGGTCATGTCCACGACCCGCGCCGGCAGGATGAACCGCTGGATCGGGATCTCGTCGATGGTCGCGCCCCGGGGATCGAAGTGGAAGAACGCGTCGGCGTGGGTGCCGCAGTGCTCGCTGAACAGGAAGAACTGTCCCTGCATCGAGTAGGTGCCGAACCACTCGCGGGTCGCCTCGTGCGTCTCCCAGGTGGTGTAGGTGGCGCGCGGCCCGCCCGACGGCATGCCGTCGAACATCGGCATGGAGAGATCCACGATCCGTCGCCCGGCCAGGTCCATCCCGTCCTCCTCCCGGCGCGCGCCCGCCGTTCCGGCGGGGCGGCCGCGCGCGCCCGAGCCGCGAGCCATGCGTGATGGCGGGCCGTCGCTCGGCCGCGGCGGCCGCCGCCCGGCCGGCGGCGTCAGTCCCGCAGGATCGCGTCGATGCGGTCCGAGGCCGCCTTCACCGCC
>DASRDR010000133.1:0-15271 GCA_035652475.1 Candidatus Methylomirabilota bacterium | reverse complement strand
TCTCGGCCGTCCGGGCCAAGCCGGAGGCCGGGAAGATCATCGCGACCACGCTCGACTACCCGATGATCATGGACACGCTGGGCTGCACGCCCAAGCTCATCCAGGAGAACCCGAAGGCCGTCAAGGCGATCGTGAACGGCTACTTCGACGCGCTGGAGATGATCCGGAAGGACCCCCAAAAGTCCAACGAGATCATGGGCGCGACGGTGAAGCAGAGCGGCGAGGACTTCGCGAAGTCGGCCGCCTACCTCCGCTGGCAGGATCGCGAGGCCAACCGGCGGTTCTTCGCCGGCGAGCTCCAGGAGTTCAGCCGCGAGGCCGGCGCCCTGCTGCTGGAGCTCGGCATCGTCAAGAGCCTCCCCGACGTCGCCTCGCTGATCGACACGAGCTTCATCAAGTGACGGCGGCGCGCGCCCGGCCGGCCGGGCGGCCGGGGCGGCTTCGGGCGGCGACCGCGCGGGGCCGTCGCCGCGCCCCCGGCCACCACGCCGCTGGTCGACGCGCTCGCGAGCGCCTCACGGGAGTCGGACCCGCCGCCGGCCGGGGACCGGCCCCGCGTCCCGCCCCGCGCCGCCGCGGCGGCGGGCGGTGACGCCGCTCCGGCCGCTCCCCCGCCGGCGCCGCGTCCTGCTCGGGCTCGCCTTCTTCGCGCTGTTCCTGGCGTCGTGGGCGGCGGTGACCCGGAGCGGGTACGTCGCCCCGCAGTTCCTCGCCGACCCGGTGACCATGATGAGGGAGGGGTGGACCCTCCTGGTGCGCTACGGCTTCCTGGGCGACATCGCGGTCACCGTCTGGCGCGTCGTCGGGGGGTTCGCGATCGCCGCGGCGATCGGGGTGCCGCTCGGGATCGCCATGGGCGCCTACAAGCCGGTCGAGGCGTTCTTCGAGCCCTTCATCTCGTTCGCCCGCTACCTGCCGGCCTCCGCGTTCATCCCGCTGCTCATCCTGTGGGCGGGGATCGGGGAGGCGCAGAAGCTGGCGGTGATCTTCATCGGGTCCTTCTTCCAGATCGTCCTGATGGTCGCCGGAACGGTGGGCGGGACGCGGCGAGACCTGGTCGAGGCCGCCTACACGCTCGGCGCGACCGACACGACGGTGGTGCGGCGCGTCCTCCTCCCCGGCAGCGCGCCGGCGATCGCCGAGACCCTGCGCCTGGTGCTCGGCTGGGCGTGGACCTACGTCATCGTCGCCGAGCTGGTGGGATCGGCCTCGGGCATCGGTCACATGATCACGGACAGCCAAGCCCTCCTCAACACGGGTCAGATCATCTTCGGCATCATCGTGATCGGCGTCATCGGGCTGGTGTCGGACCTCGCGTTCAAGGCGGCGAACCAGAAGCTCTACCCCTGGAGCCTCGCGTGAGCCCCGGCGCCCGGGCGCGAGCCCCACGGCGGGCCTGCCGATGACCCGCGCCCGGGCTCGAGGCGCCCCGCGCCTGCCGATGATCGTTGCCCGGCCCTCGCCACGGCGCCAGCCCGGGGCGGGCGGGCCGGCGGGCGCGCCAGGCTCCCCCCGGGCTTCCACGGCGAGGGCAGTCCAGTGAGCAAGCTGGTCATCGACGGCGTGAGCCGGGTGTTCCCCGGCGTCCGGGGCCGCCCCCCGACCGTCGCCCTCCAGCCAACCACGCTGGCCGTGGAGGAGAACGACTTCATCGCGATCCTGGGCCCGTCCGGGTGCGGGAAGTCGACGCTCCTCCGCATCGTGGCGGGGCTGGACCAGCCGACCGGCGGCCGCGTGCTGCTCGACGGCCGGCCGGTGTCCCGGCCCGGCGCGGACCGCGGCATGGTCTTCCAGTCGTACACGCTGTTCCCGTGGCTCACGGTGCGCGAGAACATCTGCTTCGGGCTCCGGGAGAAGGGCGTCCCCTCCGCACGCCAGCGGGAGATCGCGGACCGCTTCATCGCCCGGGTCGGGCTGCGGGGGTTCGAGGACCACTACCCGAAGATGCTGTCGGGCGGCATGCAGCAGCGCACGGCGCTCGCCCGCGCGCTGGCGAACGACCCGGCCATCCTCCTGCTGGACGAGCCGTTCGGGGCGCTGGACCAGCAGACGCGCGCCCTCATGCAGGAGCTGCTGCTCGGGATCTGGGAGTCGGACCGGACGACCGTCCTGTTCGTCACGCACGACATCGAGGAGGCCATCTTCATGGCCAACCGCGTCGTGGTCATGACCGCCCGTCCCGGCCGAGTGAAGGGCGAGCTCGCCGTCGCGCTGGCCCACCCGCGCGACTACCGGATGAAGACCACACCCGAGTTCGCGGCGTACAAGGCCCGGCTCACCGAGGAGGTCCGCGTCGAGTCGATCCGGGCCGCGGAGATGGCGCAGTGAGCGCCGACGCGACGCGCCAAGCCGCTGCCGCGCTGCGGGACCGCGTCCGGCTGTGCCTCTTCGACCAGTACGGCACCCTGGTCGACATGCAGAGCGGCCTCGCCGAGGCGGCCGGGCCGTTCCTCCGGGCCAAGGGCTGGCCGGGCGACCCGCACGCCTTCGTGACCTGGTGGCGGCGGACACACTTCGAGAACTCCATGATCGATGCCCTGCTCCAGCGCGAGCACACCTCCTACCGGGAGATCGGACATCGCTCGGTCGCCTGGGTCCTCGAGCGGGCCGGGATCCCCTACTCCATGGACGAGGTGCGGCGGCTGGTCGCCCACATCGAGCGGCTCCGGCCCTTCCCCGAGGTCCCGGCGGCCCTGGCCCGGCTGGAGCGCCGCTACCGGCTCGCGGTGCTCTCGAACGGCGATCCGGACATGCTCGAGGCCGGGCAGCGGCACCACGGGCTCCGCTTCGAGGCGCTGATCTCGGCGGCGGCCGCGAACGCGTTCAAGCCTCACGCCGCGACCTACGCCACGGCGGCCCGGCTCCTGGGCCTGCCGCCGGACGAGATCCTCTTCGTCGCGAGCCACGCCTTCGACTGCATCGGCGCCAAGGCCGCCGGGATGCGCACCGCGTTCGTCGGCCGGCGCGGGCGGCCGTTCGGGCAGACGCCGCATCAGCCGGACCTCACCGCTCCCGACCTGGCCGCGCTGGCCGACGCCCTCGCCTGACCCGCGGGCGTTCGACCGGGGCCGGCCCCCGGCGCCGAATCCGGGCCCGCCGGGCGGGGCCGCCGTCCATCCGGCGAGGCCTGCCCGATCCGGGCAGCGGCCGGGGCGGCCGCCCGTTCGGCGGACGCGGCGCCCGACCGCCCCGGGGGACCCGGGCCGGCGCCGCGCGCGCAGGAGCTCAGCGCAGGGGACCGATCGCGGCGCGGACCGCCTCCTCGACGGCGCCCTCTCGCACCAGCCCGAGGGCGGCGGCGAGGTCCCCGTGGACGGGGCGGTCGCTCTCGAGCGGCGGGACGCGCGCGCGCACCGCGGCGTGCGCCGCCCGTGTCCCCCGCCCCGGCACCAGGGGGCGCCGGTGGTCGAGCGCCTGGGCCGCGACGACGAGCTCGATCGCCACCACCTGCTCGGCGTGCCGCAGAACCTCCTCGGCCTTGAGCGCCGCCGTGGCACCCATCGAATTCCAGTCCTCCTGGAGCCCCGACGTCGGGATCGAGTCGACGCTGGCCGGGTGGCTCCGGGCACGGCACTCCGCGACCAGCGCCGCCGCCGTGTACTGCGCGAGCATGTAGCCCGAATGGAGCCCGCCGCCCGCGGCGAGGAACGGCGGGAGGCCCTCGTTCGTGAGCGGGTTCACCAACCGGTCGATCCGCCGCTCGGCGATCCCGGCGAGCTGCGCCAGCCCGATGGTCGCCGTGTCCAGGGCGAGCGCGAGCGGCTGGCCGTGGAAGTTGCCGCCCGAGAGGACCGCCCCGTCGGCGGGAAACAGGAGCGGGTTGTCCGTCACGCTGGCGAGCTCGCGCTCGAGCACGTCCCGGGCGAACCGGAGCCCGTCGCGCGCGGCGCCGTGCACCTGGGGCATGCAGCGCAGGCTGTACGCGTCCTGGACGCGCGTGCAGTCCCGGTGGGAGGCGATCACGCCGCTGTCGGCGGTCAGCGCGCGCAGGTTGGCCGCGGACTCGACCTGGCCGGCGTGCGGGCGCAGCGCGTGGATGCGCGGGTCGAAGGCGGCGTTGGTCCCCATCAGCGCCTCGAGGCTCATCGCCCCGGCCACGTCCGCCAGCCGCGCGAGCGCGGTCGCGTCGTGCACCACGAGCGCGCCCACCGCGGCCATGAGGTGGGTCCCGTTCAGGAGGGCCAGGCCCTCCTTCATCTCGAGCGTCAGCGGGGCCAGACCCGCCCGCCCCAGGGCCTCCCGCGCCGGCAGCCGCGCCCCGTCGAGGACCGCCTCCCCCTCCCCGATCAGGCACGCGGCGACGTGCGCCAGGGGGGCCAGGTCCCCGGAGGCGCCGACCGAGCCGCGAGCCGGGACCACGGGGACCAGCCCGCGGTTCAGGCACCCCACCACCTGCTGCACGACGACCGGGCGGACGCCGGAGTGGCCGCGGGACAGGGAGCCCGCCAGGAGCAGGAGCATCGCGCGGACCACCGCCGGCTCGAGCGGCGGGCCCACCCCGGCCGCGTGGGAGAGCACGAGGTTGCGCTGGAGGTCGCGCCGGGCGGCTGGGGGGATGGGGGTGTCCTTGAGCTTCCCGACCCCGGTGGTCACGCCGTAGACGGCCTGACCGCTCCGGTCCAGCTCTTCCAGGACCGCCCGGCCGCGGCCGAGCCGCTCCGCGACGTCGGCGCCGAGGGCGACGGGAACCCCCCGTCGGGCCACCGCCACCAGGTCGGCGATCGCGAGGGGCCCGCCCAGAACGACCGGGCCGGACGGCGCGTCCGGAGGGAGGGGCCCGCCGGCCATGACCGGGAGCTGGGGGGCGCGTCGCCCCGGGATCAGCGGGAGCCGGGCCGCCGCGTCAGCGGCGCCGCCGGGCTCCCCCGCGCCGGGGCCGGGCCGCGAGCCGGGCGATGAAGTCGTCGACCGGGATCGCCGGCATCGTCATCATCTGGACGGAGCCGCGGGCTCCCAGCTCCACGGAGATCCGGGCCACCGTCTCGTTGTCGGGCGCCTCCAGGACGGTCACAAAATCGTAGGGGCCCAGCACGGCGTACTGGGCCACCACCCTGACCCCCATCCCCGCGACTTCCTCGTTGACCTTCCGGATCGAGCCCGGGAGCTTCCTGAGCACGTGGCGGCCCGTCTCGGACAGGGAGGACAGCATGATGTAGAGGGGCATCGACACCTCCGGGGGCGGGGGACCGGGAGCCCGGCCCGCGGCAGCAGTATAGCGCAGTACGGTATACTTGGCTCCATGCAGCTCAGGGGATGGCGGCTGACTCGGGCCAGCCGCATCGTCATCTTCCTCCTCGTGGTCCAGCTCCTCGGCCTGGGAGTCCTCGCCGCGCCCACGATCGCCGCCGGCGCCGGCGTGACCGCGCCGCCGCCGACGATCTCCGTCCTCGATGCCCTGGTGTCGTCCGTGGCGACCGTCGAACCGCTGCTCCTCGGGAGCGTCGCGCTCGGCGGTCCCGACTCCCGGACCGCTCTCCCGGCCCCGGTCCCGCTTCCCCGTCGGCTGCCGCGGGCTCCGCCCGCCGCCTGAGCCCCCGCCAACCCGGCGGGGCGAGGCTCCACCGACCGCGGCGGGTGGCCGGGCCCCGGCCCCTTCCCCGGTCCGAGTGCCTGCGTTGAATCCGACGCGGCAAGGAGGCTGGCCGATGAAGGTGTACCGGGACACGGTCACGATCCGGACCGAGGAGAACCAGCAGTTCGTGGACGTCACCAAGCACGTCCAAGAGGTCATCGGGAGATCCGGCATTCGCAACGGCACGCTGATCGTCAACGCCCTCCACACCACCGTCGCCGTCTTCGTCAACGAGTTCCAGTCCGCGCTGATCGACGACCTGGGTGTCCTCCTCCAGAGGCTCGTCCCCCGGCGGGACGGCTACTTCCACGACGATCCCCGCTACTCCGACTGCGACCGCGCCAACGGCCACGCCCATCTCCGGTCGATCCTGCTCGGGCGGTCGATCGCGCTCGGCGTCGCGGAGGGGGAGCCGCTGCTGGGGCGGTACCAGAGCGTCATCCTGGCCGAGCTCGACGGCCCCCGGGAGCGGCGGCTCCAGGTCCAGATCGTCGGGGAGTGACGGGTTGCGGCTCCCGGCGCGGTGCGGATTGTTGACACCGCGCGCGCCGGGAGCCCATCATCCCGCCATGCGACGCCCGGGCCGCCTGCCCCCCCGGCTCCCGTCGGACCGGGGCTTCGGACTCATCGAGATCCTCCTGGTCGTCGTGGTGCTGGCCCTGGTCGGGGCGGGGCTGTACGGCTACTTCGTCTCGACCACGCACACGCTCGAGACCGTGCAGCAGCAGCGGCCGCTCTCGGCGACCCGGATGGTCGCCGATCGGGCCACCGTCGCCTCGATCCGGAGCGCGCTCCAGCTCTACTACGCCCAGAACGGCGGCTACCCCCCGACCAAGGAGGCGGTGGCCGCCCTGCTGAACCCGCCGCCCTCGTTCCAGTGCGAGGGGAACGACTTCCGTTACGACGCCGTGACCGGCCAGGTGACGCTGGTCATCGACGACCCGACCCGCTGCTGACGGTGGAGCCGGCTCCCCCCTGCGGCCCGTGCACCGGCGGCGAACCGCGGCGCTCGTGGTAGACCCGGCGGACGTCGACGCGTTCCGCGCCTTCGAGCGACGCGGCTGGGAAGCCCTGCCCGGGCGGTACGCCGCGGCGTTCGCCGCGCTGACGAGCCAGGCGGTCGACGCCCTCCTGGACGCCGCCGACGTGCGACGCGGGCGCGACGTCCTCGACGTCGCGACGGGCCCCGGTCACGTCGCCGCGGCGGCGCGGGACCGCGGCGCCCGCGTGATCGGGCTGGACTTCGCGCCGAGCATGGTCGCAGAGGCGCGCCGCGCCCACCCCGGGATCGAGTTCCGGGAGGGCGACGCCGAGGCCCTCCCGTTCCCGGACGCGAGCTTCCACGCGGTCGTCAACAACTTCGGCCTCCTCCACCTGGGCCGGCCCGAGCGGGCGCTGACCGAGGCGTCCCGGGTGCTCCGGCCCGGCGGGCGCGTCGCGTTCACCACGTGGGCCGGTCCCGACGAGGCGGTGGCGTTCGGCATCGTCCACGCGGCGATCGACCGGTACGGCCGCCGGGACGTGCCCCTCCCGGTCGGCCCGCCGTTCTTCCGGTTCAGCGACCCCGAGGAATGCCGGCGCGTCCTGCGGGCGGCGGGATTCGTCGAGCCGGAGGTCGCGCGCGTGCCGCAGACGTGGCGGCTCCCGGCCGCCGAGACCCTCTACGAGATCATGGCCGAGAGCACGGTCCGCACCGCCGCGCTGCTCCGCGCCCAGACCGCCGAGGCGCGGGAGGCGATCCGGACCGCGGTCGGCGCCGCGGCCTCCCGCCACCGACGCGGAGCCGGCATCGAGCTCCCGATGCCCGCCGTCCTGGCCTCCGCCCGCAAGCCCTGACGGGGCCGGCGCCCGGCCACACCGCCCGTCAGGCCGCCGCGATCGCCGGCCCGGCCGGCTGGAGAGTGGGCGCAGGCCCGCGGGGTCGGGGCAGCCGCCTACCGGCGGCTTGGCGGCTTACCGTGACCGGCTGGCCGACCCCGTCCATGCACCGGCCGGGGTCGAGACCCTGACCGCGGGCTCCGGGGCGACGGGGGCGAGGCGGACAGGCCGCACCCCACTGGGGTGCAGCGGCCCGGCGCCAGCGCGCCGTTACAGCGCGCCGGGAACGGCGTCGAGCCCGAGATCGGTCAGGCGCTCCCGGGTCGGGACGCCGTCGGCATCCCAGCCCCGGAGCGCGTAGTAGGCGTCGAGCATCCGGTCGAGCTCCGCCGGCGGGCAGTGCATTCCCGCCGAGGGCCCGTCCGGGATCGGCTCGTGCATGACCCGCCACGGCAGCACGTCGTCCCGCCGGCGCACGCCCTCCCGCACCTGGAACAGCCGCTCCAGGTTGACGATCCGCTCGCCGACGCGCTCGAGCTCCGGGAGGTCGACGGCCCAGCCCGTCACCGCGGAGACGAGCCCGGCGTACGTCTCGTTCAGGAACACCCCGAAGCCCCGCTCGGAGGTGAAGCGGCACATCACCAGGCTGTCGTCGACGGCGGTGAAGTGCTGGCTCTTCGCCGCGAAGGCCGGCTTGTCGTCGGTGGAGCGCCGGTCGAAGCCCTGGGCGTACTGGGGCGTCGGGCGGGTGTCGTGGTGGCTGCCCCCGCGGGTCCCCGTGGCGTACCCGATCGACATCCCCTTGAGCGCCCGCGCGGAGTGGGCCGGAAGCTCCAGGCCCTTCACGGCGTACGGCAGCCGCTCCGCGCCGCCGCCGATCTCGGCCGCGAGCCGCCGCGATCCTTCCGCCAGCCGGGCGCCGAACCCTTCCCGCCGGGCGGTCTGCTCGACCAGGCGGATCATGCCGGCGTGATCCCCGAACCCGAAGGCCCCCCCCATGTCGGCCGGTTTCAGGAGCCCCCGCTCCAGGCACTCGGCCACGAAGGCGAGCGTCACGCCCATCGAGATCGAGTCGAGCCCCAGCAGGTCGCACAGGATGTTCGCGTGGATGATGCTCGGCGCGTTCGCGTTCCCGAGCATCGAGCCGAAGGCGAACAGGGTCTCGTACTCCGGCATCTTCCCCCGGATCCCGCCGTACCCCGGCACGTCGGCCGGCACGGCGAACTGCTTGCCGCATGCCACCGGGCACCTGAGGCAGGTCGTGTCGCGGTCGTGGTAGTGCTCGGTGAGCGAGCGGCCGTCGATCTGCTCCCACTCGGCGAAGACCTCCTGCCGGAGGTTGTAGGCCCCGAGGGCGCCGATCGCGTTGATGGGGCCGGTCAGGAACGGCGTGCCGTAGCGCGAGAGGTTGGCGGTGCCCGCCTTCATCGGCTCCCGCGTCTGCTCGACCAGCTGCTTGAGCCGCGCCGGGTCGGCGATGGCGGTCTTGCGGGCGCCGGTCACGCTGATCGCCTTGAGGCCCTTGGCGCCCCACACGGCGCCGATCCCGCCGCGCCCGGCCACGCCTTCGCGGTTCTTCCAGTAGTGGGCCAGGCACGCGAACCGGACGAGGTGCTCGCCGGCCGGCCCGATCGCCAGCACGTCCGGGTCGCCGCCCTCGGCGGCCTGGACGGCCTCGACGGTGTCCCGCGTGGTCTTCCCCCACAGCGGCCGGGCGTCCCGCACGGTCGCCCCGCGCTCGTCGATGGCCAGGTACACCGGGTGCGCGGCGCGACCGGTCACCACCACGGCGTCGAAGCCCGTGCGCTTGAGGGTGGCGGGGAACCGCCCGCCGAAGGTGGAGTCGAAGAAGAGCCCGGTCAGCGGCGACTTGGCCGCGATGCACGCCCGGCTGTTGCCGGGGACGACGGTGTCGGTCACGGGACCGACCGCCAGCGCCACCGCGTTCGCCGGATCGTAGGGGTCGACCGCCGCCGGGATCGCCTCCCAGAGCAGGCGCACCGCCAGCCCGTTGCCGCCCAGGAACGCCCGGGCGACTCGCTCCTCCAGGGGGCGGACCTCGGTGCGTCCGGTCGTGAGGTCGACGTGCAGGATCCGTCCGCCGTAGCCGATCATCGGGCCCTCCGCCTTCCTACGATTTCACGGGAGCGGCCGGAACGCAAAGCCACGGCCTACATGACCACGATGGCGCGCCCGAGGATCTGCCCGCGGGCGAGGGCCCGGTACGCCTCGTCGGCCTCGTCCAGCCCGTACCGGCGCGAGATCGGGTCGGTGACGCTGATTCGCCCCGCCGCGGCCAGCGCAATCAGCTCGGGCACGTCGCCCCGCACCCGCGCGCCGTACGAGCCTTGCAGGCGGATGCCGCGCCGGACCAGGTGCGTGATCTCGATCGGCGCCGTCGCCGGCCCATCCCCGATGCCGATCACGATCACCCGGCCGCCGTCCCGGGCCATCTTGAACGCCGCGGTGACGGTCTCCGGACGCCCCAGCGCCTCGAACGCCACGTCGACCCCCTCGCTCCCGGTGAGGCGCCGCACCTCGGCCACGGGGTCCCCCGTGCTCGCGTCGACCGCGTCGGTGGCCCCGAGCCGCCTCGCCGCGTCCAGCTTCTCCGGGCGGACGTCGACCGCGACGATCCGGGTCGCGCCGAAGAGCCGCGCCAGCTGGACCACGTTGGAGCCGACGCCCCCGACCCCGACCACGGCGACCGACTCGGCCGGCCGGAGCGCCGCCTGGTGCTTGACCGCACCGTAGGCCGTCATGATCGCGCAGCCCAGGATGCACGCGGCCTCGAGCGGCAGCGAGTCCGGGACCGGGAAGACGTCGGTCGCCGGGACGACGCAGTACTCGGCGAGCCCGGCCATGCTGTACATGGCCAGCGCGGAGCCGTCCGCCCGGTGGAGCCGCGTCTCCCCGTCGTAGAGGACGCCCCGGAGCCGATTCAGCGCGAAGAACGTCTCGCACAGGTCGTCGCGGCCGACCGCGCAGAAGCGGCACCGGCCGCAGGGCATGATGAAGGACGCGACGACCCGCGCGCCTCGCGTCAGCCCGGCGACCCCGGGGCCGAGCGCCTCGACCGTGCCGGAGACCTCGTGGCCCAGCACCGCCGGAACGGGGAACTTCACCTCGCCCTTCACTACGTGGAGATCCGTGTGGCAGACCCCGCAGGCGCGCACCCGGAGCAGGACCTCGCCCTCGCGGGGCTTCGGCGCCGGGATGTCCTCGATCACGAACGCCGCGCCGACGGCCGGGAGCACGGCAGCCTTCATGGCCCCTCCTCCTCCGGCCGATCCCCGTCCGGGTGATCGGCCGGTGCGCCGGCATGGTACTGCGGGCTCGGCGGCGCGGGGAAGGCGCGTGCGCCGGCTGCCCGGCCGCCCCCGATCCACGGTGTATAGTTGCTCCACGGGCCGGGATCTCCGGACCGCTCGGCCGCGACCCCTCACACGAGGTGAGCGAGAGATGGCGAAGGTTCTCCGGTGCGGCGACCTGATGCCGGGCTGCCAGACAGTCATCGAGGGCAAGGACGAGGCAGAGGTCATGCGGAAGGGCGCGGAACACGCCAAGACCGCGCACGGCATGGCGACGATTCCTCCCGACCTGGCCAAGAAGGTCCAGGGCGCCATCAAGAACAAGTAGCCCCCCCGCGCCGTCCGCCCGCCGATCCCCGACCGGTCTCGCGGCACGCGCCCGACGCGGGCCGGCGATCGGAGTCCGGGGGCCGCGTGGGAGTCGCGGTGGTCGGCCTGACACGGACCGGCGATTCGCGGGTCGGCCCGTGAGGTCGTGCCGGACGGCGGCCGTGGGTTGCCGCCCCGCGCTGGCGATTCGCCGACGGCGTGGGCGGTCCGTCCGGCCGGACCCCGCGCTCGCCCCGCATGGGCCCCGACGTCCGGGTGCGCGGGCGATCCCCCCCCCCGGGGGGGACGGCGGATGGCGGCCCCTCCCGCCGAGGTGTCGCTCGGGGCGCGCCCGGAGGGCGCGGCCTTGACACGTCCGAACCAGCCGTGATGCAATGCCGCCACACCTCGTCGCCCCGATGCTCCACGTCACCCATTTCGAGCCCGCCGCTCAAGGAGGAGGACTCATGGGAGAGCAGGTGACCCGGCGCGATCTCCTGAAGCGCCTGGGCGTCACGATCGGCGCGGCCGCGGCGAGCGCCGGCGCGGTGGTGACGCCCAAGGCGGCCGAGGCCCAGGCGAAGTTCACGCCGAAGGGCAACATCCCCGACACCCCCTACAAGACAGGCCACATGTCCTTCTTCACCGGCCCGGCAGCGGTGCTGGGCGAGCAGTCCTACAAGGGCCACATCCTCGCCGCCGAGGAGATCAACGCGCAGGGCGGGCTCCTCGGGAAGCGCAAGATCGAGACGATCAAGGCCGACGAGGCCGCCGGGACCGACGCCAACGTCAAGGAGCTCCGGCGGATGAAGCTGTCGGAGAAGATCGACTGCTTCACCGGCGTCATCTCGAGCGGCAACACCCCGGCGCTCGGCCCGGTGGCCGAGGAGGTGAAGTGCCTCACGCTCTTCACCGACGGCTGCACGGACTTCCTGTTCGAGAAGGCGGTCCCGAACCCCCACTACACGTTCCGCCTGACGAACATCCAGTCCGCCGACGGCGCCATCGCCGCCATCGCGGCCGCCAGCGCGTGGCCCGAGGTGCGGAAGATCGCCCACATCCACCCGGACTACTCGTACGGCCGGAACGCGTTCGACCACTTCAACGTGGTCATGAAGAAGCTCACCCCCGGCAAGATCGACGTGGTCTCGGAGGCGTGGCCCAAGCTCGGCACCACCGAGTTCACGGCCCACATCACCAAGACGATCTCGGCCAAGCCGGACCTCCTGTTCTGCTCGGTCTGGGGCGGCGACTACGTCGCCTTCTACAAGCAGGCGCTCCGCTATGACCTCTTCAAGAAGATGAAGGTCGCCACGACGCTGGCGTTCGGCGTCGCGCCCCACGCCCTCGGCAGCGACCATCCGGAGGGGATCGTCTCCGGCGTGCACGCGAACTACCACTTCCTGTACCCGCCCGGGAACCGCTGGCCGGTGAACACGCAGTTCGTCAAGAAGTTCCACGAGCGCTGGAAGGAGTACCCCAACTTCGAGGCGGAGGGCGCCTACACGGCCCTCTACATGCTGAAGATCGCGATCGAGAAGGCCAACCGTCTCACGGGCGGCTGGCCGGACGAGGACGCGATCATCGCGATGCTCGAGGGGCTGTCGTTCGACTCGCCGGCGGGCTACCTCCACATCCGCGCCGACAACCATCAGGGGTACAAGGACGCGATCACCGGGTTCAGCATGAACACGAAGGAGTACCCGTTCCCGGTGCCCGACCCCAAGCGCATCATCGCCGTCCCGATCCGGAACATCACCGCGCCGCCCGGCTGGCCGAAGGGCGAGCCGACGGCGACGTACAAGTGGATCGAGGAGACCTGGCCCCAGGCAACCGCCTGAGCGTCTCCCGCGACAGGTCCTGGCGGGCGCGCGCCCGCCGGGACCAGGCCGCGCTCTCGCGGCCCTTCACGAGACCCCGGCACCGGTGAGGTTCGCCCTGCCCAGCGCCCGTCGCTCACGCCGCGCCGATGCCGGCCGGGGGGGTCCCGTCACCACCGCCCCCGCCGGGATCCGCCGGCCGGGCGCGGCCGCGGGGCGGCGCCGGCTCCTGATCGCGCTGGCGCTCGGGGCCGTCGCCGTGCCATCGGCGCGGGCCGGGCACGAGTTCCCGTTCTATCCCTCTTACTACCCGCAGGAGATCACGCTACAGGTCGAGTCTCCGGCGGCGGCAAGCGCGCAGCTCGCCGCCGGCACGCTCCACGCATACGTCGGCGGGGACCCCTTCGGCGCCGCGCCGGCGCCGCCCGCCATCGCGCGCGCCGAGTCGCTGGGGGCGCTGGTGCTGGTCAGGGTCAACCCGGCGGCGCCGTACTTCGCCGATCCCCAGCAGCGGTGCCGCGCCGCGCGCGCTGCCGCCGACCTGCTGGAGACGCCGGACCGCTTCCGCCGGTTCCGCTACCCCGTCACCCCGTACCATCCCGACTACCTGCAGCACGCCGACCTCGCGCGCGCCGCCGAGGACGCCCCGGCCCCCGGCTGGCCCGGCCCGCTCCGGCTCCGGGCGGGTGACGCCGGAGCGGAGCCGCTCGTCGCACCGGCGCGGCGCGCCGGCACCGGCGCGTGGGACGCCAGCGTCGAGACGCTCGACGTCGCCGCCCTGTGGACGCCGCTCGCGCTGGGGCCGAACGGCGGGGTCGGGCCGCCCGACCTCAAGACGGGATGGTGGCAGGCGTACCAGGCGCTCCGGGGCGCGCTCGCCGACCCCGCCGCCCGAGACCGCGCCGACGCGCTCTACCGGGCGCTCACCGACGGGACGCCGCGGACCGCGCCGGAGCGGCTGACGCTGGAGCGCCGCCTGGTGGCGACGCTCACCGGCGGCTGCGAGCGGATCGTGGCCGGGTTCACCCTGCGGGCGGAGCCGCTCAACGTCGACTACTCCGCGGGCGTCGAGAACGTCGCGCACGACGCCCAGTCCGGGCTCGGATCGGCGATCTTCCCCCGCACGGTCAAGCTCAAGGACTTCCCCTGGAACGGGTGGCTCACGGTCGGGGTGCCCAGCGGCCCGGCGGCGGCCTGGAACCCTGTCGCCGGGTTCAGCGATCCGGCGGGCCGGCTCCTGTGGCTCGCCCTCGGCGATCCGGCCTTGTTCCCGTCCCCGCACGGGACGGGCTGGGTCCCGAACCGGGTCGTCGTCTCCGCGGTCGACCTCGGCACCCCCACGGTCGCCGTCCCCGAGGACGCGATCGCGCCGGCGCCGGGCACCGGCGCCTGGGCGAAGGTCGGCCCGGGCCGCCGGGCCGGCGCGCGCGTGCTCTACCGCGTCCTCGGGTCGCGCTTCCACGACGGCACGACCCTCGACCCCGCCGACCTCCTCTACGCGCTCGGCTTCGCCTGGCGGGCGCGGGAGCCGGCCGTCAGGCGGGCGACGGCGGGGCTGCGGGACCACCTGGTCGCGCTCCGCGTGCTGCGAGTCGAGACCGACGTCCTGGCGTTCGGGGAGGACAAGCTCACGTACCAGGTCCCGATCGTGGAGGTCTTCGTCGACCGGCCCGGCGGCGACCCCGACCGGGCGGCGGGGGCGGCGCCGCCCTGGACCACGGTGCCGTGGCACCTCCTCGCCCTCATGGAGGAGGCGGCCGCGCGCGACCTCGCCGCGTTCTCGCGGGACGCCGCCACGGCGCGCGGAATCCCGTGGCTCGACCTGGCGCGGGACGCCCGGGTGGGGGCGCAGCTCTCGTCCCTGCTCGATGAGCTCGAGCGCGAGGCCCGCGTCCCGCCGTCGCTCGCCGGACGCGTGACGCCCGCCGAGGCCCGCGCCCGCTGGGCGGCCCTTCGCGCCTTCCACGGCGCGGCGGGGCACTTCCTGGTCACGAACGGCCCCTACCGCCTCGCGGAGTGGAGCCCGGCGAAGACGGTCCTGCGCGTCTTCCGGGACCTCTCGTACCCGCGCGGGGTCGGCGTGTTCAACGCCCACGCGGCCCCGCTCCGGGCGTGGGCGACCGAGGCGATCCTCCGGGACGGCGCGCTGGTCCTGCGGGGCGACGTCGAGCGGGTCGAGCGGTTCGGGCGCGAGCAGCGGGTCGTGCGCGAGCCGTTCGTGAAGCGGGAGGTCGAGCAGGACCGGCGGGCGCTGCCGGTGGCCCGGTACGTGGTGGTCGCGCCTGACGGCAGCGTGGTCTCCGCCGGCGCCGTCCCGGCCACCGACCCCGGCGAGTTCCGGATCGCGCTCGACGGGCTCACCGGCCCCGGCCGGTACGAGATCCTCGCCGCGCTCACGGTGGACGACGTGAGGACGAACCTGCCGGTCCGGATCGTCACGT
>DASRDR010000132.1:0-13634 GCA_035652475.1 Candidatus Methylomirabilota bacterium | reverse complement strand
GAGACCGTCCGCCGGGAGGAGCCGGACGTCCCGGTGGTGGTGATCACCGGCCACGGCACGATCGCCCGCGCCGTCGACGCGATGAAGAAGGGCGCCTACGACTTCGTGACCAAGCCGGTGGACGCGCGGCACCTCGAGATCGTGCTGGCGAAGGCGCTGGAGCGGCAGGCGCTCCGCGACGCCAACGCCCTCCTCTCCTCCGAGGTGGGCGACCGGTACGCCGCGATCGTCGGCGAGAGCCCCCAGATGCGCGCGGTGGTCGACGTGGCGCGGCGGGCCGCGCCGAGCGGGGCCACGGTGCTGTTGCTGGGCGAGAGCGGCACCGGCAAGGAGGTCATCGCCCGCGCGATTCACCGCTGGAGCGACCGGGCGAGCCAGCCGTTCGTCGTCGTCAACTGCGTGGCGCTCTCCGAGGAGCTGCTCGAGTCGGAGCTGTTCGGCCACGAGAAGGGCGCCTTCACCGGGGCCCACCAGCAGAAGCGCGGCAAGCTCGAGGTCGCCCACGGGGGGACCGTGTTCCTGGACGAGATCGGCGACATCCGGCCGGCGCTCCAGGCCAAGCTGCTGCGCGTCCTCCAGGACCAGACGTTCGAGCGCGTGGGCGGGACGCGCGCGATCCGGTCTGACCTCCGGTTCGTGGCGGCCACGAACCGCGACCTCCGGGCCGCGGTGCGGGACGGGCTCTTCCGGCTGGACCTCTACTACCGCCTCGACGTGGTGACGCTGACGCTGCCGCCGCTCCGGGAGCGGGCGGGGGACGTGCCGGCGCTCGCCCAGCACTTCCTGGAGCGCTACCGTCGCGAGCTCAAGCGCGACCTCCGGGGGATCACCCCGGACGCGCTGGCCGCGCTCCGGCGCTACGCCTGGCCGGGGAACGTGCGCGAGCTCGAGAACGTGATCGAGCGGGCGACCGTGCTGGCGGAGGGGCCCGAGATCGGCGTGCGCGACCTCCCGGCGGAGCTGCGCGACGCCGGCCTCGCCGACGGCGTCACGCGAGAGGCCGCGCGGACCTACCACGCGGCGGTGGAGGAGTTCAAGCGCGGGCTGATCGCCTCGACCCTCCGGCGGACCGGCGGCAACCGCACCCGCGCCGCGCGGCTGCTCGGCCTCCAGCGGACCTACCTCGCGCGGCTCATCCGGGACCTCGGGCTGGCCGATCGCCCGGCGGCGCCGGTCCCCGCCGCCGCGCCCGGGCCCCCGGCCGCCGTGGCGCCATGACCGGGGGAGGCTTCCCGGCGGCCGGCCCGGCTCCCGCGGGACGCGGGCCCCCGGGCTCTCGGCTTGACCGCCCGCGGCGCCGGACGCCGGGGCCCCGGCGGTCGCCGCTCTTCGTCGGCCAGCTCGTCGAGGACAACGTCGTGCGGCAGGGCTTCCTCCTGACCCGCGCGACGAGGGTGTGACCCCGCGGCCACGGCGTCTCGGGGCGCCCCCGGTCCCCGGCGAGACCGGTACAATCGACGGGAGGAGGCCGGGGGAGCCCGGCGGTCCGGGATGCCCGGGATGCCCGGGAGGACGGAGGAGCACTCATGGCGGGACGCGAGCCGGTCGAGGCACACACGCGCTTTCGGGAGGCGTTCAACGCGGGCGACCTGCAGGCGCTGATGGCCCTGTACGAGCCCGACGCCGTCTTGATCCCCCAGCCGGGCGCGGAGCCGGTCCGGGGGCTCCAGGCGATCCGCTCGGCCCTGGAAGGCTTTCTCGGGCTGAAGGGCCGGCTCGAGCTGGAGACGACGTACGTCGTCCGGCACGGCGACGTCGCGCTGCTCCGCTCGGCGTGGCGGTTCAGGGGCACGGGGCCGGACGGCCGGCCGGTCGAGATGGCGCACCGCAGCGCGGAGGTGGTGCGGCGCCAGCCTGACGGCAGCTGGCGCTACGTCATCGATCATCCTTTCGGCTCCGACTGAGGGGCCCGGCCGGAGCGATTCGCGAGCCGGTGCGGACGCTCGGGTCCCTCCCGCGGACGGATGCCGCGGGCGCGGGGCCCGCGCCGCCGATCACGACGCCGACGCGGGTGCTCCGGGGCGGGCGCGATCCGGTCCTCCGGGCGGCGTGGATGGACCGCCTGCGGCCCGGCTCTGGCGGCAGGTCTGGGGCGCGGTCATGGACACCGCAGTTCTTCACCGAGCTCGAGGCCTCGATCGCGCCCGGCGCCGGGCACTTCGTGCGGAGGGCGTGGCCGCAGCTCGCGGCGGCCGAGATCCGCGCGTTCTTCGCGCGGATCGGCTACCTCGGGGGCTGAGCCGCGGCGGACGGCGTGAGCCTCTCAAGGCGCCGCCCCGCCTCGCGGCCCCGGAGCGGTCCTCGCGGGGTCGCGAGGCGCCGCCGCCGGCTGGTCGCGCGATCCGATCCGGTGTGAGGGGGCGCTGAGTGGCGGAGTCGAGGTACCAGCCGAGCGCGCGGCGCCGCGGATGGGCGCTGTGCCTGTCGGGCGGCGGGTTCCGCGCCGCCCTCTTCCACCTCGGCGCGCTCCGGCGGCTGAACGAGGTCGGCCTCCTCGCGAGGATGCGCACCATCTCGTCGGTGTCGGGCGGCTCGGTGGCCAGCGGCCTCCTGGCGCGCCTGTGGCCCGAGCTCGCGGGGAGCCGCGACGTCAGCGGCGCCATGTCCGCGTTCGCGGACTACGAGGCGCGGCTCCGGGAGTTCTGCGGGCACGACATCCGGACCGGCCCGCTCCTGGCCGAGCGGCTCGATCCGCGCAACTGGCCGCTCCTGTGGGGCGACGACCACTCCGCGACGGATCTGCTGGCCCACGCCTACCAGGACCGGCTGGTCGGCACGCTCCGCCTCCGCGACCTGGACACGATCCGCGCGGCGGGGGGGCCCGAGTTCGTGTTCAACGCCAGCAACCTCCAGACCGGGGTGGACCTGACGTTCCGTCCGGACGGCATCCACGACTGGAAGCTCGGACGGGCGCCGGCCCCGGATCTCCTGGTCGCGGAGGCCGTCGCAGCCTCCTCGGCGTTCCCGATCGCGTTTCCGCCGCTCGTGCTGAAGCGGGATCCGGTGCTGTTCCGTGACGGCGACCTCGCGGCGCGCGGGGATCCCCGGCTGGCCGAGTTCCGGCGGCGACTCGTCCTGACCGACGGCGGGGTGTACGACAACCTCGGGCTCGAGCCCGCGTGGAAGGACCACGAGGCGGTGCTCTGCTCGGACGGGGGCAAGCCGCTCGGCGCGGACCCGCGCCCCGCCCAGGCGCTGCCGTCGCGACTGCTCCGAGTCCAGGACGTGATCGGCAACCAGGCGCTCGCCGTCCGGAAGCGCTGGCTGATCGCGGCGTACGAGCGGGGCGTCTACGGGGGAGCGTACTGGGGTCTCGGCACGGAGATCGAGGGCTACCGGGTCCGCGGCCCCGGGTACGGGGAGACCGTGCTCGGCGGGCTGGTGCTGGACCGCCTCCGCGCGGTCCGGACCGACTTCGACGCCTTCGGCGAGCAGGAGCAGCTCGTGCTGATGAACCACGGCTGGGCGCTGGCCGATGCGGCGCTCCGGACCTACATGGCCGACGCGCTGCCGGGCGAGCCGCCGCCCGGGACGCCGCCGTCCGCGGATCTGCTGAACGACCCCGCGCGCGCGGCCGAGGCCCTGAAGACCAGCGCCGGCCGGTTCCCGATCGGCCGCACGGGATGAGGCCCGAAGCGGGTCCGCGTGCCTCACCCCTGCGCCGCCTTCCGGCCGAGGGCGGCGACGGGCCGGCGGCGGACGGCGAGCGCGGCCGCCCGCGGCGCGGAGCGGGCTGGACAGAAGGCGGCCGGCGGCGGCAGGCTCTCGGCATCGAGGGGGGAGGGCGGGATGAGCGAACCCGGGTACGACGCGATCGTGATCGGCGGGGGGCACAACGGGCTCGTCGCCGCCCACTACCTGGCGGCGGACGGCCTCTCGGTCCTGGTCCTCGAGCGGCTCGAGCGGATCGGGGGCGGGATCGGCACCGAGGAGCTCTACCCCGGGTTCCACGTCCCGTACTGCGCCTACATCTGCCACATGCTCCACGGCAAGATCATCGACGACCTCGAGCTGCGCCGGCACGGCTTCGACCTCTACCCGGTCGAGCCCTGGAGCTTCCATCCCTTCCCGGACGGCACCCACCTCCTCGGCTGGCAGGACACCCGGAAGTTCACCCGCGAGCTGCGGAAGCTCTCGGAGCGGGACGCCGAGATGTATCCCGACTGGGTGTCCTTCTGGGACCGGGCCTGCGGGATCGTCTACCGCTATTTCCTGACCGACCCGCCGACCTTCGCCCAGGTGGCCGCCGACGTGCGCGGCACCGCCGACGAGGAGGTCTGGGAGACGATGCTCACGGTCCCCATGCGGGACCTGATCGAGCGCTTCTTCGAGGACGAGCGCGTCCGGGCCTACTTCGTCAACGCCCAGGACGCGGGCGATCCGAGCGCCCCCGGGAGCGTCCTCTCGGTCGCCTACATCCGGAGCGGCGTTCTCGGCAAGCCCGAGAACCGCGGCATCCCGAAGGGGGGCATGGGACGCGTCTCGGAGGCGATGGCCCGGGCCGCGCGCGCCAGGGGCGTGGAGATCCGCACCGGCGTCACGGTGGACCGGGTGCTCGTCGAGGATGGCCGGGCCCGCGGCGTCCGGCTCGCCGACGGCCGCGAGCTGCGCGCGCCGCTCGTGATCTCGAACGCCGACCCCAAGCGCACGTACCTCTCCCTGGTCGACTCGAAGCACCTGGACGAGGCGTTCCTGCACCGCGTCCGGCACCTCACGACCCGGGCGAACTGCGTGAAGGCGCTCGTCGCGCTCCGGAGCTTCCCGGACTTCAGCCGCTGGCTCGGGCCCGGGTTCGACCCGCGGCTGGCCGCCTACACGAAGATCTGCCCGTCGGTCGAGTGGTTCCAGGCGAGCTGCGACGCCGCGCGGCTGGGGCGCCTGTCCCGGACGCCGATCATGTACATCCAGTTCCCGTCCGCCTACGATCCGACGCTCGCGCCGCGCGGGATGCACGTCATGTCGAGCTGGTCGCTCTACTATCCGGCGCACCCCGCGGACGGCCCCTGGGACACGGCGAAGAAGAAGGCGCTGGCCGAGCTCCACGTCGAGATCCTGTCGCAGTACGCGCCGAACTTCCGCGAGAGCGTGCTCGACATCACGGTGGAGACCCCGCTCGACATCGAGTCGCGCATCGGGATGACCGACGGCAACATCCGCCACCTCGACGTCACCGCCCAGCAGTTCTTCGCGCGCCGGATGCCGTATCGCTCGCCCATCCCCGGCCTCTACCTCTGCGGCGGCGGGACGCATCCCGGGGGCGAGCTGACGGGGGCGCCCGGCCACAACTGCGCGAAGGCGATCCTCCGGGACCTCGAGGAGACCGTCGTCCGGCGCTGACGGCGTCACCGGCCGCGCGCGACCCGAGGCTCACGCGGACCGGCTGCGCGGCCGGGGGCCCGCCCCCCGGGCGGGGTCCGCCGAGCGACTCCCGGACGGTCAGGACGCGCCCCGCTGCCGCGCGGCGCGCGACGCCCGCGAGCCCGGCCCGCCGGCGCGCCGACGGGCGAGGCGCCGGCCGGCCGGCTCGATGGCGAGGACCAAGCCTGGGCGGGAGCTCCGTGCCGGTGCCGCCGCGCGCGCGATGGCCCCTCCGGGCGGTCCGGCGTCGCCGCGCGCCGATGACGGCTCGCGCCGCGGGCGTGGGCGCGCCGCCCGCGCGGCGCGCGTGGGGCGCCGCTCGCGCCGATTGCGACCCTCGCGCGCGGGGCGCTAGACTCGACGCCGCGCTGGCCGGGAACCCGCGAGGTCGCCGGCCGGGCGGTCGATGCGAGGCCCCCCGAGCCCAGGAGGAACACCGTGAGCTATCCCGAGTGGGAGCAGACCCGGAACGGGATCTTCGCCCGCGCCCGCTACTTCCCGATGATCGAGGTGGACCAGCCGACGTTCATGGGCCGACCGCTGGCCACCTCGGCCGCCGACCTCGTGGGCGCCGACGTCGTGATCATCGGCGCCCCGTACGTCGCCGGGTGGGGGGAGTACGCCGGGGTGCCGAAGACCGACTGGATCGCCGGGCCGAAGCGCGTGCGCCAGCAGTCGATCCGGTACCCGACCGGCTACATCCAGGAGTTCGACCTGGACGTGTTCGAGCATTTGAAGGTCGTGGACTTCGGCGACGCCGCCATCCCGCGGGAGGTGTACGACCGGCCGACCGTGGACAACGTGCTGCGCGCCCAGGCCTCCGTCGAGGAGAAGGTCAACCAGACGCTCGCGGCGGGTGCCATCCCGATCGTGATCGGCCAGAATTCACCCTGCGGCTCCTACGCGATCGCCAAGCCGATCGCCGAGCGCACGCACGGCTCGGTGGGGGTCATCAGCCTCGATACCCACTGGGATGCCGCGCGCATCGACCGCCTGACGCAGGATCCGCGGGTGGCCGGCTCCAACAGCTGGAAGCGGAAGATGTACGAGTCGCACGCGAACATCACGCCCGAGAACCTCGTCGAGATCGGCGAGCGGGGGATGCTCGAGTCCAGGGAGGTCGTCCGCGAGTTCGTCGGCAAGGGTGCCCACTTCTACCCGATGTGGAAGGTCCGAACGGAGCTGGGCGTCGAGGGGCTCTGCCGCGAGCTCCGCCACGCCTACGATCGCACGGAGGCCGTCTACGTCCACTTCGACATGGACGTGATGGGCGGGGCCGGTCCGGCCCCCGGCGACATCCTGGGGGAACTGGCGGAGCCGATCGGGATGACCGACTACGAGGTGATCCGGATCGCGTTCGAGATCGGCCGGCGCGGCTTCACCGGCGTCTCGTTCATCTGCATCCCGCCGGGCTCGGCCGTGATCTACCGGACCGTGGTCTACGTCATCATGTACATGCTGGCGGGGCGCGCCCTCGCGCGCCAGTCCCGGGCGGCGTGAGGCGAGCCGCGGCACTCGACCCCGGGACGGGACGAGAAGGGCCGCATGACCCTCCGCCTTCGCGGGGCCCTCGCTATGCGGCGAGATCGACGAGGGTCGCCGCCAGGACGCGCGTGCAATCGACGATCTGGCTCACCGGCGTCCAGCGGTCCGCGGACGTCTCCTCGTGCTCGCCGGCCGGGCCGTAGAGGCAGCAGGGGATGCCGGCGTTGAACAGGTGGGCCGTGTCGTTCCCCGCGTAGCTCCGCGGCAGGATCGCGCCGATCCGCGGGTCCACGCCCACGATGCGCCGCACGTTGGCGCGGAGCGTCTGGACGAGCGGGTGGTCCGGCGGCATCGTCATCGCCGGCATCACCTCGCGCATGGCCCGGCGCTCCGGCCGCATCGGGAACTCGATCTCGTAGCGGAGCGTGGGGTCGGCGGCGGCGGCGCCGTCCAGGGCCCGGCGCACGTCCTCCAGGACCGACTGCGGGGTCATGCTCTCGGGGAAGCGGACGTCCACGAAGATCGTGCACACGTCGGGGACGAGGTTGGGCCCCCGGATCTCCCACTCGCGGCCGCGCCCGCCCATGATGCTCCCCACCAGCAGGCGCGGCAGCCCGGGCAGGTCGGGGTCCGGCTCCCCCCGGAAGCGGAGCCCCTCGAGGGCGTGGACGACCCGCGTCATCTTGCTGATCGCGTTGACGCCGTGCTCCATGCGCGAGATGTGCGCGGACCGGCCGATGACGTGCACGGCGAACTCGACGACCCCCGTGTGCTTGGTCACGATGTTCCCGGTCCCGTAGGGCTCGGGCACGATCCCGAGGTCCGCGCGGACCCCGCTCCGGAGGAGGTGGACCGTGCCGACGCCGCCCTGGAGCTCTCCCACCACGCACGCCACCAGCACGTCGCCCCGGAGCGGCAGTCTGGCCCGCCTGGCGGCCACGGCGGCCATGACCATCGCGGTCACCCCGCCCTTCATGTTGTAGATGCCGGCGCCGTAGAGGCGGTCCCCCTCGATCGTCGGCGTCCAGGGATCCCGGATCCAGCCGCCCGGGATCGGATCGATGTCGATGTGGCCGTTGAGCATCAGGCTGCGGCCGCCGCCGGCGCCGGGGAGGCGGGCGATCGTCTGGAAGCGGCCCGGGTCGACCTCCTGGAGCCGCGACTCGAGCCCCTCGCGCCGGAAGACGTCGTCGAGGTAGCGCGCGACCGGCGTCTCCTCCGTCGTGTAGCTCGGGATCCGCACCAGTTCCTTCGCGAGGTCGATCACCTCGCCGGGATCGATCGCCTCCAGGATCCGATCCTTCAGTGTCGCCGTCATCGCCGCCGTCCACCTCCCTCCGGACCTGGCATCCGCCGTCGGACGTCGCTGCGAGCGCGAGCGCGCCCTAGCTCGCCCCGCTCACCTCGAGCGTGGCCCCCGAGATGTACCCTGACTCGTCCGCGGCCAGAAAGGCGACCGCCCACGCCACGTCGGCCGGCTGCCCCGGCCGGCCCAGCGGGATCGGGCCGATGAGCGCCCGCCGCTCCGCCTCGCTCAGCTCCGCGAACTGGCGGTGCACGCGGGCGCCGGGCTCCGTGAGCGTGAACCCGGGGACGACCACGTTGACGGTGATGTTCCAGGGGCCGAGGTCCCGGGCGAGCTGGTAGGTCAGGCCCTCCACCCCCGCCTTCGCGGCGCAGTAGGGCAGCCGCGCGCCGACCGTCAGGAGCGGCCCGAAGCTGCCCCGGGCGGCCACGGACGAGAAGTTCACGATCCGGCCGTACCGCTGGGCCTTCATGTGCGGCACCACCGCCCGGCAGCAGAGAAAGGCCCCCTTGAGGTTCACGTCCACGATGCGGTCCCACAGCTCCTCGCTCGTCTCCTCGATGTCGGCCACCCCGACGGTCCCGCTGCCTCCCGCGTTGTTGACGAGGATGTCGACGCGGCCGAACGCCCCCATCGCGGTCTCGACGAGGGCCTGGACCTGGTCGGACGCCGTGACGTCGACCGGCACCGCCAGGTGCCGGTCCGACCCTCCCCCGAGCGTCCGCGCGGCCGCCCGGACCCGGTCGGCCTGGATGTCGGCCAGGAGCACGCGAGCCCCGCGCGCGGCCAGGACGCCGGCGGCCGCGAGGCCGAGACCCTGGGCCGCGCCCGTCACGATCGCATGCCGATTGGCCAGCGCGCCGTTCATCCGATCCCGCCCTTGCGCCGGAGCACCTTGGCCAGGAACTGGGCGGTCCGGTCGCTCCTCGGCGCCTTGAACATCTCCCGCGCCGGCTGCTGCTCGACGATCACCCCCTGGTCCATGAAGATGACGCGATCGGCGACCTCCTCGGCGAACGCCATCTCGTGCGTCACGATCACCATCGTCATCCCGTCCCGCGCCAGATCTTCCATCACGGCCAGCACCTCGCCGACCAGCTCGGGGTCCAGCGCCGAGGTCGGCTCGTCGAAGAGGATGACCGACGGCTCCATCGCGAGGGCCCGCGCGATCGCCACGCGCTGCTGCTGGCCCCCGGAGAGCTGGCCCGGGTACGCGTCCCGCTTGTCCAGGAGGCCGACGCGGCGGAGGAGCGCGAGGGCGCGCTCCTCGGCCGGCCGCCGGCCCTCCCCCTTCACGTAGACCGGGCCCTCGACCAGGTTCTGCAGGACCGTCATGTGCGTCCAGAGGTTGAAGCTCTGGAACACCATGCCGATCTTCGTCCGCCGGCGGTTGATGGTGGCCTCGGCCTCGCGCCGCCGCCGCCCCCCCCGCTCCTCGACGAAGCCCACCGGCTCTCCGTCGATCAGGACCGTCCCCCGCTCCGGCTCTTCCAGGAAGTTGATGCATCGAAGGAGCGTGCTCTTGCCGGAGCCACTGGGACCGATGACACAGACCTTCTCCCCCGGCTGGACGTCCAGATCGATGCCGCGCAGAACGTGCAGGGCGCCGAACCACTTGTGCAGCCCGGCGACCTGGAGGATCGGCGGCCGCGCCGCCGGGTCCGGGCTCACGATTCGCGGCCCTCGATCAACAGGGGCATCCGACCTCGCGCCGGCCGGGGCCCGCCCGCCATCCCCCGCTCGAAGGCGCCCATGGCGACCGCGATCGTGAGCGTGAGGCCCCAGTACAGCGCCGCCACGACGGTGTAGGCCTCGACGGCCGCGAAGGTGCGCCCGAGGACCAGGGCGCTGGCCATCGTGAGCTCGGGAACGGTGATGATCGACAGCACCGACGACTCCTTCACCAGGCCGATGAACTGGTTCGTCAGGGACGGGATGAGATAGCTCATCATCTGCGGCCGGACGATCCGTCGCATCGTCAGCAGGTGGGACATGCCGACGGCCCGGGCGGCCTCGACCTGGCCGCGGGCCACCGAGAGCACCGCGCCCCGGATGGACTCCGCGAAGGCCGCCGCTCCGTAGAGGGCCAGCGCGATGACGCCGGCGGTCGTCGCGGGGAGCCGGATGTGGTACCGGGGCAGCAGGAAGTAGATGAGGAAGGCCTGGACCAGGAACGGCGTGTCGCGGATGACTTCGACGTAGACGGAGGCGGGCCACCGGAGCCAGCGGCGGCGGGACAGCCGCGCGAGCGCGATGCCCGCGCCCAGGAGGAGGCCGAGGGCGAGCGCGAGGGCGCAGCACAGGATCGTGACCCCCAGGCCGCGCAGGAAGAGCGGCCACGTCTCAGCGATGACCGACGGGTCGAACCGCATGCCGGGGGCCGTCCCTCATGTCCGGTAGACCGCGGCCCGGTGCTCGAGCCACCGAGCCGCCCCGCCGAGGGCGAAGCACATGACGAAGTACAGCGCGCCGGCGGCAAGCCAGAGCTCGACGGGCCGGAACGTGGCGGCGATGATCTGCTGTGCCGTCCGGGTCAGCTCGACGACCGCGATCACGGAGAGGAGGGCGGAGGCCTTGAGCAGGCTGGTGAACTCGACCGTGAGGGGCGGCAGGACCAGCGCGATCGCCTGGGGCAGCAGGACGTGTCGCCACATGAGCGCGCGGGACATGCCGACCGAGCGCGCCGCGTCCACCTGACCGCGCGGGATCATGCTGAGCCCCCCGCGCAGGATCTCCGTGACGTAGGCCCCGCTGTTGAGACTCAGGGCGACGACGCCGGCCGCGAAGCGCGGGATGTCGAACCCGAGGCCGGGCAGGACGTAGTACACGATGAGGATCTGGATGAAGAGGGGCGTGCCGCGCATCACGCTCATGTACACCTGGCACGCCCACTCGACGGGGCGCACGCGCGCCTGCCGGAGCACCGTCAGCGCGACCCCGACGACGATGCCGAGCACGATGGCCAGGAGTGACGTCTCCAGGGTCACCAGCGCCCCCCGGAGGAGCAGGGGCAGTGCCTGGACCGCGTAGCGGAGCTCGAGGTTCACGGCGGCCCGGCGGCCCACCCCCGCCCGACCAGCCCGCCGGTGCCGGCGGCCCGGCGCCTGGCCCGGCCCGGGCCCGCCGGGCCGGGGCCGCGGGGACGCCGGGTCACGATCCGGCGCCCGGCCTGGCCGTCGGCGATCACTTCGCGCCGGGCGGCAGGTACCCCGTCGTCGGGATCTCCATCGTGTAGCCGAACCACTTCTGCTGCAGCCGCTTGAGCTCCCCGCTGTCCCGGAGCTTCCGGATCTCGGCGTTGAGCGCGTCGCGGAGGTCGGTGTCCTCCGGCCGGGTGACCCAGCCCTCGAAGAACGGCTCGCCGATCGTCCCGACCAGCTCGAAGGTGTTCGGCGACGTGCGCATCGCGCCGAGGAGCGGCGGCACGCTGTCGACCATCACGTCGACCTGCTGGTTCGCCAGCGCGACCGCGATGTCGGGGGAGCTCTGGAAGTTCTTGATCTCGGCGGCGCCCTTGCCGCTGGCCTTCAGGCTCTCGTTGTACTTGAGGAGGAACTGCGCCGGCCCGCCGGTCGGCGGGACGGTCCCGACGACGAGCCCGCTCAGGCTGTCCACCGACTTCACCTTCGGGTCGCCCTTGCGCTTCAGCACGCCGACCTTGACCTCGGCCAGCGGCATGGTGAACGCGTACCGGCTCGCGCGCTCCGGGTTGATGATGAGGGCGGTCGCGACGAAGTCGTACTTCTTCTGCAGGAGCCCCGGGAGGATCCCGGTGAACGGGAGGTCGAGCTGCTCCATCTGGACGCCCCAGGCCTGGATGATCCGGTCGAGCACGTCCTTGTGATAGCCCACGATCTTCCCGTTCTCGAGGAACTCGAACGGGTAGTACTGGGCCTCGGTCGCCACCACGACCTTGCCGCGCTGCTTGATCTCGGCCCACAGTCCGGGCTTGGCCTGGGCCCCCGCCGCCGCGGCGCTCGACAGCACGGCCAGCGCGACCACGGCGAGGAGACGGCCCGCCTTCGTCCCGAGTCTCATCGTGTCCCTCCTTGGCGTCCTTCGCGCGATGCATGCGCCCGGTGCACGGCCGACGTGCCGGGGCCCCTCCATTACGCCGGCTGCCTCGCCCCTGTCAAGGCGGGGCCCCCGACGGGCCCGACGGGGCCCCGCCGCGCTCGCCGTGCCCCGATCCGCTCGGCGCCCGCGGCGCGCCGGGCCGGCGATTGCGCGCCCGGGGCGCCCACGTTACGATCGGCGCCTCGCCGCCCCCCACCCGTGCCGGAAAGGAGCCTCCGATGATCGAGCACCCCCTGCCATGGCCGAACGGCGCCCGCTGCGCGGTCGCCTTCACGTTCGACATGGACGCCGAGAGCCTGCTCCACATCTACCTCGGGGACACGGCCCACAACCGGATCGCCCTGTCCTCCATGCTCCGCTACGGCCCCGAGGTGGCCATCCCGCGCATCGTCGCGACCCTCGCGCGCTACGGCATGCGGCAGACGTTCTTCGTGCCGGGGTGGTGCCTCGAGCAGTACCCGCGCGCGGTCGAGCTCATCGGGGCCGGCGGACACGAGGTGGCGCACCACGGCTACCTCCACGAGAAGCCGAACCAGCTGACGCGGGACGAGGAGCGGGAGCACCTCCGGCGCGGGATCGACAGCATCGTCGCGGCCACCGGGCAGCGCCCCCGCGGGTACCGCGCCCCGTCCTACGCGTTCTCGCGCCACACGCTGGACCTCCTGCTGGAGGAGGGGTTCGAGTACGACGCCTCGCTGTGCGGCCACGACATCCCGTACGTGCTGGCCGGCGATCGGGGCCGCCTGATCGAGCTTCCCTCCGACGTCGCGCTCGACGACTGGACCCAGTACGTCTGCATCCGCGACTTCGGGTACATGCTCCCGATCGCGTCGCCGGAGCGGGGGATCGAGGTCTTCCGGGCCGAGTTCGACGCGGCCTGGCGCCACGGCGGGCTCTGGATCGCGGTGTGGCACCCGTTCGTGTCCGGGCGGGCCGCGCGGTGGGACGCGGTCGCGGGCCTGATCGAGTACATGCGCGAGAAGGGAGGGGTGTGGTTCGCGCGGCTGGACGAGATCGCCGCCCACGCCGCCCGCTGCGCCGCCGACGGGTCCTGGCGCCCCCGCGTGGATCGCCTGCCCTTCTGGACCGGGCCCCTGCCGGGCGTGCCGCCCCAGCGAGGCGTGCGGGCCGACTGACGGGCGAGGTGAGCGTCGCGGGGGAAAGCCCCGCACGCCCGAAGAATGCTTGCTCTCCCGGGAGGGACTCTGGTAGCGTCCCCCGGAGTGGCTCCGGCCGGGCTCGGGGGCCGGTGCCGGGGGAGGCTCGATGGCGCTCGGACTCCGGGTCCTGCTCGCCGCCGTCTCGTTCCTGCTGGCGACCAGCGCCTCGGCGGACTTCCAGGCCGGCCTGCGCGCGGAGGCGCGCGGCCGCCCCGAGCTGGCGTTCTGGGAGTGGCTCCTCTTGGCCC
>DASRDR010000131.1:0-12259 GCA_035652475.1 Candidatus Methylomirabilota bacterium | reverse complement strand
GGATGGGCCGGAGGGAGACCGTCGTGGGACGTCCGCTCGCGCGCGTCAGCGGAGTGGCGGGCCCGCCGGCCGGTCCCGGGGGGCGGCGCTCGGCGCCGCCCGCCCGCCGGTAGGCCGCGCGGTGACCCTCAGCCGTTGCGGAGCCGCGGGATGACGTCGGTCGCCACCCGCTCCAGCACGGCGAACTGCTCGGGCCCGGGCGCGTCGATCACGAACTCGTTGACGCCGGCCTCGCCGTACCGGCCGACCATCTCCTCGAACGCGGCGACGCTGGACCAGGGGTCGGGCAGGCCTTGTTCCTTCATCTTGGACGCCCAGCCGTAGAACGAGCGCCAGATGGTCCCCGGATCGCGTCCGATCGCGCGGCAGTGCTCGTCCAGGATGCGGTTGCGCTCGCGCATCTCCTCCACCGTTCCGAACGAGTTCCACGCATCCGCGTACTCGGCGCAGATCCGCAGCATCCGCGACTTGTGGGCCCCGAGCGTCAGCGGCGGACGGGGCCGCTGGACCGGGTTCGGGCGGATGTGGGCGTCGACCAGCCGGTAGTGCTTGCCGGTGAAGGTGAGCCGCCCGTGTCGCAGCAGTCCGTCCACGATCTGGACCGCCTCGTGGAACCGTCCGACCAGCTCGCCCGCCGGCGGGAACGGGATCCCGAACTGCTCGTGCTCGGGCACGTACCAGCCCGCGCCGAACCCGAGCTCGAGCCGGCCGTTCGAGACGTGGTCGACCGTCATCGCCTCGTGGGCCAGCAGCGCCGGGTGACGGAACGTGTTGCAGCTCACCAGCACGCCGACCCGGATCCGTGACGTGCGGGCGGCCAGCGCCGCCAGCAGCGTCCAGCCCTCGAAGTAGGGGCCGGTCGGCCGGCTCGGCTGGTTGAAGTGGTCGCAGTCCCAGACGCTGTCGAAGCCGAGCCGCTCGAAGTGCTGCCATCGCTCGACCAGCGTGGGGAAGGGAAGGTTCTGGTCGGTGCAGAGCCCGAAGCGCATCCTGCGCGGCATCGCGTCCTCCCGGGGTCATGGGCCGCCCGGTCGCCGCCCCGCCCCGAGTATGCGAGCCCCGGCGCGGACGCGTCAATCGGGGCGCCGGATCGTGCCTTCCTTCTCCTGGTGGAGGAACTCGATCAGCCGCCGCGTGAGCTCGGGGGGAATGTCCTCGGGCTGGAGCGTCCGGGCCAGGCTGACCGTCTCGCGGTACGTGTTGACGAACGTCACGCAGGAGGGGCAGAGCTCGAGATGGATCTCCAGCGCCTTGGCCCGCTCGGCCGGCAGCTCGCCCTCGAGGTAGTCCACGAGGAGCGCCACGCACTCGTCGCAGCGCGCCACATGCGGGATCTGGTCCACCACTCCTCCCCGGCGCATCCGGCCCGTCGGCGGGCCGGTTCGATCGTAACACGCTCCACCCGCGCGCGGCGGCCCGGGGGCAGCGCCATCGGGGGGTGAGACGGGTTCCCAGGGCCGATCGTTGCCGGCTCCGCGGCGGCGCGCCGGCCAAAGGGGCCCGGCCGGCGGGCGTCCGCGACCCGGACCGCCCGCCGGCGCGCACCGCGCCCGGAGGTAGAATGACTTCCGCCGCCGGTCAGCCGGCGCGCGCGGGGGTCCGGCGACATGGCCCAGAGGAGGCTCGGCCACGTGGTCCTGGGGGTGCCCTCCCTGACGCCGTCGCGAGCGCGTGCCGCCATCGATCCCCTCCTCACCGGGCTGGCGGGGCTGGTGGCCGACACGCCGGCGGAAGAGATCCCGGAGCCGGTGCGGCGGCACGCGTGCCTGGTGATCGCCGACACGCTGGGGGTGATCCTGGGCGGCAGCGAGGAGCCCGAGCCGCGGCGCCTCCGCACGAGCGCCGAGCGTGCTCCCGGCCCGGCGACGATCCTGGCCTCGGGCTTCCCCCGTGTGGAGCCCTGGTGGGCGATCGTCGTCAACGGGCTCGCCGGCACGACGCTCGAGCTGGACGAGGGCCACCGGTTCGCCCGCGGCCATCCCGGAATCCACGTCGTGCCGGCCGCGCTGGCCGAGGCCGAGCGGCTGGACGTCCCCGGCGCAGCGCTCGTGGGGGCCGTCGTGCTGGCCTACGACGTCGCGGCGCGCCTGGGCGGCGCGGGCCCGGTCCGGGCCGGCATGCACATGCACGGGGTGCACGGGACGGTGGGCGCGGCGGCGGCGGTGGCGCGCCTGCGCGGACTGGACCGCGAGAGGACCGCGCGGGCGCTCGGCGTCGCGGCCGGTCTCACGCTCGCGACCTCCTGGCGAACCGCGCTCGAGGGCGCGACCGTGCGGAACGCGTACGCCGGCGTGGCCGGCGCGACCGGCTGGCTGGCGGTGGACCTGGCGGAGGCCGGGATCACGTCGCTCCCGGACATGCTCGGCGAGACCTTCGGACGGATCAGCGGGACCGGGCTCGACGCGGGGGCGGTCCTGGACGGTCTCGGGCGGCGATTCGAGATCACCCGCAACTACTTCAAGCGCCACGCGTGCTGCCGGTACAGCCACCCCGCGATCGAGGCGCTCGAGTCGCTCCTGACCGGCGCTCCCCTCGACGCCGCCGGGATCGTCGGCGTGCGGGTTGCGACCTCGGCGCTCGCGGCGACGATGGACGCTCGCGAGCCCGTCGGCGCGCTCGCGGCCAAGTTCTCGATCCCGTATGCGATCGCCGCCCGGCTCCTGCTCGGGCACTGCGGGCCGGAGGCGTTCCGGGAGCCGGCGCTCTCGGACTCCCGGGTGCGCGCGCTGGCCCGTCGCGTCGAGGTGGTCGAGGACCCCGCCCTGACCGCGCTCGTGCCCCGGCTCCGCCCGGCGCGCGTCGAGGTTCGCCTGGCCGACGGCCGCGTGCTGGCGGCGCAGGTGGACAACCCGGCCGGGGAGTTCGATCGGCCGTACTCGCTGGCCACGCTCCGCGAGAAGTTCCGGGCGCTGGCCGCGCCCGTGCTCGGTCCCGTCGGCGCGGGCCCGGCGTGGGAGCGCTGCCTCGCGCTCGGCGAGGGCGGGCGGGTCCGCCAGCTCGCCAGCGGCCTCTCCGGCGTGGCGGGCGCCGCGGGATGACCGGTCCGAGGAGGCCCCGGCGGCGGGCCGACCGGTGCGGGAGCGGGCGGTGGACTTCAGCCTGACCGAGGAGCAGCGGAGCTACCAGGCGCTGGTGCGCGACTTCGCGCAGCGCGAGGTCGCGCCGCGCGTGCAGGAGTACGACCGCGACGAGCGCTACCCCGTCGAGCTCGTCGCCAAGATGGCCGAGCTCGGGTTCCTGGGCGGCACGATCCCCGAGGAGTACGGCGGGTCCGGGATCGATCACCTCACGATGGCGCTCGGCATCGAGGAGATGTCGCGGGTCTGCATCCACATGGGGTCGGCGATGGGCCGCGCCGCGGGCCTCGTCGGCTCGGGGATCCTCCGGTTCGGCACCGAGGCGCAGAAGCGGCGCTACCTGGTCCCGCTCGCCCGCGGCGAGGTCTTCGCGGGCACCGCGGTGACCGAGCCGCACTCGGGGACCGACGTGGCCGCGATGGAGACGACGGCGGCGCGCCGGGGCGGCGAGTACGTGCTGAACGGCGCGAAGACGTGGATCTCGGGGGTGGGGCTCGCCGCGTGGTACCTGACGTTCGCCACGCTCGACCGCGCCCGGGGGCCACGAGGCGTCTGCGCCTTCATCGTGGAGCGCGGGTTCCCGGGCCTCGTCGAGCGCCCGATCCGCCACAAGCTCGCGTTCCGGCCGGCCGCCGTGGGCGAGCTCGTCTTCGAGGACTGCCGCGTGCCGGCCGAGAACCTGGTCGGCCGGGAGGGGGAGGGGCTCAAGGTCGCGATGTGCGCGGTCGAGAACGGGCGCCTGTCGGTCGCCTGCCGGGCGGTGGGGCTCGCGCAGGGGTGCCTGGACGCGTCGGTCGCCTACGCCCGGCAGCGCGTCGTCTTCGGCCAGCCGATCGCCCGGTACCAGCTGGTCCAGGCGAAGATCGCCGACATGGTCCTGGGCGTCGAGTCCGCCCGGTACCTGACCTACCGTCTCGCGTGGCTCCGGAGCCGGGGCGTCCGCCGCGCCCGGCGCGAGGCCTCGGTCGCCAAGCTCCATGCCACCGAGGTCGCGTTCCGCGCCGCGTCGGACGCGGTCCAGATCCACGGCGCGTACGGCGCCTCCGACGAGTACGCGGTGGGCCGCTTCCTCCGCGACGCGAAGTTCCTGCAGATCGTCGAGGGGGTCAACGACATCCACCGCGTGCTGATCGGCGAGTACGCGCTCGGGCTCCGGGAGGAGCGCCAGGACGCGGCGCCGGTCTCCCCCGCCGCAGCCGCTCCGCCGCCTCCACGCTAGCCTGTCGCGCCTCGCCCGCGCGGCCCGCGCCAGCGCGGGCTCACTGCGCCCGGCCGCGAGGGGGAGTCGTCAGGGACTCGCGCTCGCGAAGCGCCCGGGGCGGGCCGCGGCGGCGGCACCCGCCCCCGGGGCATCGCGAGGCGGCGCCGGCGGCGCGAGCGTCACCCGGCCGCGGCGCTCCGGAGGGCGTCGAACGTCCGCTGGAGGCCTTCGGCCAGCGCGACTCGCGGGGTCCAGCCGAGCACCAGGCGGGCGCGCGTGGCGTCCAGCACGCTGCGGCGCTGCTCGCCGGGCCGAGGCGGCCCGTGACGCGCCTCCGCGCGCCCGCCGGCCGCCGCGCGGAGGGCGGCGAACAGCTCGAGGACGGACGTCGCTACGCCGGTGCCGAGGTTCACCGGACCGGTCACGTCGGGGCGGTCCAGGGCGAGGGCGTTCGCCTCGGCGATGTCGCCGACATACACGTAGTCGCGCGTTTGGAGGCCGTCGCCGTTGACGATGCACGGCTCGCCGCGGAGGATGCGGTCGGTGAAGATCGCGATCACGCCCGCCTCGCCGTGAGGGCTCTGGCGCGGGCCGTAGACGTTCGCGTACCGGAGCGCCACCGTGCTGAGGCCGTACAGCCCGCCCCAGCACGCCAGGTACTGCTCGACCGTCACCTTCGAGACGCCGTAGGGCGACGACGGCCGCGTGGGGTGATCCTCGGGCGTGGGGAGCTTCTCGGTGTCGCCGTACGCGGCGCCGCCGGTGGAAGCGTAGACCACCCGGCGGACGCCGGTCTGGCGGCAGCACTCGAGCACGTTGAGCGACCCCAGGATGTTGATCTCCGCGTCCAGGCGGGGGTTGGCCACCGAGCGGCTCACCGCCGCCTGCGCGGCGAGATGGATGACCGCGTCCGGCGCCTCGGACCGGAAGACGTCCGCGAGCGCGGGATCGCGGATGTCCTGGACGTAGAGACGCGCCCGCGGGGGGACGTTCTCCCGACGGCCGGTGCTCAGGTCGTCGACGACCGCGACGCGGTGCTCCGCGGCGAGGCACCGCTCGACGACGTGGGATCCGATGAACCCGGCTCCCCCGGTGACGAGCACCTTCACGCCTCGATTATGGAGAGCCGGGCCCGTGTTGGGCAACCCGGCCACCCGGACCGGCTCGCCCGGACGGTTCCCGCTCGTCCCCGGCCTGGGCTACCCTGCCCGCCGTGACCGGGGAGATCGGCCGTGCCGCGCGGGAGCCGGGGGGCCGCCTCGGCCGCCTGTTCGCGCCGCGGGCCATCGCGCTGGTGGGCGTGCCCGGCGATCTCGACCGGCCCGGGGCGCGCCCGCTCCGCCACCTGCGCGCGCACGGCTACACCGGGCGCATCTACCCCGTCAACCCGCGGTATCCCGAGATCGGCGGCCTGCCGGCCTATCCGACCCTCGAGACGCTCCCGGAGCGGCCCGACGTCGCGTGGATCGGGCTCCCCGCGGCCCAGAGCGCGGAGGCGATCGCCGCCTGCGGGCGGGCCGGCGTGCCGTTCGCGGTCGTGCTTGCGGCCGGCTTCGCCGAGACGGGCGCGGCGGGCGCCGAGGCGCAGGCGCAGCTGGCGGACTGTGCCCGGCGCGCGGGGGTGCGCCTCCTCGGCCCCAACACGGTGGGGTACGTGAACGCGTGGGATGGGGTCGCGCTCACGTTCTCCACCGTCGGCGAGCGGTCCGAGCTTCCGCCCGGCGCGCTGGCGCTCCTCTCCCAGTCGGGGGGCCTCGGTGGATGCGTGCTCGACCGCGCCGCCGACCGCGGCATCGGGGTGGGGCTGTTCGTGTCGACCGGCAACGAAGCGGACCTCTCGCTTGCCGACTACCTGGAGTGGCTCGTCGAGGACGGCCGAGCGCGGGCGATCGCCTGCCTCGTCGAGCAGATTCGCGACCCCGAGCGCGTCGCCGGCGCCGTCGCCCGCGCCGCGGGTCGTGGGGTCTCCGTCGTCGCGCTCAAGATCGGCGCCTCCGAGACGGGCGCCCGCGCCGCGCGGTCCCACACGGGATCGCTGGCCGGCCGGCGCGACGCCTGGCGCGCCTGGGCGCAGGCGGTCGGCGTGGTGGAGGTCGCCGAGCTCGATCACCTGGCCGAGACCGCCGCCGCGCTGGCCCGCGCTCCCGCGCTCGGCGGTCCACGCGCGGCCATGGTCACGTCCTCCGGCGGGGTCGGGGCCCTGCTGGCCGATGCGATCGAGCCCCACGGCTACGTGTTCCCGCCGTTCGCCGCCGCGACGGCGGCCCGGGTGGGGCCGCTCCTGCCGGAGTACGCGACCGTCGCCAACCCGCTGGACATCACCGCCGGGCTCCCCGACCGGACGTTCGGCGAGGTGCTCTCGGCGGTCGCGGACGATCCCGGGGTCGACGTCGTCCTGGTGCCGCTGACGATGGCGACCGCCCGCGCCGGCGCCGCGCGAGCCGAGGAAGTCATCCGGGCGGCGGCGCGGTCGCGGACGCCCGTCGTGGTCTGCTGGCCCGGGGGCGGCCTGGTCCGCGACGGGGTCGCGCTCCTCGCCGCGTCCGGGGTCCCGGTCTTCTCGACGGTGGCCAGCTGCGCGGCCGCGCTGGCCGGGGCGCGGGCCCGGCGGATTCGGCGGGGGCGGCCCCCGGCCGCGGCAGCCCGCACGGCGCCGGTCCGGGCATCGGGCGGTCCGGGGCCGCTCCCGTGGCCCGCCGTCCGCGGCCTCCTGGTCGGCGCCGGGCTGACCGTCGTCGCCGAGCGCATCGTGCGGAGCGCGGCCGAGGTCGACGAGGCGGCCGCGACGCTGGCGTATCCGGTCGCGGTGAAGGCGCTCGGCCCCGCCCGGAAGACCGATGTCGGCGCGGTGAGGCTCGATGTCGACTCGCCGGGCGCCCTGGTGGCCGCCGTCCGCGCACTCCTGCCGCTCGGGGAGGCGTGCCTCATCCAGCCGATGGTCCGGGGGGTGGAGGTGCTGGTGGGCGCCCTCCGGGATCGAGAGCTCGGAGCCTTCGTGATGGTCGGGCCGGGCGGGGTCCAGGTCGAGCTCTACGGCGAGCGCGCGCTGGCGCCGGCGCCGTGCGACGCGGCGGAGGCCCGGCGCCTCGTGGCGGCGTGCCGCATGCTGGACGCGCTCCTCTCCGGTTACCGGGGCGCGCCGGCCGCCGATCGCGCGGCGCTCGTCGAGGCGGTGGTTCGCGCCTCTCATCTGGCGGCGGAGCTGGGGCCCGCCCTGACGAGCTTCGACCTGAACCCGGTCATCGTCGGTCCGCCCGGCCGGGGGGCGATCGTCGTCGACGCCCGCGTCCTCCTGGAGGCGTGAGACGTGCCCGGTCCGTCCCGGGCAGCGTGGGGGCCGTCGCGCGATGGCTGGCGACGTCGCCGGCGCCGTCGCGCCTGGCAGAGGCCTTGCTTCGAGCGAGGGCGGTGACTCGCTGGTCCATCGCCAACGGTCGGTATCCGGCCGCGTCTCGCTTCGCCGCCGCGGTGCCGCCGCGCTGGATCCTCGACGCCCTGACCGTATCGCGACATCGCGTCGCACAAAGCGGGTTGCCGCCCGAAGGCCCCAGCCTATAATGAGGACCATTCGCGTCCGGAACGACCGTGCGCGTGGAGGGTAGGATGGCGGAAGAGCGGGTCGCGGCATTCGTCCGGAGCTACGAGCGGCTGGAGCACGAGGTCCACAAGATCATCGTCGGGCACGACGAGATCGTCGACCAGGTGCTCGTGGCGCTGTTCGCCGGGGGCCACGTCCTCCTCGAGGGCGTGCCGGGGCTCGGGAAGACGCTCCTCGTGCGGACCCTGGCCGGGTGCCTCGACCTGTCGTTCTCCCGCATCCAGTTCACCCCGGACCTGATGCCCGCGGACATCATCGGGACGAACATCATCGTCGAGGACGCGGAGGGGCGGCGTCACTTCCGGTTCGAGCGCGGCCCCGTGTTCGCGCACATCCTGCTGGCGGACGAGGTCAACCGCGCCACGCCGAAGACCCAGTCGGCGCTGCTCGAGGCGATGCAGGAGGGCAACGCCACGGTCTCCGGCGTGGCCCACCGCCTGCCGTCCCCGTTCTTCGTGCTGGCGACCCAGAACCCGATCGAGATGGAAGGGACGTATCCGCTGCCCGAGGCGCAGCTCGACCGCTTCCTGTTCAAGCTCCGGGTCCGTTACCCCGTCCTCGAGCAGCTGAACGAGATCATCGACCGCACCACGAGTCGGCACGAGCAGGACGTGGAGCGCGTCATGTCCGGCGACGAGGTGCTCGGGGCCCGCGAGCTCGTGCGCGAGGTGCCGATCGCCACGCACGTGCGCGACTTCGCGTCGCGCCTGGTGATGGCGACCCACCCGCAGTGGGAGGACGCGCCAGCGGTCACCCGGCGCTACCTCCGGTACGGGGCGAGCCCGCGGGCGGCCCAGGCGCTCGTGCTGGGCGGCAAGGTGCGGGCGCTCCGATCCGGTCGCTTCGCGGTGAGCGTCGACGATCTCAAGGCCATCGCGCTGCCGGTGCTCCGGCACCGGGTGATCCTGAACTTCGAGGGGGAGGCCGAGGGCATCGACGCGGACCGTCTCGTCCAGGAGGTGCTCGACGCGGTCGAGGCCTCGGTGCGCGAAGGCAAGGAGGTGTTCCTCCGCTAGCCGCCGACCTCCAGGAGATCCTCATGGAACATGGCGCAGCCCTCCGCCAGACCGCCATCCGCCTGACCCGGCTGATCCGGCAGCGTCGGGCGCTCTTCTACGGGGTCCGAGGGCTCGCGTGGGGTCTCCTCCTCGCGGTTCTCCCGGTCCTCCTGCGCGCCCTGCTGGGCCCGTTCGCGCTCCTGGCCGCGATCGCCGCGGCGGCGGGCGGCGCGCTGGTCGGCGTCGTGTACGGCCTCCTGCTCCGGGTCCCGGCCGCCGAGGCGGTCGGGCTCGCCGACCGGGCGTTCGGGCTCCAGGACCGCCTGGCCACTGCGCTCGACCTTCTCCGGCGCCCGGAGCAGGGGCGGCTCGGCACGCTCGCGATCGAGGACGCCGTGGCCCGCGCGCACGGCCTCGAGCTGCGCCGGGCGGTGCCGCGGCGGTGGCCGCGGGAGCTGAAGCTCCTGCCGGTCCCGGTCCTGGTCCTGGCGGTGCTGCCGTACCTGCCACCCATTCCGGTGCCGGAGGTGCAGCTCCCCTCGATCACGCCGTCGACCGACGAGGAGAACAAGCCCGAGCAGGCGGGGCAGACCCGCTCGGTCGAGCGCCAGCTGGCCCAGAAGCCCGAGCGCGCCGAGCGGGTGGAGATGCAGGACCGGGAGTACCCGACGCGCCCGAACCCGGACAACCGGGAGCATGCGAAGGGGGACCTGGCCGCGGCCTTCAAGGACACCAACGTGGCGATGAAGCGCCCCGACTTCTCGAGCTTCCTCAAGCAGGGCGACGAGCGGATTCGCATGCTGGAACGGACGGATAGCCTGCCGGATCTCCAGCGTGACTTCACCCAGAGCCAGTACAAGGTCATGTTCCGGAAATCGCGGAGCCTGCTGGGGGGCATCGATCCGCGCCAGCTGTCGCCCGAGAAGCTGCGCCAGCTCCTGGACGAGATGGGTCGCATGGGGCGGCGCGGGAGCGGCGGCAGCGGCGGCGAGGGCGACTGGGGGCAGGAGATCGCGGAGGGCAGCGAGGCGCTCGAGCGCGGCCAGATGTCGCGCGCCATCGACGCCATGGAGCGAGCCCTGGAGAAGATGCGGTCGATGGACGAGAAGGAGCGGGGCGGCAAGGGCCTGGAAGGGGGCCGGGAACGCGGGAGCCGGGACGGCCAGCGCGGCGGGCCCGGGCGCCCGGGCGACGGCGAGCCCGACTTCGGCGAGGGCCAGGGATCGCTCCCGGGCAAGGGCAGCAACCCCGGGTGGCGCGGCGACCCGACGGCCCGGCTCGGCCAGAACCCGTTCGACGTCGGCGTCGAGGGGCAGGTCCGGAGGGGGCGCAAGGAGTCCTACGACACGAACCTCATGGGACGGGGGAGCCAGAATCCGTCGCGGCTGCCGTCGATGAGCGTGGTCACGCAGTACCGGAAGATGATGGAAGAGGCGCTCGCGAAGGAGGCGATCCCGCTCGACTACCGGAGCCAGGTCCGGGATTACTTCCAGGCCCTCGAGGAGCGCTGACCCGCCGGTGGCCCACGCCGGACGCGCGCGTCGATCCGGGGGGCGCTGATGCCGCGGGCACCGCGCGTGATCGCGCCCGAGTCGCCGAGCGTCCCCGCCCAGCGCTTCTTCTCGAACGCCTTCCTCATGCAGCTCGAGCGGCTGGGGTTCGTCTCCAAGCGCTCCCACGTGGGTGCCGTCAAGGGTGAGCGGAAGAGCCCGCGGCGCGGCTCGAGCGTCGAGTTCGCCGACTACCGGCCGTACGAGGTCGGCGACGATCTCCGCTACGTCGACTGGAACGCGTTCGCCCGCCTGAACCGGCTGTTCCTGAAGGTCTTCATCGACGAGGAAGACCTCTGCATCCACCTCCTGATCGACGCCAGCGGGTCGATGGGGTACGGCGAGCCGAGCAAGCTCCAGTACGCCGTCCGGCTGGCCGCCGCGCTCGCCTTCATCGGGTTCGTGAACCTCGAGCGGGTGGGAGTGGCGGTGTTCCGGGACCGGGTGGCGGAGGGCTGGCTCCCGACCCGCGGGCGGAACCAGTTCATCCCGATCCAGGACTTCCTGGCCGGCCTCACCCCGGGCGGACCGACCTCGTTCAACGACGCCCTCCGGCAGTACGCCCGCCGGGCCAAGGACAGCGGGGTGGCCATCGTCATCACGGACTTCCTGGACCCGGCGGGGTACGCGGCGGGGCTGCGCGCGCTGATGGAGCGGCGGTTCGACATCCACGTGCTCCACCTGATCGCGCCCGAGGAGCTGCACCCGTCGCTGGCGGGCGACCTCGAGCTGATCGACATGGAGACCGGCGAGGTCCGCGAGGTGTCGATCGATGCCGAGGCCCTCCGGGCCTACGATCGACAGCTCGGGGCGTTCCTCGCCGGGCTCGAGGGCTTCTGCCGCACGAACGAGCTGAACTACGTCCGCGTGGTCACCGACACGCCCGTCGAAGACCTGCTGCTTCGGCGGCTGAAGGGGAGCCTGCTCCAGTGAGCTTCCTGCAGCCGTGGGCCTTCCTGCTGTTCGGGCTCTCGGTCCCGCTCCTGCTGCTCTACTTCCTGAAGGTCCGGCGGCAAGCGCAGCGGGTCTCCTCCGTGATGCTGTGGCAATCGGCGTTCCGCGATCAGCAGGCGTCCGCCCTCTTCCAGCGGCTGCAGCTGGACCCGCTGCTGCTCCTGCAGCTGCTGGCGCTCCTGCTGCTGACGGCCGCCCTCGCCCGCCCGACGGCGACCCTGCAGGGCACCGGCGCCGAGCGGCTGATCCTGGTGATGGACACCTCGGCCTCGATGAAGGCGCGCGACGTCTCGCCGACGCGGTTCCGCGAGGCGCAGTACCGCGCGGCCGCCCTCATCTCGGCGGCGGGCCGGGGCGCCGAGATCATGGTGATCGAGGCGGGGAGCCAGCCCGCGATCCGGCTGCCGTTCACGCGCGATCGCGACCGGGCCCGGGCCACCGTGTACGCGCTGGAGGCCCGGGACCAGCCCAACCACCTGAGCGAGGCGATCCGGACGGCGCTCGCGATCGTGCCCGCGGTCGACCCGCGCGTCCGGGTGCACGTGCTGACCGACGGCGCGTTCGACCCGGCCCAGGTCCGGGAGTTTCCGGACCCGCGCGTCCGCTGGGTCACCGTCGGCGGCGGCTCGCGCAACGTCGGGATCACGCAGTTCGCCGTCCGCAAGGCGTACTACGGGGCCTTCGACTACCAGGCGTTCCTGTCGGTCACGAACTTCTCCGACGAGCGCGTTTCCTTTCCCCTGGCGCTGACCGTCGACGACCACAAGATCAGCGAGCAGACCATCGCGCTCGATCCCCAGGTGAAGCGGAACGTCATCGTGCCGTTCACGCTCCAGAACGGGGCGCTGGTGAAGGCGGTGGCGGACGTCCGCGACGACCTC
>DASRDR010000130.1:0-50853 GCA_035652475.1 Candidatus Methylomirabilota bacterium | reverse complement strand
CGGCGCGGGATCGGCCGGCACGGCCGATGCACGAGCTTCCCCGGCATGGCGCCCGGTGGCTCGCCGCCCGCCCCCCGCCCGCCGCGGCTCGCGTTCGTGGACGCCCTGCGTGGGCTCGCCGTGAGCCTCATGGTCGTGAATCACACGGCCCGGTGGTGGCTGGCGCCCGCCGTCGGCCTCGGGCGCCAGCCGCTCATCTACGCGACCATGGCCCTGGCCGGCCCGACCTTCCTCTTCCTGGTCGGCGTCTCGCTGGCGCTGGGCTACCATCGCGCGGCGGTGATCGAAGGCCGACCGTTCGCGACCGTCGCGGGCCGCAACGTCCGCCGGGCGGCGGCGATCCTGGCGGCGGGCGCGGTCGTGAACGTGCTGGTGTTCCCGGAGGACGTCCTGGGCGCCCGGGTGCTGGTGAGCATCGCGTTCATGATCCTGGTGGCGACGCCGCTCCTCCCCGCGCTCCGCTCCCGGCCGGGCCGCGCCGCCCTCCTCGCGCTCGCCCCGGCCCTCTACGTGGCGTTCGTGTGGTGCCTTCCCGCGCTGGCCGCGTGGTCGCGCCTGCACCCGCTGCGGGCGGCCGTGCTGTTCCGGGAGTTCCCGGTCTTCCCCTGGCTCGCCCTGGTGCTCCTCGGCCTGGTCGCCGGCTGGACGGAGGCGACGGCGCGTGACCGGTGGCGGCGAGACCGCTGGTACGCCGGACTCGGGGCGGCCGGCGCGCTCGTGCTGCTCGGCATCGCCGCCCTCGCACCGGGGCGCGCCGGCGGCCGCGGGCCCGGTCTGGCGGGAGACCTGACCCTGAACGACTACTGGACGGCCGGTCCGATCACGGCCGCCGCCCTGACCGCGGCGATCCTCGTCCTGCTGGCCCTCGCGTACGCCACGATCGAGCGCGGGGGCTGGCGGGCGGGGCCGCTGGTCGGGCTGGGCCGGGCCGCGCTCCTCGTCTACGTCGTCCACCTGGTCGTCGTCGCGCCGCTCGGCGCCCGGGCCGGGGGCGTCGTCCTCCGGGGCTGGGGGCCGTACCTGCTGGCGACGGCGTGGCTCCTGGCCGGGCTCGGCCTGCTGGCCGCCGGCTGGCTGCTCGTCCGCCCGCGGCTCCGCGCCCTCGCGCGGGCGGCCGGGGCGGCCGCCGGCCTCGCGCCCTGAGGCGGCCGCCGGGCCCGCGGGCCGCCCGGCGGCCGCCGCCTACTGCTTGACGGCGCCGAAGGTGAGCCCGGTCACGATGTGGCGCTGGACCAGCAGCGCCAGCAGGAGGACCGGCAGCGTGATCATCGTGGCCGCGGCGGCCAGCGTCCCCCAGTTGATCTCCTCGTACGAGATCATGTTGAAGACCGCGATCGGGAGCGTCCGCGTCTCCCGCCCGGCCAGGATGACCGAGAAGAGGAAGTTGTTCCACGAGAACACGAACGACAGGATCGCGGTCGCCATGACGCCCGGCCGGACCAGCGGAAGCGCGACCCGCCAGAAGATCCCGAGGTGGGAGCAGCCGTCGATGAGCGCCGCGTCCTCGAGGTCCCGCGGGACGTCCTCGAAGAACCCGATCATGACCCAGATGATGATCGGCAGGCCGACGATGAGGTGGGTCAGGATGAGGGCGCCGTAGGTGTCCACCATCCGGAGCTGCCGGAAGAAGATGTACCAGGGGATCAGGTACGAGATGCCGGGGATGATCCGCGCGACCAGGATCGTCACCGCCAGCCCGCGCTGCCGCCACCGGGCGATCGAGTAGGCGGCCGGGAGGCCGACCGCCAGCCCGAGGGCGGTGCAGCCCACCGCGACCACGAGGCTGTTCCACGTGTAGAGGAGGAACGGGTACTTCGTGAAGACCGTCCGGTAGCCCGCGGTGGTGACGCTGAACCGGAAGAACGACGGCGGGTAGGCGGTGGCCTCGACCTGGGGCTTGAGCGACAGGGTGATCATCCAGTAGAAGACGAAGACCGTCGGGAGCATGAAGGCGAGCGCCAGGCCGTAGTAGACCGCCCCCTGGAGCCGCCGCCGGACGCGCCCGGCTACCACGCGGCGCTCCGCCGGACCTTGATCAGCACGAGCGACGCGCCCATCACCAGCGCGAACAGCGCGACCGCCATGGACGAGGCGTAGCCCATGTTGAAGTACGAGAACGCCTGGTTGAAGAGCAGGATGTTGATGGTCTCGGTCGCGTTGGCGGGGCCGCCCTGGGTCAGGATGAAGATGATGTCGAAGGTCTTGAGGGCGTCGATCGCCCGGAACAGCACCGCGACCACGATCGCCGGCCGCAGGAGCGGCAGGGTGATGTAGCGGAACGCCCGGAGCCCGGAGGCGCCGTCGATGTGGGCGGCCTCGTACGGCTCGCGCGGCAGGCTCGCCAGGCCGGCCAGCACGATCAGCATGATGAGCGGGGTCCACTGCCAGACGTCGACCAGGGCGACCGCGTAGAGGGCCGTCGCGCTGGAGTAGGTCCACTTGAACGGCGGGAGCCCGGCCAGGCTCAGGAGGTAGTTGGCGACCCCGAGCGTCGGGTGGTACATCATCACGAACACGAGCCCGATCGCGGTCGGGGTCGCCACCATGGGCAGGATCGCGAGGGTCCGCAGGACCCCCCGACCCCAGAACTCGCGATTGAAGACCAGGGCCATCGCCACCCCCAGGACCGTCTCGCCGGTGAGCGCCAGCGCCGTGAAGTAGAGCGTCCGCAGCACGGCGTCCCGGAAGCGCGGGTCGGCGAGGACGATCCGCCGGTAGTTCGCGGCGCCCACGAAGCGGGGCGCGGTGAGGCTGGACGCGGCCCACTCCTGGAGGCTCATCCACACCGTGTAGACGACCGGGTAGACGATGATCGCCGCCACGATGAGCACCGCGGGCGCCGGGAACAGCCAGCGGGCATGCCGGTGGGCCCACCGGCCGAGGGCGCCGGCGGCCCGCGCGGGTGCCGGGGGCCGCCCGGGCGACGCGGGAGCGGGGTCGGGATTCATGGGCGGGAGGGCAGGCCCGGCAGCCGGTGCGCGGGGGCGCGCGCCCGCCCCGGATGCCCGGCCGCGGCGCGGCCGGCTCGGGCCGCGCGTGCCGGGCCCCCGGCGGCCGGGGCCGCCGCGGGTCCAGCTCGCCCGCCCGGGCAGCCCCGGCCGGCGCGCCGGCCCGCGGCTACCCCTCGGTGCGGTTCAGGAGGTCCTGGAACTCCCGGCTCGCGTCGGCCAGCACCTGGGCCGACGGCGCCCCCTCGATCGCCTTCTGGATGGCGACGCCGATGATGTCGCGGTACTCGGTGACGCCGACGATCTCGGGGAGCCCGGGCCGCCCGATCTTGAGCGATTCGAGGTAGGCGTCGTACCAGCTCTGCGGCATCTTGGGCTTCGCCTTGACCTCGGGGTTCGCCCAGGTCGAGGCGCGGCCGACGCCCACCCCGGCCAGGAGCTCGCGGACGGCGTTCTGCTTGTTCGTCGACCAGGCGCAGAAGAGGTACGCGGCCTCCTTGTTCCGGCTCTGGGCGGAGACCGCCATCGCGTTGGTGAAGGTGCAGGTGTAGTGGCCGGCCGGCCCGGCCGGCAGGACCGCGTACCCGACCTTCCCGGCGATCTTCGACTTCGCCGGGTCCTCGAACTGGTTGGCGAAGTTCACGCCGTCGAAGTAGAGGCCGACCTGCCCCTGCATGAACGCCGAGCTGCACTCGTACCAGTTGAAGTTCACCACGCCGGGCGGCCCGTACTTCCGGAGCGTCCCCGCATACCAGTCCATCGCCCGCACCCACGGTTCGGTCGTGAGCGCGGACTTGCCGTCCTTGGTGAGGTAGTCGCCGCCGAACGCGAAGAGCACGTACGCCCACGGCGTGGCGTTGGCGTTCTTCAGACCCCGGTAGACGATGCCGTACGTCCCGGGCGGGGCGTGGAGGGCCTTCGCCTGGCTCTCCATCTCGGCGATCGTCCTGGGGGGCTTCCAGCCCTTCTGGTCGTAGAGGTCCTTGCGGTAGAAGAGCACGAACGGGTCGACGAAGGTCGGGATGCCGCTGATCGACTTGTCGGGCTGCAGGACCGCCGCCTTCGCGCCCGGCACGATGTCGTTCCAGTCGAAGTCCGGCGGCGTGAGCGTCGGGTCCTCCAGGAACTTGTTGAGGGGCTGGTACCACCCGGCCTTCCAGAACCGGCGCTTCTCGACGTGCATCGACGAGTGGAACCCGTCGACGCCGCCCGAGCCGCCGGTCATCTCGACGACCAGCTTCTGGCGGCCCTGCACCTCGGGCAGGATCTCGTACTTCACCTTCATGCCGGTGAGGGACTCGAACTCCGGGACGTGGGTCACGATCTCGTCGACCCACGGGTGCTTGTAGAAGAGGAAGAAGAGCTCCTTGCCCTGGAAGCGCTTCCAGTTGAAGCCCTGGGCGCGGGCCGGCGTGAACACGAACGGCCCCGTCGCCGCGCCGGCCAGGGCGGCGCCCCCGAGACGGAGCACGGTGCGGCGGGAGACGCGGGGGGAGGTGGCCTGCGGGTCCGCCATGACACCCTCCTTGAGCCGGTGGTAGCGTGCGTGCGGCCGTAGTCTGGGCCACCCCTCCAGGGCTGTCAAGGCGACGGCCGCCGCCGCCGACGGGTCGCCGGCGTCAGGGCGCGACCTCGCGGGGCCGCCGAGGGCCCGGGCGCCGCGGCGCCGCTCGACGGGGTCGCGCCGGTCCGCGGCCGCGGGCCGGGCCCGGGGAACCCCGGAGGTGTCGTCGGAGCCGGCCCGCTTGCTCGCGCGCGCCGCACCGCCGTACGCTGGAGCGGTCGGATCGGAGAAGGAGGCCCCCCATGCGCTTGAGTTGCGTCCTGCCGTCCCTCGGGCCGCTCGCCACACCGGAGAACCTGGTCCGCGTCGCCCAGCGCGCCGAGGCGCTGGGCTACGACACGCTCTGGGTCGCCGACCGGCTCCTCTACCCCGTGAGGCCGCGCACGCCGTACCCGGTCACCGCGGATGGCGTGATGCCCGAGGCGTTCAAGATCGCGATGGACCCCGTGGAGGCCCTCACCTGGGCGGCGGCGCACACGCGGCGCATCCGGGTCGGCACGAGCGTTCTGAACATCCCCTTCTACCATCCGGTCGTCCTCGCGCGGCGACTCGCCACGCTCGACGTGCTCTCCGGAGGTCGCCTCCGGGTGGGGCTGGGCCATGCCTGGTCGGCGGACGAGCTGGAGGCGGTCGGCGCCGACCCCGCGTCCCGCGGTCGCCGGGCCGACGAGTTCATCCGGGTGCTCGAGGCGATGTGGGGCCCGGATCCGGTGGAGTTCCGGGGGCAGTACTTCCGCGTGGCCCCGTCCTACATCGGCCTCAAGCCGGTCCAGCGCCCCCATCCGCCGATCTACCTGGCCGGCTACGTGCCGGCGGCGCTCCGGCGGACGGCGGCCGTCGCGGACGGCTGGATCCCCTCGAGTCTGCCGTTCAACGTCCTGGATCAGATGGGGCGGCAGCTCCGGCAGCTCGTCCGCGACGCCGGCCGGGATCCGGCCGCGTTCCAGATCGTGTACATGAAGGGCTTCCAGGTCGGCGAGGCGGCGGCGGACGAGGCCAAGCGGGAGCCGCTCACGGGGAACGCCGCCCAGGTGCGCGGCGACCTCGCGCGCCTCCGCGACCTGGGCGTGGCGGAGTACGTCGCCTGGCCCGCGGCGGCGACGATCGACGACGTGCTCGCCGACCTCGACCGGCTGCGGAGCGCGCTCCCCGACGCCTGACGCGTGCGCCGCCGCGGCGGGGCGGACCGTCTGCCACCGCGCCTCGCTCGCGGTCGGCGTTGCGAGCCGCGAGCGGCCTCGCCGCGCCTGGCGCCCGGATCGCCACCCGGCCCGTCGGCGCCCGCGCGCCCGCAGCCCGCCGGTCCGGATCGCCCGCGCGTCGAGCGGCGAACGCCCACCCGCGCGGGGCCGCCGGGTCGCCGGCCCGGACCACCGGGCTTGGCACCGGGCGGGGGACCGGCCCTGCGCGCCGCTCAGTTCGGGGCGATCGCGCCCCGGGTGATGTGGCCGTCCTCCTGCTGCCGGAACGCCTCGTTGATCTGCTCGAGCGGGAACACGTGCGAGAGGATCCGGTCGTACGGGTACCGCGTGCGCGTGCGGATCATGAGGTCCAGGGTCGCCTTGAGGTGCTCGGCCTCGTAGTGGGCGACCCCGATGATGCGGCGGTTGCCGAACAGGATCCACGCGGGGTCGAACCGGGTCTCCCAGCCCACGTTGATGTTGCCGATCTCGAGGTACGTCCCCTCCGGCGCGGTCATCCGCAGGCCCTCGTCGACGACGTCGGGGTGCCCGACCAGCTCCATCACGACGTCGGCTCCCCAGCGCCCGGTCAGCTCCAGGACCCGCGCGATCCGCGCCGCCGGCGTCGGGCACTCCCGGAGGTCGACCACGTCGTCGGCGCCGAACGCCCGGGCCAGGGCGAGCCGCTCCGGGACGCCGTCGATCACGATCACCCGCGCTGCGCCCATCTCGCGGGCGACGGCGCACGCGTAGACCCCGAGGCCGCCGGCGCCCTGGATGGCCACGGTCTGCCCCGCCTTGAATCCGGCGATGTCCAGCGCCGCGTAGACCTGGGTGAAGGCGCAGTTGATCCCGGCCGCCATGGGGTCGGTGATCTCGTCCGGGATCCGGAAGATCGCGTGGTTCGGGCCGAGGTAGAAGTACTGGCCGTAGCCGCCCTGGAAGTGCGGCCAGACGTCGCAGGTCACCGACCAGTTCGCCTGCCGGGTCGGGCAGGACTTGTACTGCCGCCGGAGGCACGCCCGGCAGCGGCCGCACGGGATGAAGTAGCGGTAGATCACGCGGTCGCCCTCGTGGAGCGGCTGCCCCGCGGAGTCGGTGGTCACGCCGGCGCCGAGCCGATGGACCGTCCCGGTGTGCTCGTGGCCCGTGTTGATCGGGAGCTTCCGCCCCCGCTTCTCCATGTCCAGCTCGCCCTTCCAGTAGTGCATGTCGGAGCCGCACACGTTCGCCAGGGCGATCTTGACGACGATCGCCCCGGGCTTCGGGTCCGGCACCGGGTACTCGCGGATCTCGAAGCCCTTGCCGACGCCCATCCAGGCGGCCAGCCTGCCCGTCTCGGTCATGCGATCGCTCCTTGCGCTCGAGGATGAAGGGGTGCGGACCGGAACTGCCCTCCAGTCTACAGCGCCGCGGCGCGCGGGTGCGCGCGATGGGCCGCTCGCGCCAGGCCGGCGGCGGCGAGTCCCGCGCGAGCGTGATAGGCTAGCGCGCGTCCCGTCCGGTCGGCCCCGAGCCGCCCGGCCGGCGGCGGAGGAGGCCCGATGCGTCTCGGCTACTTCACGATGCCGCTGCACCCGCCGGGGTCCGATCCCGGCCGGACGATGGCGGACGACCTGGCCCAGCTCGCGTTCCTCGACGAGCTGGGGTTCGAGGAGGCCTGGGTTGGCGAGCACCTGACCGCCGAGTGGGAGAACATCCCGTGCCCCGACCTGTTCATCGCGCGGGCCCTCGGCGTCACGCGGCGCATGAAGCTCGGGACCGGCGTCTCGTGCCTCCCGAACCACCATCCCCTCATGCTGGCCCACCGGATCGCCCAGCTGGACCACCTGGCGGCGGGGCGGTTCCTGTGGGGCGTGGGCTCGGGCGGGTTCCCCGGCGACCTCGAGCTCTTCGGGCTCGACGTCAAGGGCGGGGAGCACCGCGAGGTCACGCGGGCCGCCCTCGACCTGATCCTCGCGCTCTGGAGCGACCCCAAGCCGGGGCTCTACGAGACCGCGCGCTGGCGCTTCCGGGTCCCGGAGCCGCAGGAGGAGATCGCCCTCCGGCTCCACTACCGGCCCTACCAGCGCCCGCACCCGCCGATCGCCGTGGCCGGCGTGACCGAGAAATCCGACACGCTCCTCGTGGCCGGCGAGCGCGGCTACCTCCCGATGAGCATCAACTTCGTCCCGCCCCGGGTGCTGCGGACCCACTGGGCGGCGGTGGAGGAGGGAGCCCGGCGGAGCGGCCGCGCCCCCGACCGGGGCGCGTGGCGGATCGCGCGCGACGTGCTGGTCGCCGAGACGACGGCGGAGGCGCGCCGGCAGGCGCTGGACGGCCCGCTCGCCCGCGACTGGACCGGCTACTTCCTGCCGCTGATCCGGCGCTCGCGGGGGGTGGAGGTCCTCAAGACCGACCCCGCGCTCCCGGACGCCGCGGTCACCCTGGAGTACCTCGCGGACCACATCTGGATCGTCGGCGACCCGGACGAGGTGACCGCGCGGCTCCGGCGCCTCCGGGACGAGGTCGGCGGCTTCGGGATGCTGCTGGTCATCGGCCACGAGTGGCAGCCGCGCGAGCTCTGGACGCGCTCCATGCGCCTCTTGGCGGAGGAGGTTTTGCCACGACTGTGACACCGCTCCCCGTGCCCTGCCGTCCGTCCCTCGCGCCTCGCCTCCGGTCCCGGCCCGGGAGGCGGCCGTGACGGTCCGGCCGCCGGCGGAGGTCGGCGCGCCCCTCGAGGAGATCGACACGCCCGCCCTGGTGGTGGACGTCGAGGCCTACGAGCGCAACCTCGACCGGATGGTGGCCTCGCTGGCGGGTACCCCGGTCCGGCTCCGCGGCCACGCCAAGACCCACAAGTCGCCGGTGGTCGCCCTCCACCAGGTGGCCCGCGGGGCGGTGGGCGCCTGCTGCCAGAAGGTGAGCGAGGCGGAGGCGATGGTCTACGGCGGCGTGCGGAACGTCCTCGTGTCGAACGAGATCGTCGGCGCCCGCAAGATCGCGCGCCTGGTCGCGCTCGCCCGGGAGGCCGACGTCGCGGTCTGCGTCGACGACGCGGGGAACGCGCGCGACCTCGACCTGGCGGCGGCCGCGGCCGGGATCCGCCTCCCGGTGCTGGTGGAGATCGACATCGGCATGGCCCGGTGCGGCGTGCCGCCGGGGCCGCCCGCGGTCGCGCTCGCCCGCGCGGTCGCCGGGCACCGGCACCTCGCGTTCGCAGGGCTCCAGGCGTACCACGGGCGAGCCCAGCACATCGTCGACGAGGCGCAGCGCCGGGCGACGATGGAGGCCGCCATCGCCGAGGTGCGTCACACGGTGGACCTCCTGAAGCGCGAGGGGCTCGCCTGCCCGATCGTCTCCGGGGCGGGCACCGGAACCTACCGCTACGAGGCGGCGAGCGGCGTGTACACGGAGGTCCAGGCGGGCTCGTACTGCTTCATGGACGTGGAGTACGGCCTGGTCGAGGGCTTCCCCCGCGAGTTCGAGCACGCGCTGTTCGTCGTGGCGACCGTCATGAGCCGGCCGGCGCCCGACCGGGCCGTCGTCGACGCGGGCCTGAAGGCGCTGTCGGTCGACAAGGGGATGCCGCGGGTCTGGCAGCGGCCGGGGCTCGAGTACCAGCGCGCCTCCGACGAGCACGGGGTGCTGCGGGTCGCGGACGGGGAGCGCGTCGCGATCGGGGACCGCGTGTGGCTGGTCCCCGGGCACTGCGACCCGACGATCAACCTCTACGACTGGTACGTCGCCGTCCGGGGCGGCCGGGTCGCGGCGCTGTGGCCGATCACCGCGCGCGGCGCGGTGCTGTGACCGCGCCCCCCGCCCGCCGGAGCCAGGCGGTCGGCGGCGCCGCGGCGGGCTGGCTCGAGGCGGGCGCCGGCCCGGCGCTCGTCCTGGTCCACGGCGCGGGCGGGGCGGGGGCGCTGTGGGCGCCGCAGCTCGAGGGCCTGGCGGACGTCGCGCGGGTGATCGCGCCGGACCTGCCCGGCCACGGCCCGCTCGCCGGGCGCCCCCGGCCGAGCGTCGCCGCGTACGCGGCCTGGCTCGTCCAGTTCCTCGACGCGCTCGGCCTGGACCGCGTCGTCCTGGGCGGCCACTCGATGGGCGGCGCGGTCGCCCAGACCCTCGCGCTCGAGCGGCCGGAGCGCCTGGCCGGGCTGGTCCTGGTCGCGACGGGCGCGCGGCTCCGCGTCTTCGCGCGGATCCTCGAGCTCCTGCGAGACCGGCCGCCGGAGGGCCGGAGCCTCCTGCGCGGGCTCTCGTACGCGCCGTCGACCCCGGCGGGGCGGGTGGCGGTGGCCGACCGCGTGCTCCGCGAAACGGCGCCGCTGGTGACGCTCGGGGACTTCCTGGCGTGCGACCGCTTCGACGTGATGGCGCGCGTCGGCGCGATCCGCGCCCCGACGCTCGTCGTGGCCGGCGCAGACGACCAGCTCACGCCGCCCAGGTACGCGCGCTTCCTGGCGGCGGCGATCCCCGGCGCGGAGACGGTCGAGGTCCCGGGCGCGGGCCACTTCCCCCAGCTCGAGCAGCCGGAGCGCGTGAACGCGGCGATCCGGGCGTTCCTGGCGGCGCGGCCCGGACTCAGCGGCGGGGCCTCGACCGGCGCCGGTGGGGCGATGCGCGCCGGGACGCCGGGCCACGGCGCCCACGCCGCGTCGACTGCCGGAGCGGACGCGCCCGCGGGCGCCGCGCCGGCGTCGCGGCCCGCCACCGGCTAGCCGCCCGCCGGTCCGCGCGCGCCGCGCCGGCGGGCGCGGCCCCCGCCTCGACCCGCGCCGGGGATCCCGGCGGGCGCTCCGGTCCGGTCCGGCAGGCCGGGGCAGCACGGTCCGGCCCGCGCCGGGGATCCCGGCGGGCGCTCCGGTCCCCTCGCGGCGGGTCAGCGGCGCTCGGGCAGGCGCCCGAGCTCGACGGGGATCTTCATCTCCTTCCGGCTGCGGACGATCGACAGCTGCACCTGCGTCCCCGGCGCGATGCCGGCGATCCGGCGGGTGAGCTCGGGCGGCCCCGCGACCGGCTGGTCGTTGACGGCCACGATCACGTCGCCCCGCTGCACGCCGGCCTTCTCGGCCGGCGAGGCCTCGACCACGCTGTCGACGATGGCGCCCCGCGACTCGGCCAGGCCGGCCGCCTCGGCGGCGCTCGGCGTCACCGGCCGGACCGAGACTCCGAGGTAGCCCCGCACCACCGTGCCGCGCTCGCGGAGCTGCACCAGGACGGTCTTGGCGAGGTTGATCGGGATCGCGAAGCCGATCCCGATCGACCCGCCGGACTGGGAGAAGATCGCGCTGTTGATGCCGACGACCGCGCCGCGACTGTCGAGCAGCGGGCCTCCCGAGTTCCCCGGGTTGATCGAGGCGTCGGTCTGGATGAAGTCGTCGTAGGGGCCGCTGCCGATGAAGCGCTCCTTCGCGCTGACGATCCCGGTGGTGACCGTCTGGTCGAGGCCGAACGGGTTGCCGATCGCCATCACCGGCTCCCCGACCTGCAGCTGGTCGGAGTCGCCGAGCGGGAGCACGGCGAACGAGCCGCCCTCCACCTTCAGGAGCGCCAGGTCGGTCGCGGCATCGGTGCCCACGATGCGGGCCGGGTGCTCGCTGCCGCCGTCCAGCCGCACGATGATGTCCCCGCCGCCCGCGACCACGTGGTTGTTGGTCACCACGTAGCCCTCGCGGGAGAGGATGAACCCGGAGCCGAGGCTCGAGCGCTGGCCGCCCTGCGGCCCCTCGAAGAACCGGCGGAAGAACTCGGCCCGCGGGTCGGTGATGCGCGACTGGGTGCTCACGTTGACCACCGCCGGCCGGGCCGCCTTGGCGAGGTCGACCCAGAGCTGGAAGGCGGGCAGCATCGCGCCGTCCCGGGACGCGTTCGTCCAGAACTCGGCGGCCGCCCAGCGGGGCGGATGGATGTCGACCCGGATCGTGACCACCCCGACGATCACGAGGAGCGCCACGACGAGCACGACCGCGATCAGCCAGGTGGTCCGCTGCGTCACGGCATCAATTCTACAGCCGTTCCGGACGGCCTTCATCCTGGCCGCCGCCGGGGGTGTCTCGGTTTGCCGGGACAGACCCGAGACGCCACCCCGCCGGGGCCGTGGCAGAATGGCCGCGCCGAGGCGCGTGGCGACGGGATCGCCCGGCGAGGAGGGGGCATGCGGTACGACGCCATCACGCTCGAGCGGGACCGGGGCATCGCGACCATCACGCTCAACCGTCCGGACGCGTTCAACGCGCTCACGCTGCCGCTCGCCCAGCAACTGTTCCATGCCGTGCTGGAGGTGGACGAGGATCCCGGGGTGCGCTGCATCGTCCTGACCGGCGCCGGCAAGGCGTTCTGCGGCGGCGGGGACGTGAAGGAGTTCGTCCAGGCGCTCCCGCGGATCGGGATCCTCCTCAAGGAGCTCACCACGCAGATCCACGGCGTGGTCTCGCGGCTGGTCCGCACCCCGAAGCCGGTGATCACCGCGGTCAACGGCGTCGCGGCCGGCGGCGGCCTGGCGCTCGCGCTGGCGGGCGACCTGGTGGTCGCGGCCGAGTCGGCCCGGTTCACCATGGCCTACTCGCGGATCGCCGCGTCGCCGGACGGGTCCTCGACCTACTGGCTCCCGCGGCTGGTGGGGCTCCGGCGCGCGATGGAGCTCTTCTACACGAACCGCGTGCTCACCGCCCGCGAGGCGGTCGAGTGGGGCCTGGCCACGCGCGCGGTGCCCGACCCGGAGTTCCCGGAGGCGGTCCGGCGCCTGGCCGCGGAGCTGGCCCAGGGCCCCACGCTCGCGTTCGGGCGGGGCAAGCGGCTCCTGCACCTGTCGACGACCGAGAGCCTCGAGACCCAGATGGAGCACGAGAGCCAGGCCATCGCGCAGAGCGGCCACACCGAGGACTTCGCCGAGGGCGTCCGGGCGTTCGCCGAGAAGCGGCCGCCCGCCTTCCGCGGCCGTTAGCTGTCGGAGGGGTCAACGTCGACCTGGCCGGTCGCACGCGTCGAGGCTCGAGGCCGCTCCCGGCCTTCGGGGTCCCAGGTCGGATGCGGGAGGCCGGGCGCTACCGGGGTCGGCCGGCCAGCTGCGCGAGCACCGCGACCAGCTCGGCCGCATCGATGGGCTTAGGGACGTGACGGTCGAAGCCGGCGGCCAGCGCCCGGGCCCGGTCGTCCTCCCCAGTGTGCGCCGTCACCGCCGCGGCCGGGATTCGCGCGAGGGGGGTCCCGCGGGCCCGGATCTTCCGGATCACGGCGTAGCCGTCTTCACCCGGCATCCCGATGTCCACCACGAGTATGTCGGGGGCCGCCGAGTCGAGGCGAGCGAGGGCGACCGCCGCTGACTCGGCGGCGCTCACGCTGCCGCCGGCCTGCTGGATGATCGTCGCGAGCACCTCGCGCGAATCGGCGTCGTCATCCACGACGAGTACGCGCAGGCCCTGGAGCCTCGGCTGGGGGCCCGCCCCGGATCCGACCGCCTGGCTCGCCTCCGTCCGCTCGGCTTCGCCTCCCTCGCCGTCGGCCGCGAGGGGCAGCGTCACGACGAAGGAGGCACCCTGCCCCTCGCCCGGGCTGTCGGCGCCAACGGTCCCGCCGTGGCGGGCGACGAGGTGGCGGACGATCGCGAGGCCGAGCCCGAGCCCGCCGTGGGCCCGCGCCGTCGTGGTGTCGGCCTGGCTGAGCCGGTCGAAGATCCGGGGGAGAAAGTCGGGGTGGATCCCCTGTCCCGTGTCGGTCACCGTGACCTCGAGCTGCGACCCCTCCTGCCGGAGCCGGACGACGACGTGCCCGCCGTCCACGTTGAACTTCACCGCGTTGGCGAGGAGGTTCCACATCACCTGCTGGAGCCGGGTCGGATCACCGAGGACCCGCCCGACCGGGGCGTCGAGCTCCGACACGAGGCGAATCCGCCGGGCCTCCGCCGCCGGGCGGACGACGTCGAGGGCAGCCTCGATGACGGGCCGGAGCTCGATCGGACGCGGGTCGAGACGGAGCTTCCCGGCGATGATACGCGAGACGTCCAGCAGGTCGTCGATCAGGTGCGCCTGGGCCCTCGCGTTCCGCTCGATCGTGTCGAGCGCGCGCTCGATCAGCGCCTCGTCCCGCTTCCCGCACCGCAGCACCTGCGTCCACCCCAGGATCGCGTGGAGGGGTGAGCGGAGCTCGTGGGAGACGACCGCCAGGAACCGATCCTTCGCCTCGTCCGCTTCGGCGAGCCGGACGGCGCTGTCCTCGAGGAGCCGGGTGCGGTAGTGCTCGCTCAGGAGCGTCTCGCCCAGGACGCCCAAGAGCTCGCCGGACACGACCAGCCGCGCCCGGGACACCGGAAGCTCCCGACGGACCGCCCTCCACACGGTCTCGAACGAGAGCCCGCCGTCGCGGGCCAGGCGCTCGATCTCGCGCTGGTCCAGGTGCTTCGTCAGGACGTAGCCGGCCACCGCCACGGCGACGATTTCGCCCGCCAGCCGGAGTGCCGTCCCCACCAGCGCCAGGCCATGGTGGTCCTCGACGACGACGGCGGAGGGCCCCTCGGTGGCCGTCAGGCACCGCCGGAGGCAGTTCGCGAACAGGCCGGGATCATGCCGCCCCGGCGCGAACAGCTCGAACAGGGGGCTCGGATCCAGGGGGCTCGGATCCAGGGGGCCCGCGAGGAGCTCCTCACCGACGCCGTGGACCTGAACCGTCAGGTGCGACACCGCGGCGTACCGCCCGAGGGCTGCCCGGGCCCGGTCGGAGGCGAACGCGGCTGCGTCGACGGCGGGCATCCCGGTCGGCCGACTCACTCCGGCGGCGCCGGCTCGCCGGACGCCGCGTGACGCTCCGGCGAGCGCGCCACGAGGCTCTGGTACTCGGCGAAGGGCAGCCGGCGGACGGCCCCGGACCGGATCGCTCCTGGGAGGAGGCGCATCCCGACGCCGGGCACGATCTCGCACTCCCGCGTGGTCCGGTCGGTCGGATTGGCCCGCATCTTCGCCACCGTGAGCGCGTGCCGGAACGTGTCCCCCAGCTCCACGAAATTGAGGAGGATCACGTTGTCGACCAGCGAGCTGACGCCGAAGGGGCCCATGATCGAGGACATCCCGAGCAGCTCCGGGTTCTCGTGGTTGTAGATCGCCGTGACCTGGTACTCCTTCATGAGGGCGATGACGGCGTGGAAGAAGTCGCGAAAGCTGCGGCCCGCCGGGCCCAGGCTCGAGCCGTAGGTCGACAGGCTGTCGATCACGGCGCGCCGCGGCCGGAACTCCCGGACGGTCTCCTCGAGCTGAAGGAAGTGGCGGTCGATCTCCATCTCCTGGGGTCGGTCGTAGACGAGCCGGACGAACCCCCGGTCGATCGCATGCTGGAGGTCGATGCCGATGCCGGCGGCGTTCCGGAGGACCTGAGCCCGCGGTTCGTCCAGCGTGACCATCAGGCTCCGCTCCCCGCGCCGATCGCCCTCGGCGATGTACTGGAGGGCCATGACGCTCTTGCCGGAGCCGGTGATTCCGACCACCATCGTGGTGCTGCCGGGGAAGAATCCCCCGTTCGTCAGCTCGTCGAGGCCCGGGATGCCCGTCGAGACCCGCGTCGTGGGGTCGAACGCCGCCGCTTCTTCACGGGGTACCTCCCGGGGCGCCTGGACCCGCCGGTAGACCTCGGTCCCCTGGCCATCGACGATCCGGAAGGAATGGCGGCCCAGGCGATAGTCCTGGCCACGCGCCTTGACAACCTCGATCGACCGGAGCACCGCCCGCTCCATCGGCTCGAGCCGGAGCCGGATGATGGTGTCGGCGATGAACTCTTCCGGCGCCGGAGGGGCGGGCCGCGCCTCCCCCAGGTCGCCGACTTCCACGCCGAGCATGGCGGTGAGGCGCTCGCGGTTCAGCCCCTCGGCGAGGAGGTGGAACTCCTCCGGGGTGGCGGTTCCCCCGTTCGCGTCGGCGGTCCGCCGGACGAGACCGTCGACGAAGATGCGGCGCGCGCCGATCGTCGCTGCCTCCGCGAGGAGCAGGCTGTCCGCCTGCTGGATCTCCTGCAGGAAGACCTGCCGGGTGGTGAAGATGATCTTGAGCCGACCATAACGCTCGAGCTCGCGGAGCTCCCAGCCCAACAACGCGGCATCCCGGACCAGCTTGTCCGGGGACACCTCGAAGACCACGACGATCCCGGGCTCGTCGAACTGGCTCGCCCCGCGATAGACGAACTCGAGGCCGAGCGTCGTCTTCCCGGTGCCGGAGGTCCCCTCCACGAGGACGATGTGGCCGCGCGGCACGCCGCCCGCCAGGATATCGTCGAACCCTCTGATCCCAGTCTGGACGAGGTCCCGTTCAGGCATCATCGGCCTCCTTGCGCCGGCGGAGCGGGCTCGACGCCCAGCGCCTGCCCATTCCGCTCCTCCGCCCGCTCGCGCACCCGGCGTATCAGCATGAGCCGGCCCGCTCGGGTGGATCCGAGCCGCAGGAGCGGGGCGAGCCAGTCCTCGCCCGCCTCCGGTCTGAGGCGATACATCCGCGCCACGTGCGGGTGGTTGGGATTGAGCGACCGGCTCAGCAGGCCCTTGGTCACGAGCCACTCGAGGGACCGCCCCACCTGCTGGGCGTCATAGCCAACCAGCGCCGCGAGCTTCTCGGCGGTCAGGAGCCCATGCGGGTGCGCGTCGAAGAAGAGCAGCAGGTCGAGGTCACAGGGGTGGCGCATGCCCGCCGCCTCGAGGAGGCCCTCTGCGCCGTCCATCTCCCTCCGCCTCTCACCCGGGAGCGAATCGCCGCCGCAACCGGCTAACGCTCGCTGAGTGCTCCGTCGGCCCCCCTGCGTCCGAGGATCCTCGTCCACTATCCGTGCACGACCGCTCGAACTCCACGGGCTTGGCCAGTGTCGATCGGCCCCAGCCGCTCCCATCCGCTGGTAGAGCAGCCGGTCGAGGTCACCGGGGTGGCCCGTGCCCGCCCGTCCAAGGACGGGAATCGTCGTCCATGTCGCTCTCTCGCCCCGGATCGATTCGACGGGGAAGGGGCCCGACATGACAAGTTACATCCCCCCCGGGGGGGGCAAGAGAGTATCGGAGGACCCGTCCCGGCTTGTTGGAGATGGGCCCCGCCACCTCGCCGTCGGGACTACACTGTGCGGTCCGGGCCGTCGGCGACGGCGACGGGCGCTGGCCCCTCGCTCCGACCAGATCGCGTACCAGCGCCTGTGCACGAGCGACATCCTCCCGCGCGAAACCCCACCGGTGGGGTGGCCGGTCCCGCGACCGACGCCAGGGTGGGGAGGAGGGCCTCACGCTCATGGCCACGCGTCCGGTCCGTTCCGCGGAGGGACGCCACGCCGGATTGGGGTGTCTGCGGGCGGTAGTGGAGCCAGCCAATGCCGCGCTCGGCGCGCAGGGGTATCCTCGTGACGGAGCCTGTCGTGCCGATCTCGGCCGCCTTCCTCCTGGAAAGGGAGGATCGATGATGATGGATAACGCCGTCACGCTCTTCCGAGTCGCCGGGATCCCGGTCCGGGTCCACGCGAGCTGGCTCGTCGTCTACGGACTCCTGGCGTGGAGCCTGTCCGTAGGCTACTTCCCCCACGTGCTGGCCGACGTGGCCGCGCGCACCTATTGGATCAGCGGGCTCGTGGCCGCCCTTCTGCTCTTCGTCTCCGTCCTCTTGCACGAGCTCTCCCACTCCGTGGTGGCTCGGGGCCACGGCCTGCCCGTCTCCGCCATCACGCTCCACATCTTCGGCGGCGTCTCGCAGCTCGAGCGCGAGCCGGACAGCCCGGGCGTCGAGTTTCGCGTGGCGATCGCGGGCCCGCTCACGAGCTTCGCCCTCGGCGGCCTCGCGCTGGCCGCCGCCGGGCTCGCCGGCGCGCGACCGACACTGGCGGCGATCCTACGCTACCTGGGGACCGTGAACCTCGTGGTCGGCGCGTTCAACCTGGTCCCCGGCTTTCCCCTCGACGGGGGCCGCCTCCTGCGCGCCGCGCTCTGGCGCGCGAAGGGCAACCTCCAGTGGGCGACGCGCGTGGCGAGCCGCGCGGGCTCGGCCGTCGGCGTGGTCCTGATGGGGCTCGGCATCCTGCGAGGGCTCACCGGCGAGTTCCTCGGAGGCCTGTGGCTCGTCCTGATCGGCCTGTTCCTCCGGCAGGCCGCCGAAGGCAGCTACCAGCAGGTCGTCCTTCGGCGGACCCTGGGACCCCTCGCCGTTCGCGATGTGATGACGACGGACGTGATCCACCTCCGGCCAGACCTGCCGCTCGCGGCGGCCGTCGACGACTACTTCTGGCGTCACCACGTCACGAGTTTCCCGGTGCTGGACGGCGGCCGCGTCCTGGGCATCCTCACCGTCCACCAACTCGGGGACGTGGCCCGAGATCGCTGGGCCACGACGCCGGTGCGTGAGGTCATGCGCCCGCTCGAGGAGGCGCTGGCGGCGGCCCCGGGCGATCGCCTCACCGCGGCACTCGAGAAGCTCTCCAGGAACGGACTCGGCCGCCTGGCCGTCCTCGACGGCGATCGGCTCGTCGGGTATCTGAGCCTGAAGGACGTCCTCCACGTCCTCACGGTGTCCAGCGCCGGCGGGCGTCCCCAGCGGCCCGGGCGGCGAGCCGGAGTCGGCTCGACCGTCGCCTAATTCCGCGCCATTCCCACCGACCGCGCTTCGCTCGACCGTCGTCGGCCGCCGCGGCCGACGACATGCCGGTGACGCCCCCGGGCGGCCACGCCTCTCCAGGCCTCCGCCGAGACCTGTCACCGTCCCATTCGGGGAGGGTGGGAGCCGTCACCTTCGGGAAGCCTTCAGGAGGCTTGCGGTACAGGGGCGCGGTGCGTCACTACCCGGCGGGCGGCCCACAGGGGCACGTCCGGCCGGACCACGTGCACGCGCCTCGATCCGCTCGAGGACGTGCGCCCGCCCGTCCCCGAACTCGACCCGGTCGTCGAAGAGGATCCACACCTTGAGCCTGGGCTTCAGCGGGGCGCCACGCGTTGCCACGCGTCCGACGATAGCCCACCGCATCCCGTTCCTGGACCACGCCCACGGGCGCCGGCCCGGAGACTGGTGCCCGTTCGTGGCGCGCCGAAAAGGTCTGCCGCCACGGATGCCGGCGAGCGGGCTGACGCAGGTGCGCGGGCAGGCGCCAAACGCCGCGCGGGTGAAGCGGTCGACGTCTCGCGCAGGCTCGCGGGCCCGGCGCCGCGCGCGGGCGGCTGGGGGGTCCCCGAACTGCGGAAGTTGGGCCAGCGCGGGCGCGCGCCGGCTACCGGGCGGGCCGGGCGTCCGGCCGGTCCAGCACCTCGCGCACCGTCCGCAGCAGCGCGTCCGGCGTGAACGGCTTCTGGAGGAGCACGGCGTCGGCGCCCACGTCGGCCCGCTCCTCCAGGGTCTCGGTGCTGTACCCCGACAGGTAGAGCACCCGGGTCTCCGGATGCGCGCCGCGCACCCGGGCGGCGAGCTCGAACCCGCCCATCCGCGGCATGACCAGGTCGGTCACCAGCAGGTGGATCGGCTCCGGGTGCTTGCCAGCCAGCGCCAGCGCCTCCTCGCCGTCGCCGGCGGGCAGGATCGTGTAGCCGCTGTGGCCGAGGATCCGTCCGATCAGGTCCCGGAGCGCCTCCTCGTCCTCGACGACCAGCACGGTCTCGGTGCCGCGCGGCCGCGCCTTGCCGGTCGCGGCCGGCCGCTGCGGCTCGGGCTCGGCGTCGACCCGGGGCAGGTGGACCCGGAACGTGCTGCCCTGGCCCGGCTGGCTGTCGACCTCGACGTGCCCGCCGTGCTGCTTGACGATCCCGTAGACGGTCGAGAGGCCGAGCCCGGTGCCGCGGCCCGGCTCCTTCGTCGTGAAAAACGGCTCGAAGAGGTGGGCCATCACCTCGGGCGGCATGCCGCAGCCGGTGTCGCGGACGGTGAGCCGCACGTGGGGGCCCAGGCCTGCTCCGGCGTGGTGCTCGACGTGGCGGACGTCCAGGTCGACGCGCGCCGTCTCGAGCGTCAGGCGGCCTCCACGGGCCATCGCGTCCCGCGCGTTCAGGACGAGGTTCAGGACGACCTGCTCCAGCTGGCCGGGATCGCCGGTCACGCAGCCGGCTTCCGGATCGAGCTGGAGCTCGAGCTCGATGTCCTCGCCGATGACCCGGCGGAGCATGTCGGCCATCGCGCCCACCAGCGCGTTGACCTCGACCACCTGGGGCTGCAGCAGCTGCCCGCGGCTGAATGCCAGCAGCTGCTGGGTCAGGCTGGCGCCGCGCTCGCTGGCCCGGCGGATCTCCTCGATGTCGCGGGCCAGGCGGTCGCTCTTCCGGGCGTTGACCCGGATGAGGTCGCTGTAGCCCATGATCACCGCGAGCAGGTTGTTGAAGTCGTGGGCGACCCCGCCGGCCAGCCGCCCGACGGCCTCGAGCTTCTGGCTGTGCCGGAGCTGGTCCTCCAGCCGCTTCTTCTCGGTGACGTCGTGCATGACCCCGAGCCGCCCGACCAGCCGGCCGCCCTTCACGACCCCGCTGACCGTCACGTCCACCCACAGGCTCCGGCCGTCCTGCCGGAGCAGCCGGACGTCGTGGACCGGGAGCACGCCCGTCCCGATGTTCGCGGCGGCCAGCGGCGCCTCGACCGCCCGGGCGCCCTCGGGCGCCAGCAGCGCCAGCAGGGGGCGGCCCAGGAGGTCCGCCTCCGGGTAGCCGCTCAGGTCGACGGCCCGGCGGTTCGCGAACACGACCCGCCCCTCCAGGTCGAGCAGGAACACGGCATCGCCGATGCTGTCGATGAGGAGCCGGTAACGCTCCTCCGACTCCCGGAGCGCCCGGGCCAGGCGCTGCTTCTCGAGCGCCTTGTCGAGCGTGACCAGGAGCTGGTTCATGTCGAACGGCTTCACGAAGTAGGCGAACGCCGCGGTGTTGATCGCCTGGACCGCCGTGGCCACCGACGCGTAGCCGGTGATCACGATCGCCTCGAGGTCGGGCCGGATCATCCGGGCGGCGTCCAGCAGCTCGAGGCCGGGGAGGTCGGGGAGCCGGATGTCGACGATCGCCACGTCGACCGGCACGCTCGCGAGGCGCTCCAGCGCGGTCTTCCCGCGGGTGGTCGTCTGCACGTCGATGCCGCGGGCCTGGAGGACGTCCCCGATCGTCTCGCAGGTGCCGGGGTCGTCGTCGATGACGAGCACGCGCGGCTGGATCATGCCGGTCGCCCGTCAGGCCTCGCCGGGCGCCGCGTCCGCGCCCGGCCGCCCGCGCTCGCGCGCCTCCGGCCGGGGGAAGCACAGGTCGAAGCGGCTGCCGCGGCCGGGCGCGCTCTCCACCTGGACCCGCGCCCCGTTGGCCTCCGCCAGGGCCCGGGCCACCGTGAGCCCGAGCCCGAGGCAGCGTGGCTTGGTGGTGAAGAGCGGCTCGAAGATCCGGTCCAGGTGCTCGGGCGGGATCCCGACGCCGGTGTCGGCCACCGACACCGTGTCGCCGCGCGGCCCGCGGGCGGTGCGGACGGTCAGGGTGCCGCCGGCCGGCATCGCCTCGAGCGCGTTGGCGACGAGGTGGCCGAGGGCGAGCTCGACCTGGTCGGGATCGACCCGGAGCACGGGTCCGGCAGGCTCCAGCTCGACCCCGAGCTGGACGGCGGGCGGTCGCGCCACGCGGTCCACCACCCGCCGCACCAGCGCGTTGAGGTCGGTCGGCGCGGGGCTGGGCGGCGCCACCCGCGCCACCTCCACCAGCTCGGCGACGATCCGCGCCGCGGTGGAGACCTCCCGCTGCAGGATGTCGAGGTGCTTCCGGTAGCGCTCGTCCTCCGGGAGCACCATGCGGAGGTAGTAGACCGAGTTCGTGATGACCCCGAGCGGGTTCCGGAGCTCGTGGCCCACCGCGTCGGCGAGCCGGCTGAACACCGCCATCGCCTCGTCCGAGACCCGCCCGGCGAGCGCGCGGCCCGAGGCGTCGCTCACGGCGTCAGGCAGGGACCGGCCGCGGACGCGGGGCGGCCAGGGGCGGGGGCGCGGCGGACGCCGCGAGCGCGGCCGGAGCCGACCAGCGGAGACCCTCGCGCGTGCTGCGGTCGCTCAGACACGTCCCACTGCATGCAACCACCAAGGCGCCCGGGCCCCCTCCGAAGCCGCGAGCTTCGCCATTATAGCCGTGCCCGTCGGAGCGCGCACCGTCGAGAGGGGGACCGGCCCGAGGGCCGTCCGGGTCGCGGTGGACGGGCCGCGCGCGGTCGCCTCGACGCGGCGCCTGGAGCCGGCGGCGCTCGGGTGGCGCGCGGTTCCGCCGCCGGCGCGGCGGCCTCCGGTCAGCGCCGCCGTCCTGTCGCGGCCCCCGCCCTCGGGCGCCCGGCGCGTGCGGTGGCCCGCCGCGGCGGCATCGCGGCGACCGCGCGGATCTCCACCCGCAGCTCCGGACGGGGCAGCACCGCCTGCACGGTGGTGCGGGCCGGTGGATCGGTCGGGAAGAAGCCCTTGTAGACCTCGTTGAAGGCGGCGAAGTCGTCGACGTCGCGGAGGAAGCAGAGACACTCGACGGCGTGCGCCAGCGAGGTGCCGGCGGCGCGCAGGATCGCGTCGATGTTCTCGAGGACCTGGCGCGTCTGCGCCCGGATGTCGCCCTCGACGACGCGGCCGGTCGCCGGATCGATCGCGACCTGGCCCGCCACGTGGACCAGGTCGCCGTGACGGATCGCCTGGGAGTAGGGCAGTCCGGTGCGAGGGCCCCGGTCGGTGCTGATGACCTGGCGCTTCACGCGAGCCTCCTGCGTCGGGGACTTCGGGCGGGCCCGCGGCCGACCGCGCGAGCGTGCGCCGGGGTCGTCGAGTCGAGGGTCGGCGCGGGTCAGCGTGGCACGGTTCGGGCCGGGCGGCAACGGTCGATCCCCGGTTCGTCGGCGGGCGCCGGCCGGGGCGCCGGCAGCCGGGGGTCGATGGGCCGGTCGCCGACGGCCGGGGCCGGCGGGCGCCGGCGCGGCCTACCGGAGGAAGGTCGCCTCCCGGGCGGTCTCGATGCACCGCCGCGCGCCCTCCGCGTCCAGGACCCGGTGGGCGAGGAGGAGCTCGAACTCCCGCCGGAGCGTCGTCCGCAGGAGGTACGTCCCGTCGGTGTTGATGGTGGTCCGCACGCCCGCCGCGCGGAGCCGCCCGTAGACCTCCCGCAGCTCCTCCCATCCGGAGACGGCGCGGGTCCGCAGGTTGGACGAGGGGCAGAGCTCCAGCACCGTGCCCTGGTCGACCAGCCGCCGCAGGAGGCCGGCGTCGCGCGCGGCGGCGATGCCGTGGCCGATCCGGTCGGGGCGGAGCTTCTCGAGCACGGCGTGGACGCCGTTGGCGCCGGTGTGCGAGGTCTCCCCGGTGTGGATCGTCGTGCCGAGCCCCGCCGCCCGGGCTCGCGCGAAGAGGCCCCGGTAGCGCTCGACGTCCCCGCCGAACTCGAGGGTGTGCCGCTCGGGTCCAGCCAGGTCGATCCCGACCACGCCCCGGTCCCGGTACCGCTCGGCCTTGCGGACGATGATGTCGTTCAACTCGTAGTCGAACTCCCGGGCCAGGCAGAAGATGAGCCCGGCCCGGATCCCGTACGCCAGGCAGGCCCGCTCCATCCCCCGGATCGCGGCGGCGATGATGTAGTCGAGGTCGCGCTCCCCGCCCAGGTTGCGCTTCATGGGGTTGAAGCGGAGCTCGATGGTCGAGACGCGGGACGAACGGTACTCCTTGCCGATGATGGAGTAGACGGAGCGCTCGATCGCCGACGGCGAGGACTGGATGCGCTCGGTCCAGCGGTGGAGGATGTCGAGGTAGCTGTCGAGCGAGGTGACGCGCTCGGGATCGGCGTAGACCAGGTCCCGGAACTCCCAGTACGTCTTCACCGGGAGCTTGAACCCGTGGTCGTGAGCGATCTCCCACAGCACGTGCGGCGCCACCGCGCCGCCGACGTGGATGTGGAGGTCCGTCAGATCGAGCCCGTCGAGCGCCGGCTCGGCCGACGATCCGGCCCCGGGGCCGCCCGGGGCGGCGGTCGCACGGTCCGGCCCGCCGCCGGGCGCGGCAGTCGCCCGGTCCGCCCGGCTGCCCGGGGCGGCGCGATCCGCGCTCACGGACCGGGCTTGTAGGCCCGGGCCTCGGCCGCCACCTGCTCGGGATCGAACCGGTTGATCTCCTCGATGAGCTCGTTCGTGACGAGCTCCTGGGCGGTGACCGCCTGCTTGATGATGCCGGTCCGGAACATGAAGTCCGCGTACGCGCCGTAGTTCGCCTCGGAGTTCTCGCCCCAGCGCCGGACGCCGGCCCTGTCGAGCCGCCAGTTCCGGGCCCGGGCCTGGAGCACCGCGGTGTCGTCGCGGAGCGCGGTCGCCTCGTCCTTGCCGGTCGGCTTGGTCTGCGGAAAGACCTCCCAGAGGATCCGCACCGCCGCCGCGGGGTTGGCGATCGCGAAGACGGTTCCCTTCGCGTAGCTCCGCGCCAGCGCCACCGCCTCGCGCCGCCGGGTCCGGAGCGTCTCCTCGAGGGCCAGGAACCCGTTCGACGGGAAGCGGTCGATGGCGCTCGTGTCCAGGATCCGCAGCGTCACCCCGGCGTTCTGCACCATCGCGTACTGGGTGTCGAACTGGCTCAGCGCGTCCACCTGGCCGTTGCGGACCATCGCCGCGGTCTGAGCGCCCTCGCCGGCGACGACGACGGTGATGTCGCGCTCGGGGTCCAGGCCGGCAGCCCGGGCGAGCTCGCGCGCGATGAGGACGCCGGCCGAGCTCATCGAGATGACGCCGATGCGCTTGCCGCGCAGGTCGGCGGCGGTGCGGATCGCGCTGTCGGCCGGCACCGCGATGCCGTAGATGTTCCCCTGGTAGGCGGTGTAGAAGATCTTGGCCCGGATCCCCTGCGGTCGCCCGACCGCCAGCGGCTCGACGCTCGGGAGCGAGAAGTCGACCTCCCGCACGGCGACGTTCTTCACGCAGTCCGTCGAGCCCGGGAGCGGCACCAGCTCCACCTCGATCCCCTCCTGGCGGAACCACCCGAGCTTCCGGGCGATCGCGAACGGGGCCGCGGCGGCCGAGACCGTGCGCGCGCACCACCCGACCTTGATCCGGGTCTGGGCGGGGGCGGGCCGCGCGCCGGCCAGCGCCACCAGGGCCAGCGCGGCGACGGCCAGGACGGGTCGGGGACGGCGACGGCGCGAGCTCACCATGCGGCGACCTCCTTCTTGGCGCGCGGGTCCCGGGCCAGGGGGGCGGGCACCGCCGCCTCGTCGGGCAGCGCGCGCTCCCGGGCGGCCTTCTCGGAAGGGTCCCAGAACAGGACGCGCCGGCGCACGAGCTGGATGGTTCGGTTGAGGGCCAGCCCGACCGCCGAGAGCACCAGCAGCACCGAGAACTGGCCCGAGACGTCCATCGTGAAGTTCATGCTCTGGATCAGCATCCCGAGCCCGGCGGTCGCCCCCACGAACTCGCCGACGATCGCGCCGATGAGCGCGAAGATCATCGCGACGTCGAGCCCCGCCATCACGAACGGGAGCGCGTTCGGCAGGCGCAGCATCCAGAACACCTGCCGCTCGGTGGCCGCCAGGGAGCGCATCAGGCTCAGGCGGTCCTCGTCGGTCGAGCGGAGCCCGACCGTCGTGTTCACGAGCAGCGGGAAGAACGCCACCAGGGCCGCGTTGACCACCTTCGACGCCAGGCCGAGACCGAACCAGATCACGATCAGCGGGGCGAGGGCGATCTTGGGCAGCGACTGGAACATGACGATGTACGGGTACAGGAAGTACTCGACCCACCGGCTGGTGGCGACCGCCGTCCCCAGGCAGAACCCGAGCGCGGACCCGAGCGCGAAGCCGAGCAGCGTCTCGAGCAGGGTGTGCCAGAGGTGGACGAGGTAGAGGCCGGTGGCGAACCCCCGCCACAGCGCGACGGCGACCGCGGTCGGCGCGGGGAGGATGTACGGGGGGATGGCGAGCCCGCGGACGAGCGCCTCCCAGCCCGCCATCGAGGCGACGAAGAACGCCGCGCTCAGCCCGATCCGGCGCGCCCGCCCCATCGGCGCCGGCTACCCGTCCGTCCGCCCAACCGCCGCGAAGCGGCCGCGGATCTCGCGGACGTACTCCCCGAACGCCGGGGTGTTCATGACCTCCAGCGGGCGCGGGTGGGGGAGGTCGACCCGGACGTCCTCCAGGATCCGGCCCGGACGCGGGCTCATGACGAGGACGCGCGCGCCCAGGAACACGGCCTCCGGGATCGAGTGGGTGATGAACACGACCGTCTTCCGGCGCTCCAGCCAGATGCGCTGGAGCTCGACGTTCATCTGCTCGCGGGTCATCGCGTCGAGGGCGCCGAACGGCTCGTCCATCAGGAGCATCGCGGGGTCGTGGACCAGCGCGCGGGTCAGCGCGACCCGCTGCTGCATGCCTCCGGACAGCTCCCACGGGTACCGCCGCTCGAACCCGTCCAGGCCTACCAGCGCGAGGAGGTCGAGCGCGATCGGCCCGTACCGCTCGCGGGCGAGCCCCTGGACGTCGACCGGCAGCAGGACGTTGTCGAGCACCGTGCGCCAGGGGAACAGGACGGGCGCCTGGAAGACCATGCCGATGTCGCGCCGCGGCCCGGCGATGGGGGTGCCGCGGAGGAGGGCCGCCCCGCGGGAGGGGGGCAAGAGGCCGGCCAGGATCTTCAGCAGCGTCGACTTGCCGCAGCCGGATGGCCCGACGACGGCGACGAAGTCCCCCTCGGCCAGGCCGAAGGTGATCCCCTCCAGCGCGGCCACCTCGCCGTCGCGGGTCCGGTAACGCTTCGAGAGGTCCCTGACTGCGATCGCGTCCACGCTGGCTGGCCCGGGGCCCGGCAGCCCGGTGGCGCATTATAGCGTCGGGCCGCCGGCGCGGTATACTCCCGGCCCGTGGCCGCCGAGCACGCCGGCGCCGGGCCCGCCGGGCCGGAGGTCGTCCCGGCGCCGCGATACTTCACGCGGTGGGGCACGGTCCTCACCGGCGCGATCCTGCTGAGCCTCTCCACGCTCGCCGTCTGGCCCACGCCGCCCCTCGAGACCCTCCAGCGCCCGGACGCCTCGCTCGCGCGTGTCGTCGGGCGCGACCTGGACTTCCGGGCCGCGGCCCGGCGCGCACCGGCCTGGGAGCGGCGGCTGTACGAGCTCGCGCTCGGCGCCGAGGACGATTCCCGCGACGAGGCGATCGGGTGGTACACCGAGCTCGTGGAGGCGGAGGGCTCGCCGCTCGCCGAGCTCCAGCGGATCGTCCTCCTGGCCGAGGACGGGCGCGCCGCCGACATCGGCCGCGCCCTCGCCGAGTGGGCGCCGGCCGAGGAGCCCGGGCGGCGGCTGGCGGCCTGGGCGGCGGCGGCCTACGCCCCCGAGCCGCCGACCTCCGCGGCCCTCGAGTCGGCCCTGACCGGGGCGCGGACCGAGCTCGAGCCGGACTGGTTCCGCGACCGGCTCGTGGCGGCGCTGGCGATGCGTCTCGGGGACCCCGCCGCGGCGGCGGCCGCGGACGCGGCGGTGCTCGCGCGCGGCCGGCGGCTGCTGCAGCGCCAGCGCGCGCTGCTCGGGGCCGAGGGGCTGCTCCTCCTCGCGAGCGCGGCCGGGGCGGCCGGGCTCCTCGGCGCCGCCCGGCGCCGGGTGGCGGGCGCCCCGATCCCGCCGGTCTGGAGCGGCCTCGATGGCCTGGGCCTCTTCACCCGGGGCGGCGTCGGCCTGGTCGGGGTCGCGGGGCTCGGGTCGTTCCTCCCCGACTCCGCGGGCGTCGCCGCGCTCCTCTCGCTGCTCTCGGCCGTGCCGCTGCTCGCCGCCACCTGGGCGTACTGCCGCGCGCGGGAGCTTTCGGCGCGCGCCCTCTTCGGCCTCCGCGGGGCGTCCGGCCGGTGGGGCGCGCTCGGGCGGGCGAGCGTGGTCCTGATCGGCCTGTCCACGCTCGCCGACCTGGTCATCGAGACCGGCGGCGCCCGCTTGGGGTTCTCGCCGCACTGGACCGACGGGTTCCAGGAGCGGCTGGTCTGGGGCTCGCGAGGCGACGTGCTGGCCGACGTCCTCGACAGCGTGATCATGGCTCCGATCCTCGAGGAGGTGCTCTTCCGGGGCGTGCTCTACGCGACGTTCCGCCTCCGCCTGTCGCCGCTGCCGGCGGCGCTGGCGAGCGGGATCGTCTTCGCGGCCGCCCACGGCTACGGCGCAGTCGGCTTCGCGTCCGTCCTGGGGAGCGGGATCGTGTGGGCGCTCGCCTACGAGGCGACCCGGAGCCTCGTCCCGGGGATGGTGGCCCACGCGACCGGCAACCTGCTGGCGACCGCGACCGTGGTCCTCACGCTCCGCTGAGAGTGCGTGAACGAATCGGCCGCACCCTTGAGCGGGATCGGCCATTCCGGCGGTGGTCGGAGCGCCGTGAGCGCCCGGCAGGTCCACGCCGCCCCGGGGCGTGGCCATGCCCGCCGGCGCCGCCGCCGGGTGTGGCGCCGCGCGCGGGCCCCGGGCGCGTCGCCCCGCGCGACCATCGAGGGCGGGGGGCGCCGCGCCGTGGCCTTGAGCCGCCGCTCCGGCGCGCGGTAAGATCGCGGCGGTTGCTCGCCGCCACGCCGGGAGGTCACTCGCCGTCAGGCTCCCACCGTTCCGGCTCGATTGTCCCGCCGGCTCGCGCGGCGAGAGCGGCGGCGCGCGGCCAGCGCGCGCGGGCGGGCCGGGCGGTGGGTGGGCCGGCGCGGGAGGAAGGACCTGCCGCGCGGCTCGCGGTGGCACGGGCGGGGCGCCGCGGCGGCCCGCGGGACGCGACCGGAGTCCAGGGTCGTCTGGGCGGAAGGAGCGCACGGTCATGATCGAGAGCAGGGTCGCGGAGCGGATGGGGCGGCTCGGGACCGAGACCGCGTTCGAGGTGCTCGCGCGGGCGCGCGCCCTGGAGCGGCAGGGCAAGACGGTCGTGCACCTGGAGATCGGCGAGCCGGACTTCGACACCCCGGCTCACATCCGCGAGGCGGCCAAGCGCGCGCTCGACGCCGGCGCCACCCACTACGGGCCCTCGGCGGGGCTGCCGGAGCTCCGGGAAGCGATCGCCGAGCACATCGGCAAGTCCCGCCACATCCCGGTCGCTCCCGACGAGGTGGTGGTGACGCCGGGCGCCAAGCCGATCATGTTCTTCGTGATCATGGCGCTGGTGAACCGGGGCGACGAGGTCGTGTACCCGAACCCGGGCTTCCCGATCTACGAGTCCGTCATCAACTTCGTCGGCGGGGTGCCGGTGCCGATCCCGCTCCTCGAGGAGACGGGGTTCGGGTTCGACGTGGCCGCCCTCGAGCGGCGGGTCTCCCGGAAGACCAAGCTCATCATCATCAACTCGCCGGAGAACCCGACCGGCGGCGTGCTCGGCCGCGAGGACATCGGCCGCATCGCGGAGCTGGCGCGCCATTACCAGGTGCCGGTCCTCGCCGACGAGATCTACCGCCGCTTCCTCTACGAGGGCGAGTTCGCGTCCATCGCGAGCCTGCCCGGGATGAAGGCCCAGACCATCATCCTGGACGGCTTCTCGAAGACGTACGCCATGACGGGCTGGCGGCTCGGGTTCGGCGTGATGCCGACGCCGCTGGCCGAGCACGTCACGCGGCTCATGACCAACTCGGCCTCGTGCACGGCGACGTTCGTCCAGCACGCCGGGCTGGCCGCCCTCCAGGGCGACGACGGCCCGGTCCAGGCGATGGTCGAGGAGTTCCGGCGCCGGCGCGACCTGATCGTCGACGGCCTCAACGGGATTCCCGGCGTCCGCTGCGCCCGGCCGCGCGGCGCCTTCTACGTGTTCCCGAACGTGCGGTCGTTCGGGCGGCCGTCGCGGGAGGTGGCGTCCCGCCTCCTCGAGGAGGCCGGGGTCGCGGTGCTCGGCGGCAGCGCCTTCGGCGAGTACGGGGAGGGGTACCTGCGGCTCTCGTACGCGGCGTCGCCCGCCACGATCCAGGAGGCCCTCCGCCGCATCCGCGAGGGGCTCGCCCGGCTCGGATGACCGCGCGCCCGGCATCGGCCGCTCCCGGCCGCACCCGGGCGGCCGCCCGCTCCGGGCCCCGCACCCCGCGCTGACTGCCGGCCGCCCTCCCCCGCTCGGGGATCTCGTCGCGGGGCTCGGGTTCGTCCGGGAGCTGGCGCGAGCGCTCCGCCGCCCGTTCGACCTGCCGGAGGCGCGGGCGATCCTCGGTCGGCGCCTCGGGACCGCGAGGAGAGCGTCCACCGCCGGCCGGGTGGCGCGCGGCCCGGGCTCGCGCCCGGACCGGCCGTATAATGGGCCGCGAGCGCGGCTGTCGCGCCGCGCGATCGATCCCCGGGGAGGCACGAGTGGCGATCCTGACCGAGCGGGACCGGGCGGCGGTGCGGGACGAGCTCGCGCGGCTGGCCGGGCCCGTGAAGCTGGTCGTGTTCACGAGCCAGCTGGAGGCCTCCGAGTACGCGCTCGAGACCGAGCGGCTCGTCCGGGAAGTCGCCGAGTGCTCGGACCAGGTCACGGTCGAGCTCCTGAACCTCCACATCGACCGCGACCGCGCGGCCGCCTACGGCGTCGACCGGATGCCGGCGATCGTCGTGGAAGGGGCCCGGGACTACGGCATCCGCTTCTTCGGCATCCCGATGGGCTACGAGTTCACGAACCTCATCGACGCGATGGTCGCCGCCTCCTCGGGTGTCCCCTCGCTCGGCGCCGAGACCCTGGAGCGGCTGGCCGGCCTCAGGGAGCGCGTCCACATCCAGGTCTTCACGACCCCCACCTGACCCCACTGCCCCCGGGCCGTGCGCCTGGCTCACCATCTCGCGGTCGCGTCGGAGTGGATCCGGGGGGACTGCATCGAGGCGACGGAGTTCCCGGACCTCGCCCAGCGCTACATGGTGATGGCGGTGCCGAAGACGGTCGTCAACGACCGCGTCTCGTTCGAGGGGGCGCTCCCGGAGGCGCAGTTCGTCGACGCCGTCCTCCGCGCCGTGAACGGGGGCGCGTCCGCGTGAGCTGGGAGGGGATCCTCGGCGCCGGCCTGGTGACCGCGCTCCTCGTGTGGCTCTCCCGCCGGGGCCGCGGCTGAGCGGTGCCGCCGACGGGCTCCGGGACGGAGCCCGCGCGCGCGCCGGACGCGCCGGCCCCCGCCGCTCCGCGGCCGCCCACCTCGCCGGCCGCCTGACGGCACCCCCGGGCGGTCCCGCTGCGCCGCCTCGACCGGGTTTCCCGGTCTCCTGGCGAGGGTGAGCATCCGCCCTTCTCCACGGGGCTCGCCGGCTCTCCACGGGAGGCGCCGGCCAGCGTCCCGGAGCCGGTCGTCAGGCCGGACCGGAGGCGCACCGCGGTCCGGCGGGGCCGATCCGGGGCCCCGCCCCTCCCGGCCGGCGCGCCGCCCGGGTCAGCGCCAGTTCAGCAGCAGGTGGACCGCGTAGATCGCGCCGCCGGCGAGCCCGCCCACCACCGTCCCGTTCACGCGGATGAACTGGAGGTCGTCGCCCGCCTGGTCCTCGATGAGCCGTACCGCCCCTTCCGGCCCGAGCGCGCGGATCCCGCCCTCGACGAGCGCGGCCAGCCGGCCGTGGTGGCGCTCGACCAGCTCGGTCATCCGGCGCTTCAGCCAGGCGTCCACGTCGGCCGCGACGGCGGGATCGTCGACCACCGCGCGCCGCAGGTCCTCGAGCCGCTCGACGGTCCAGCCGACCACCGCCGACTCCGCGCTGCCCAGATCGGCGACCAGCGTCCGGTGGAGCGAGGCCGCGACGTCGCGCACGAGCTCGGCCACCGCCGCGCTGGCCAGGAGATCGGCCTTCGCCGCCTCGACCCGCGCCTGGAGGGCGGGGTCGGTGCGGAGGCGGGCCGGCAGCTCGGCGACCGCGGCGAGGAGCTCGAGGCGGAGCGGGTGGTCCGGCTCCGTGGCCACGGTGCGAAGCCCCGCCCGGAGCGCCTCGACGATCCGCGCCCGGTCGACCAGCCCGAACAGCTCGGCCAGCCCGAGCCAGAATCGCGGGTACGTCCCGGCGCCCTCCCGGTAGCGGCCGAGCAGGTCGGCGACCACGGCGTCCAGCGCCCGCACGACGTCGGGCCGGTCCGCCGCCTCGCCGAGGGCGCGCGCCAGCGCCGCGACCACGCGGCGATCCCACCCCTCGCGCCGCGCGCCCTCGATCGCCCACGCGAGGACGGGCGCCGCGGGCCGGCGGCCGGCCAGCTCCCGGACGCGCTCGAGCAGCTCCCGGACCGCCCCCGGCGGGACCTCGCCGGCGAGCCAGGCGCCGACCCGCCGGCCGAGGGCGTCCAGGTCCTCGCGGCGCAGCCGCCCGGCGCCGCGGCGGAGGAGGCCGGCCACGTCGACGGCGGCGACCTCCCGGGCCAGGTACTCGCGGGTGAGGACGCGGTCGCCGACCATCGTGCCCACGCGCGCGGCCATGAGCTCCCAGTTCGCGGGGATCAGCGCGGTGTGCGGGATGGGGAGCCCGAGCGGGCGGCGGAAGAGGGCGGTGACGGCGAACCAGTCGGCGAGCCCCCCGACGACCCCCGCCTCGGCGATCGCGAGGAGCCACCCGCCCCACCACCGGTGCCGCACGGGCACGGCGAGCAGCGCGACGCCGACCGCGCCGAGGAGCACCAGCAGGGCGAACCGACGACGCGGTCCGGCCGACGGCGGAGCAGCCACGCGGCCCGATCATAGCGGTCCCGCGCGCGCCCGGGCAAGCCGCCGCCGCGGGCGGATGCCGTCGCGGGCGGATGGCGTCCCGGGCGGATGCCCCGTCCGCCTCGACGCCCCCCGGCCGGAGGACTACAATGACCGGCGTGGCGTCGGCGCGTTCCGCGGCCGTGGGCGGTCCCGACCGGGTCTTCGCCTACGGCACCCTGATGGAGGGCTTCTCCCGGCGCCCGCTCCTCGGTCCGGCGATCCTCGAGGGGCCCGGCCGGATCCGCGGGTCGCTCTACCACTTCGGCGAGTATCCCGGCGTGGTGCTCGACGCGGCCGGCTGGGTCGCGGGCGAGCTCTACCGCGTGCCGGACCTGGCGGCCCGCCTGCCGGCGCTGGACCGCGAGGAGTGGCACGATCCCGCCGACGAGGCGGGGAGCCTCTATCTCCGCCGGTCCGTTCCCGTCCGCCTCGCCGGCGGCGCGATCCGCGAGGCGTGGGTCTACGTCTACAACGAGCGACTCGGCCCCGCCCGGACCCGCGGTCCGCGGGTCGAGTCCGGTGACTGGCGCGCCCACCTGGCGGCGCACGCCCAGAACCCCTAGCCCTGGAGGAGCCTCGATGGCGATGCCGCAGGCGGCCGAGCTGATCAAGAACGACCAGTCCCATCTGATCCACCCGCTCCACCACTCCTCGGAGGCCGCCGAGCCCCTGGTGGTGGTCGAGGGCCACGGGGCGCTCATCAAGGACATCCACGGGAACGAGTACATCGACGGGCTGTCCGGCCTCTGGAACGTGAGCGTCGGGCACGGGCGCGAGGAGCTGGCCCGGGCGGCCTACGACCAGATGAAGCGCCTCGCGTACTTCTCGAACTACGTCGGCTCGTCGAACATCCCGGCCGTCGAGCTGGCGACGAAGATCGTCGGCCTGAGCTACCCCAACATGGCCGCGGTCTACTTCGCCTGCGGCGGCGCCGAGGCGAACGAGTCGGCGTTCAAGACGGCGCGCTTCTACTGGAAGGCGAAGGGGAAGCCGAACAAGGTCAAGATCATCGCCCGGCAGAACGCGTACCACGGCGTCACCCTCCAGGCGATGAGCGCGACCGGCATGGCGCCCTACTGGAAGATGTTCGAGCCGCGGGTCCCCGGCTTCCTCCACATCGGGGCCCCGTACCCGTACCGCTACCAGGGCGCGCGGGCGGGGGAGACCGTCGGCCAGGCGGCGGCCCGGGAGCTCGAGGAGGCGATCCTCCGCGAGGGACCGGACACCGTGGCGGCGTTCATCGCCGAGCCGATCATCGGCGGCGGTGGCGTGATCGTCCCGCCGGACGACTACTTCCCGCGGGTCCGCGAGATCTGCACGAAGCACGAGGTCCTGTTCATCGGCGACGAGGTGATCACCGGGTTCTGCCGGACCGGCCAGTGGTTCGCGCTGACGCACTGGAACGTCCAGCCCGACATCCAGTCGTTCGCCAAGGCGGTGACCTCGGGGTACGCGCCGCTCGGCGGGATCGTGGTCTCGCACGACATCTTCGAGGCCATGAACACCGTCAAGCCCGAGGACCGCTGGATGCACGCCTACACCTACTCGGGCCACCCGATGTGCTGCGCGGTGGGGCTCGCGAACCTCGCGATCATGGAGCGGGAGCGGCTGTGGGAGCGCTCGGCCCGGCTCGGCACCCGGCTCTACCAGGGACTGCTCGAGCTCCAGCGGGAGCTCCACCCGATCGGCGACGTCCGGGGTGGCAAGGGGCTCATCGCCGCGGCGGAGCTGGTCGCGGACCGGACGACCAAGGCCGGATTCCCGCCCGATCAGAAGGTCGGCCTCCGGATCCGGCGCGAGATGGAGAAGCGCGGCCTCGTCACCCGGGTCCGGAGCTACCCGGTCGGCGATGGCACCATCTCGGAGCACGTGTTCCTGGCGCCGCCGCTCGTCATCACCGAGCAGCAGCTCGACCGCGCGCTGGAGGCCGTGCGCGCGTCCATCAAAGCGGTCATCCCCGCCTGACCGCGCCGCTCGGGACCGGCGCGGGCGGGGCGCCGCGGCGCGCCTCGCCCGCCCGAGCCCCCGGGGGCGCGATCGCGCCTCGCCCGGACGCTGGAGCCGCGCAGGCCCCCGCGCGGGGGCCGTCCCGCACGGCCACGGGATCCGTGCCCGGCCCCCGGACGCGTCCGCGGAGCTCGCGGGCGCCCGTCAGCGGGCCCGGATCGCGATCGCCTCGCCCTGCCGGGGGCCTGGACGCTTGGCCCGCGCGCGTCAGCGGGCCCGGATCGCGATCGCCTCGCCCTTGCCGACGGGGACCGTCACGCTCGAGAGCTCCGGATGCGAGGCGAGCCGGGCCAGGAAGTCGCCGAGCTCGTGGGCGTGCGAGACGACGTTGTCGGCCACCAGGAGGCCGCCGGGGACGAGACGCGGGACGACCAGCTCGAGATAGGCGAGATAGCTCGGCCGGTCGGCATCCAGGAAGACCAGGTCGAAGGGACCCGGAAGCTGGGGCAGGGTCTCGGCGGCGGGCCCCTCCCGGAGCTCCACCCACTCGGCGAGGCCCACCCGGGCGAGGTTCTCGCGCGCCAGCGCGACCTTGGCCGGCTCGCGCTCGAGGGTCGTCACCCGGCCGCCCATCGCCCGGGCGGCATCGGCCAGCCAGATGGTCGAGTAGGCGTTGGAGGTGCCGACCTCGAGGATGCGCGTCGCCCGCGCCGCACGGGCGAGGATCCAGAGGAGGCGGCCGGTGTCCGGCGTGATGTTCAGCATCCGCCGCCGGCGGTCGGTCTCGCGGGCGTCGTTGGCCTCGCCAGCCTGCCAGAGCGCGTCGAGCTCGGCGAGCAGCGTGGCGTCCATGAGTGGGCCCTCCCTCCCCGCGCAGGCCCGAGGGCGGATCCTCGCCCGGCGGCGCCGGCGCCCGAGGTCGTCGCGATGGTGCGCGCACCGTGCCGTCCCGACGGTCATCCGGCCGGACGCGGCAGCGATGCGCACCGTGCAGGGGTCTCCTCCATGGGACTGCACGTGCCCGTTCGCGGGGCCGCCGGGGCCGTGAGTTTCTGACGGTGCTCCGCGGCTTGCCGAGGCGCCCGGCGGACGGCGGCCCGACCTCCCGCCCGCTCCACGTCGATCGTGTGGGCCGGCGAGGATCGGTGCCAAGCGGCATCCGAACCCCGATGGTCGCCGCTCGCGGATGCCCGCGCCCGGGCAGGTCCAGTTGCGCCGTCCAAAGAGTCTACCCGAGAATGGAGCCCCTCCGGAGAGGGAGGATGGGCGGCGGGCGATGGATCGGCTGCGCGGGAAGGTGGCGATCGTCACGGGGGCGGGCTCGCGCGGGCCGGGCCTGGGGAACGGCAAGGCGGCCGCGCTCCTCTTCGCCCGGGAGGGCGCGCGTGTCCTCTGCGTCGACCAGGCGCTCGCGCGGGCGGAGGAGACCGCCGCGGCCATCCGGGCCGAGGGCGGGGAGGCCGCCGCGCTGGCCGCGGACGTCACGCGCGGCGACGACTGTCGCGCGATGGTCGAGGCGGCCGTCGGGCGCTGGGGCGGCCTCGACGTCCTCCACAACAACGTCGGGATCGAGTCCCGCAAGGACCTCCTGGACACCAGCGAGGCCGAGTGGGACGAGGTCGTGCGGGTCGATCTCAAGTCCGTGTTCCTGGCGACCCGGGCCGCCGTCCCGGCCCTGATCGCGCGGGGCGGCGGGGCGGTGATCTGCGTCTCGTCGATCGCGGGGCTCCGTGGCCACGGGCGCACCGCCTACGCCGCCGCCAAGGCCGGGATCCTCGGGTTCGTCCGGAGCGTCGCGGTGCAGCTCGGCCCCCACGGGATCCGGGTCAACGCGATCGCGCCCGGCACGGTGTGGACCCCGATGGTCGAGGCGCTCGGACCCGAGGCGCGGGAGCGGCGGCGGCGGGCCACCCCCCTCGGCACCGAGGGGACGGGCTGGGACGTCGGCTGGGGGGCCGTCTACCTGGCGAGCGACGAGGCGCGCTGGGTGACGGGACAGGTGCTGGTGATCGACGCCGGCCTCACCGTCACGACGCGCTGAGGGCCACCCCCGACGCGGCCCGGCGGCGCCGGAGGCCGCTCGGTGCGTGCTGCCGGAGCCCCCGGGTCGCGGACGGCGCCGCGGGCACGCCGGCGGACGGCACCTCGATCTGGAACGCCACCCGGGCGAGCCGCCGGCGGGGCTCAGCCCTTCACGTAGGAGAGCTTCTCGGCGATCTTCCCGCCGCGCACGCGGAGGACGTCGACCCCACGCACGTGGCCCGCCGACCCGTCCGGGTTGCGCCAGCGGTAGGTCCACCGCACGACCCCCCGGTCGCCCGCGGCGAAGACCTCCTCGGTCTCGAACACGGCCGACGGTGTCTCGCGGAAGAACCGCTCCCACACCCGCCGCACCGCCGCCTGGCCGACGTGGCGCTCGCCGTCCGGGGCGGGCCAGGTGTTCTCGAAGACGCAATCCTCGGTCATGGCCGCCATGATCGCGTCGACGTCGTGCCGCCCGAAGGCCTCGCTGAACCGCTCGATCGCGGCGCGCGTGGCCGCCGTGACCGCCTCGACCGAGCCTGGCCGCGCGACCGTCATCGGCTCAGCCGGCCCCGGCGGCGCTCATCCCGCGAACCCCTTGCGCCGGAGCGTCTCCTCGATGCGCGCCCGGTGCGCCCGCTCCCAGTCGTCGAGGGACGTCGCGGCGTCCTTGTTCGCGCGGGCGCGCGCGGCCTCCAGCACGGCTCGGGCCCGGGCGGCCGGGACCACCGCGATCCCCTCCTCGTCGGCCACGACGATGTCGCCCGGGTGGACCTCGACGCCGCCGACCCGGACCGGCTCGCCGAGCGTCCCCAGGACCTCCTTGCCGCCCGGGATCGGGATCACGCCCCGCGCGAAGACGGGGAACGCGCGCTCGCGCGCCTCGGCCACGTCGCGGATCACGCCGTCCACCACGAACGCCGCGATGCCGCGCCGCTGGGCGACCGCGCAGACGTTCCCGCCCGCCACGGCGTAGTCGACGTCGCCCGCCTCGACCACGACCACGTCGCCGGGCGCGGCGCGGTAGATCGCCGCATGGAGCATCAGGTTGTCGCCCGGCGCGCATCGCACGGTGTAGGCCGGACCGGCCACCCGCGGCATCCCCGGCCAGAGCGGCCGGATGCCGATGTCCATCACGCGGTCGCGCGTCAGGGCGTCGGCGACGCTGGTCGGGGAGAGCCTGGCGAACTCGGCGGCGAGGGACATGGAGCCTCCAGCGGTCGAGGTCGGCGGGGCGCAGCGCACCGCCGGCCGGCGGGCCGCGCCCGCGGCCGGCCTAGCGTAGCACGCGGCGGCCGCGCGTTGACCGGCGCGGGGAGCGGCCGGGATAATGCCGCCCATGGCGGGCGGGCTCGCCGGCCGCGTAGCCGTCGTCACCGGGGCGTCGAGCGGGATCGGCGCGGCCACCGCGGTGGCGTGCGGGGGGGCCGGCATGCGGGTCGTCCTGGCCGCGCGCCGCCGGGACCGGCTGGAGGCGGTGGCGGAGCGGGTGCGGGCCGCCGGGGGCGAGGGGCGCGTGGTCCCCACGGACGTCACCGACGCGGCCGCGGTCCGCGCGCTGGTCGACGGGACGGTCGCGGCGTGGGGCCGGCTCGACGTCCTGGTCAACAACGCGGGGATCGGCCTCCTGGCGCCGGTCGAGGCGACCACCGTCGCCGACTACGAGCGCCTGATGCGGGTCAACTTCCTGGGCGCCGTCCACGGGATCGTCGCCGCGCTGCCGCACCTTCGCCGGCAGGGCGGGGGCCACATCGTGAACGTCGCCTCGGTCGTCGGCAAGCGCGCCAGCCCGTTCCGCGCGGCGTACGTCGCGTCCAAGGCCGCCCTGATCGGGCTCTCGGAGGCGCTCCGGATGGAGCTTGCCGGGGCGGGGATCCACGTCACGTGCGTGTGCCCGATCGGCACCGCGACCGAGTTCCCCGCCGTCGAGGAGAACCGGCTCGGCCGCCCGGGGCGGGGCGGGCCCGTCCAGAGCGCGGAGCGCGTCGCCCGGGCGATCGTCGGCGCCCTCCGCCGCCCGCGGGCCGAGGTGCATCCCTATCCGCCCGCCCGGCTCCTGTTCCTCGCCAACGAGCTGGCGCCCGGGCTGGTCGACCGCCTGCTCATGCGGCTGAGCCCCCGCGCTCGCGCGCGGTGAGGCCCGCGCCGGTGAGGCCGGCTCGCCGGCACAGGCCGTACAGCAGCAGGTCGTAGACGATCTTGAGGCCGCCGCCCAGCAGGAACGGTGCCGAGAGCGCGAGCGCCTGCATCACGTACCCGGTCAGCGCCGGGCTCACCGCCTGGCTGACGGTCCGGCCGGCGTTGGTGACCGTCGCGGCCGCCTCGCGCTCCGCGTCCCCGACCACCAGCATCAGGAACGTCTGGCGGGTCGGGACGTCCATCTGCGAGAGCAGCGCGCGCGCGAGCAGGAGCCCCACCGCCAGCGCCGCGGTCGGCGCGAGCCCCATCAGGATCAGCAGCACGTTCGAGGCCAGGTGGGAGAAGACCATCGTGTTCACGAGGCCGAGATGCCGGGCGGCGCTGGCGGCGATCAGGAGCGAACAGACGGTCAGGACCTGGGTCCCGAAGAACACGGAGCCGAGCGCCGCCGCCGAGAGATCGAACCGGACGTGGAGCCAGTACACCATCAGGCTCTGGAGGACGAAGCCGCCGGCGAACGAGTCGAGCGCGAAGAGGACCGCGATCCGGTAGATCAGCCCCGAGGACGGCAGGCGCCCGCCCGCGCGCTCGGGTTGCCGGGGCGGCGTGGGGGGCAGCTGCGCGTAGAGCGCCGCCTGGAGCGCGCCCGAGGCGGCGAACACCCAGAAGAGGAGCCCATACGGCGCCACCCCCGCCGGCGCCCCCCGGCCGGTCGAGGCCGCCACCGCCAGCGCCCCCAGGCCCGCCGCGGCGTAGCCGACCAGGTAGTAGGCGCTCATCCACTGGGTGAGGCGGCCCCGGGGGGCCGCGCGGGCGACCAGGACCTGCTCGATCGAGAGGAACGGGCCGGTCTCCCCCGTGCTCACCGCGACGTTCCCGAGCATCGCCGCCAGGACGACCCAGGCCGGCGACCGCGCCGTCGCCAGGAGCGCCCCGGCCACCACGATGAGCCCCGCCAGCGCGACCAGGACGGCCCGGCCTCCGAGTCGCTCCACCGGGCGGCGGAGCGCGACGGTCAGCCCGGCGCTGGCGGCCAGGGTGAGGGCCACCGCGACGCCGATCCCGCGCGGCCCGACGCCGAGGTGGTCCAGGTACACGGGGAGCAGCACCCCGAGGTAGCCGTAGCAGAACGTGCGGGTCGCCTTCGCCGCGAGGACGAAGGGGACGGTCCGCCGGTCCCCGGGGGCCATGGGCTCCAGGGTACGACGGCAGCGCACCGGGCCCAGCCGCCCGCCTCCCGCACGTGGTCGGGGTCTCCAGCCCGGGGAGCCCCACATCTTGCGGTTGCGAGGGATACTAAACACCTGTTACGTTGACCCTCGAATTCGCGAGAGGAGGGCGGGGCGATGACGACGGGGTTGCTCGAGACGATGGCACGGGCGGACCTGGACGCGCTCGTCACCGCGGTCGGGCGGGACTACCGGCCCGGGAGCGCCGACCGGCTGGCCGCGCTCGATGCGGCCTGGTGGGCCGCGCTGGAGCGCGCCGAGCGGGAGGTCGGCGTCCTCTACGGTCAGCTCCGGGATGCCGACGGGATCCTCCAGCGGTGGCGGGACGCGGTGGGCGAGCTCTACCGCCTCTGGATGCGCGTCCACGAGGCGGCCGCCGAGCCCGAGGCGGTGCTCGACGAGGTCGCGTAGCCCATGGCCTCCCCGGGCGCGGACGCGCGGGGCGGCGCGGCCGTCGTTCCGGTCCCGGAGCCCGTTGCCGGCGAGGAGGGCGCGGGTCGACCGGCGATCGCCGCGACGGCGGGCGGCCGAGATGGCGGGGGCGCCGGCTCGGCGGCGCGGCCCGGAGCGGCGGCCCCTGCCGGGATCGCGGGAGGGCCGGGCGGCGCATCGGGGCGCGAGGCGGCCGCGCCGCGCCTGGCCGCGGGCGCCGTCGTCCGGGAGGTCGCGGCGTGCCCGCTCTGCGGGCTCGTCACCCCGGTCCCGTCGCCGCCCGTGTGCCCGGCGTGCGGCGCGGGCCACGGCTGATGCGGCTGAGCGGCCTCGGGACGAGGCCCGGGCCCGGGGCGCGCCGGCGGCCGTCGCGGCATAATCGCCGTCGATGCTGCCCGCCCCCGCGCCCCGCGACCGCTTCGTCACGGTGGGAGGCCTGCGGCTCCGCTACCGGGACTGGGGCGGGCCGGGTGCGCCGTTCCTCGCGCTCCACGGCGCCGCCGCCCACGCTCACTGGTGGGATCCGGTCGCCCCGCTGCTGGCGCCCCGGCTCCGCGTGCTCGCCCTCGACTGGCGGGGTCACGGCCGGAGCGCGTGGCCGCGCCCGCCCGCCTACCGCTCGCAGGACTTCGCGGCCGACCTGGTCGGTGTGATCGAGCGCCTCGGGCTCGTCGCCCCGATCGTCGCCGGCCACTCCATGGGCGGGCACGCCGCGCTCGCCTTCGCGGCGTGGCACCCGGCGCAGCTCTCGCGGCTGGTCGTGCTGGATGCCCGCCCGCACGTGAACCGCGAGCGGCTCCGGGCGCTCCGGCGGCGGCCCGCGCGAGCGCCGACCGAGTTCCCCACGCTCGCCGCCGCGCTCGCCCGCTTCCGCCTTCGCCCCGGCGAGACCACGGCCCCACCGGCCCGGATCCGGGAGATCGGCCGGCGAGGGCTCGTCCGGCTCGCCTCCGGGGGCTGGCGCTACCGGTTCGACCCGGAGTGCGAGCGGCGGCGGGTCCCGATCGACGCCTGGGCGCTCCTGCCGCGGATCCGCGTGCCCACGCTGGTCGTGCGCGGCGAGCACAGCACGATCCTCTCTCGCGAGGTCGCGCGCCGGATGGTGAAAGCGATCCCCCGGGCGACCCTCGTCGAGCTCCGCGGGGCGCACCACCACGTGACGCTCGACGCGCCGGTCGCACTGGCCGACTGCCTCCTGGCCTGGCTCGCGAGGACCTCCGACCCGCCCGGCTGACCGGGTCGCGCGGGGCCGACGCCCGAGCCCCGCTTGCCGCACCGGGTGCCGCATTGCCGCGGGGCGGCGGCGCGCCCGGAGGGCGGGCGCCTCGCGCTGGCGCGGCGCTCGCGGGCCCGCGAGCACCGCCGGCGCGCCCCGGACGCGGCGACGCTCGGCCGCCTCGCGCCGGCGCGCCGCCGGGCTCTCCCGCTCGCCGCCAGCGCGCCCCGGGCGGCGTCTCGCGCGGCGGCCGGACCGGGCGCGGCTACGAGTGGCTGGGGGAGAGCGCCGGGCTCGCTTCCCGCCGGACCGCCGCCTCGGCGTGGACGGTCACCCCGCCGTAGCCGCCCTCGAAGGCGTACGCGTTCTCCGAGTGCTGGGAGACGTCGAGCCCCAGGAACTCCTCCTCGTCGCCGACCCGGAGCCCGACGAGCGCGTCGACTAGCTTCAGCAGGACGAACGACCCGACGAACGCGAACGCCCAGGTCGCCACGATGGCGAGGACCTGGACCCCGACCAGCCCCGGATTCCCGAAGAGGAGCCCGTTCGCGCCGGCGTCGTTCACGCCCTTGGAGGCGAAGATCCCGGTCGCGATCGCCCCCCAGCTCCCGCCGACCCCGTGGACCCCGACCACGTCGAGGCTGTCGTCGTACCCGAAGCGCGCCTTCACGTTGCAGGCGGCGAAGCAGAGGGCGCCGCCGACGGCGCCGATCACCAGCGCGGCCACCGGCCCGACGAATCCCGAGGCCGGCGTGATCGCCACCAGCCCGGCCACCGCGCCGGAGGCGGCCCCCAGGACGGTCGGCTTCCCGCGGAGCCCCCACTCGGCGAGCATCCAGGCGAGGGCCGCGGCGGCGGCCGCGGTGTTGGTCGCCACGAACGCGCTCACGGCGAGCCCGCCGGCCCCGAGCGCGCTGCCGGCGTTGAAGCCGAACCAGCCCACCCACAGCATCGCCGCGCCGATGACGGTGAACGGGAGGTTGTGGGGCGGCATGGGCTCGCGACCGTACCCCTTGCGGCGCCCGATCAGGAGCGCGGCCGCGAGCGCGGACACGCCCGAGGAGATGTGGACCACGGTGCCACCGGCGAAGTCGAGGGCGCCCAGGCTCCGGATCCAGCCCCCGACACCCCACACCCAGTGGGCGAGCGGGTCGTAGACCAGAGTGGCCCACAGGACCGAGAAGAGGAGGAACGCGGAGAAGCGCATGCGCTCCGCGACGGCGCCCGTGATCAGGGCCGGCGTGATCACCGCGAACATGAGCTGGAAGACCATGAACGCCTGGTGCGGCACCGTGGCCGCGTAGTCGGGGTTCGGCTCGACGCCGACGCCGGCGAGGCCGATCCACCGGAGGCTGCCGACCAGGCCCCCCAGGTCGGGCCCGAACGCCAGGCTGTAGCCGACGAGGACCCACTGGACCGAGATCACCGCCATGAGGATGAACGACTGCATGAGGGTCGCGAGCACGTTCTTCCGGCGGACCATGCCGCCGTAGAAGAGGGCCAGGCCCGGCGCGGTCATCATGAGCACGAGCGCCGAGGACGTGAGCACCCAGGCGGTGTCGCCGGTGTCGACCTTCGCGGTCGGCGCGCCGGCGGCGGGCGGGCTCGTCACGGCCGGCGTCGCCGGGGCGGGCGGCGCGGCCGGCCCGGTGGCGGGCGCCGGTGCGGCCGGCTGGGCGAGCGCCGCCGAGGCCGCGAGCAGGAGCGTCACCGCGAGGAGCAGCAGGGAGCCGCAGCGGAACCGGGCACTCGTCACGGGGAACTCTCCTTTCGGGCCGGGCGCCGGCCGGTCCTAGAGCGCCGCCTCGTCGCGCTCGCCGGTGCGGATGCGCACCGCCAGCTCGACCGGGGTCACGAACACCTTCCCGTCGCCGATGGACCCGGTTCGCGCCGCGGCGGCGATCGCGTCGACCACCTTGTCCACGAGGGCGTCGGCCACCACCAGCTCCACGCGGATCTTCGGGAGGAAGTCGATCGTGTACTCGGAGCCCCGGTAGAGCTCGGTGTGACCCTTCTGGCGGCCGAAGCCGCGCACCTCGGAGACGGTCATGCCGATCACGCCCATCTCCGTGAGCGCATCCTTCACCTCGTCGAGCTTGTAGGGCTTGATGATGGCCTCGATCTTCTTCATGCGCGGACGCCCTCCCTGTCTCGGGGGCCGGAGGGTGCAACGCCAGTGCCACCGCCCCGATCTGCGCTGGCCACGAAATCAGCGCGTCGCCGCGGGATTCGCGGCCGCGGCCGGCCGGCGCGGACGGGCGCGTGCTCAGCCGGTGGGCACGTGCCCAGGAAAGCGGCAGGGAGGAGCTCGACGCTGCCCGCCGGAGCGACCCAGGCGCGCCATGCCGCGATGGCCGCCGCGCGGGGGCCGGCGCCGCGCCGAAGTGCGGGAGCCGCCGTCCCCTGGCGGGTGCGGCGCTCGGACGCGGCGAGGCCACGGCCGCCGGGCGCGGGGTCGGGCGCCGGCGGGCCCGGGGTCGGGCGCGGGCGCGCGGGGTGAGCGCCAGGGGGTCCGCCCGGCTGACGCGGGGCGGGGAGGCGGGCGGCGGCGGCGCGGGGGTCGGGCGCGCGCGCGCCGGGGGACGCCGGTCGGCCGGCCGGGTCCGGCGGGCGCGCGGCGCTCAGGCGCCGGCGGCCCGGCCGGCGGGGGCGGCCGGGCCCGCTGCGCTCGACGCGCCGAGCGGCTCGACGCGCACGGCGCAGACCTTGTACTCGGGGATCTTCGAGGACGGGTCGCACGCCGAGTTCGTGAGGAAGTTGGCCGCCGACTCGGCGAGCCGGACGAACGGCACGAACACCTCCCCCGGCCGGACGTCCTCGGTCAGGCGGGCGGCGCCCTCGAGCTCGCCGCGCCGCGAGACCAGCCGGAGCGGCGCCCCGTCGCCGAGCCCGAGCCGGCGCGCGTCGGCGGGGTTCACCGCGACCCGGAGGCGCGGCTCGAGCGCCAGCAGGCCGTCGACGCGGCGGGTGATGGTGCCGCCGTGCCAGTGATAGAGGAGCCGCCCGGTGTTGAGGACGAACGGGTAGTCGGAGTCGGGCAGCTCGGCGGCCGGCTCGCCCTGGGTCACCGGGACGAAGCGGCCCTTCCCGCGCGGGAAGCTCTCGGCGTAGAGGAACCGCGTCCCCGGATGGTCCGGGGTGGGGCAGGGCCACTGGAGCCCGCCCTCGCGGTCGAGCCGCGCGTGGGAGATCCCGGCCAGGAACGGCACGAGGCCGACCATCTCGTCCCACACGGCCGCCGCCGAGTCGTACGCGAACGCCTGGGGCGGCCCGCCGACCCGCGCGACGATCCGGCGTCCCAGCTCCGCCGTGATCCACCAGTCCGGGCGCGCCTCCCCGGGGGGATCGAGCACCCGCCGCACTCGCTGGACGCGCCGCTCGGAGTTGGTGAACGTGCCCTCCTTCTCCGCGAACGCCGCCGCCGGGAGGAACACGTGGGCGAGCTCCGCCGTCTCGTGGAGGAAGAGGTCCTGGACCACCAGGAAGTCGAGCTGGCCGAGCGCCTTCCGCGCGTGGTTGAGGTCCGGCTCGGAGAGGAGCGGGTTCTCGCCGACGACGTACATCGCCCGGATGCGGCCATCCAGGCACCCCTCCACCATCTCCGTGACGACCAGGCCGGGCTCGGCCGGCGGGCGGACGCCGTGCCAGGCGCGCGCGTAGCGGTCGAGGGTGGCGGCGTCGTAGCCCTGGTACCCGGGCAGGTTGGTCGGGATGCAGCCGGCGTCCCCGCAACCCTGGACGTTGTTCTGGCCGCGGAGCGGCGAGATCCCGCTCGCCGGGCGGCCGAGCTGGCCGGCGACCAGGGCCAGGTTCAGGAGCGCGTGGGCGTTCGCGGTGCCGTTGACGTGCTGGGTCACGCCCATGCCCCAGACCAGGCACGAGCCCCCGAACGGCGGCCGCCCGTACCAGCGCGCGGCCTGGACGATGTCGCGGGCCGGCACGCCGGTGACCCGCTCGGCGCGCTCGGGGTTCCAGGGCTCGACCGCCGCGCGCCAGGCCTCGAACCCCTCGGTGCGCGCCCGGACGAACGCCTCGTCCCAGAGCCCCTCGACCAGGAGGACGCGGGCCATCGCGTTGAAGAGCGCCACGTCGGTCCCCGGCCGCTGGCGGAGCCAGGCGTGGGCGTAGTCGCAGAGCTCGATCCGCTTCGGGTTCACCACCACGATGCGGGCGCCGCGGGCGTGGGCCCGGCGGAAGCGGACCGCGATCACCGGGTGGTTCGCGCTCGCGTCCGAGCCCACCACGAACAGGCAGCCCGCCTCCTCGTAGTCGACGTACGAGTTGGAGGTCGCCCCCGAGCCCATCGCGACGAGCATCGCCTCCACCGACGGCGAGTGGCAGAGCCGGGTGCAGTGGTCGACGTTGTTCGTTCCCATCGCCACCCGGCAGAGCTTCTGGACGAGGTAGCCGTCCTCGTTGGTCGCCTTCGCGGAGGCGAGCGCGCCGAACCGGCCGCGGTGGCGGGCCAGCCCGTCCGCCGCGGCGTCCAGCGCCTCGTCCCACGACACCGGCGTGAGACGGCCGTCCCGGCGGAGCATCGGCCGGACGACCCGGTCCCGCGCGTGGACGAACCCGGTGCCGAAGCGGCCCTTGACGCAGAGCATGCCCTCGCTCGAGCGGTTCGCGGGGACGTCGTCGGCCATCACGGCCAGCCGGCCGTCCGCCCGCACGGCGCTCACGATCCCGCACCCGACCCCGCAGTACGGGCAGGTGGTCTCGACCCGGCGGGCGACCGGGGCCGGCGCCTCCTTCGGGCGGAGCGCCCCGGTCGGGCACGTGGCCACGCACTGGCCGCAGGAGGTGCAGATCGAGCTCGCCATCGGGCCGTCGGCGAAGACGCCGACGCGCTCGGCATGGCCGCGGCCCAGGAGCGCGATCGCGCCGATCCGCTGGACGTCGCCGCACGCCGTCGTGCAGCGGCCGCAGAGGATGCACGCCTCGCGGTCGAGCACGAAGAACGACTTCGACTCGTCGATCGCGTGCCGGTGGAGCGGCGTCCAGGACGGGCGGTCGAGCCCGTGGCGGCGGCATGCCTCGCCGAGCTGGCCGAAGCCGTCGCGCCCGTGGCCGGGCGTGAGCATCCCGCGCGTGAGATCGAGGACCGCGCGGCGGACGCGGACCACGTCGGGGGCGTCGGTGCGGACGACCATCCCGGCGCGTGCGGGGAGGTGGCAGGAGGCCGGGAACCCGCGCTGGCCCTCGACCTGCACGAGGCACGTGCGGCAGGCGCCGAGCGGCCGGCGGTCGGGGTCCTTGCAGAGCTGGGGGAGGGCGATGCCGGCGCGGTTCACCGCGTCGAGGACGGACGCGCCGTCCGGGACCTCGACCGCGTGGCCGTCGATCGTCAGCTGCACGAGCCCATTCTACTCCGCGCCCGCGGGGCGCCCGGGGGGCCGGGGGCCGCTACACGGGGCGTGCGCACGCCTCCCGATCGATGCCGGCCGGGTCCTCGTCGTCCGCGGAGGCCCGCCGCGCCCGTGCGTCGCCGTGGGCCGCGCATCACGCGGTGGGGGCGAGGACTCCCGGGAAGTGCTCGAGCGCCGACTTGAGCGCGAGCGGCGCGGCCTGGCCGAGGCCGCAGAGCGAGGCGAGCTGGACCACGTCCGCGAGCTCCCGGAGCTGCGCCAGGTCCCCGCTCGTCCGGGCGACCGGATCGCCGCCCGGACGGGGCCGCGGGGCTGGCGCCGGATCGCCGGTGGCGCGCGGCCCCGGATGAGCCGCCCCGGGAGCGCCGCCCGCGGGCGGGCGGCCGTCGCCGTCTCCGGCCGTCAAGCGGTCGAGCAGCTCCAGCAGGCGGACCGTCCCCTCGCGGCACGGGGTGCACTTGCCGCAGGACTCGCGCGCGTTGAACCCGAGGAGGGTCCGCAAGACCTCCGCCAGCCGGACGGAGTCGTCGAGCGCCACGATGCCGCCGGTCCCCGGCGAGAGCGCCGGTCGCTCGAGCGGCCGGTCCAGGAGCCCCGGCGGCACGACGATCCCCGACGGGCCGCCGACGACCACCGCCCCGAGCGGCCGGCCGGTCGCGACGCCGCCGCCGAGGGTCGCGACCAGTCGCCGGAGCGTGACCGGCGGCGCCACCTCGACCACGCCGGGGCGGACGACGTGTCCCGACAGGCCGAAGAGCTTGGTCCGCGCGGCCTCGGGGCGGCCGCCCAGGATCAGCGGGACGGCCGAGAGGGTCTCGACGTTGTTGATGACCGTCGGCCGGCCGTGGACGCCGGCCTCGACCGGGAACGGGGGCTTCGGGCGCGGCATCGCGCGCGCGCCCTCGAGCGACTCGAGGAGCGCGGTCTCCTCGCCCAGGATGAAGCCGCCCGCCCCGCGCCGGAGCTCCACCTCGAACGCGAAGCCGGTCCCGAGGACGCGCGGCCCCAGGAGCCCGGCGGCCGCGGCCTCGCGGATCGCCGCGGCACAGCGCTCGGCGGAGAGGCCCGCCTCGCCGTGGACGTAGAGGATCCCGCGGCTCGCCCCCGCGGCGTATCCGGCGAGGAGCATGCCTTCCAGCAGCCGGTGGGGGTCGGCCTCCATCAGGTGGCGGTCCTTGAAGATCCCGGGCTCGCCCTCCTCGCCGTTGGCGACCAGGTACTTGGGCGCCCCGTGCGCGGCCCGGCAGCCCTCCCACTTGACCGCCGCCGGGAAGTACGCGCCCCCGCGCCCCAGGAGCCCCGCTGCCTTCACCGTGGCGGCGACCGCCGCCGGGTCGCCGGCATCGAGCGCCGCCGCGAGCGCGGCGTAGCTCCCGGCCAGGAGCGCGTCATCCAGGGATGCCGGGCGGATCGCGCCCCAGCGCTCGGCCAGCATCCGGGTCTCGCCCCCCAGGACCGGGTGGCGGGCGGCCGGCCAGGCCGTCGCCGTCAGCCCGGGCGCGGGACGGCCGGCGAGGAGATCGAGCACGGCCCGCGCCGCGGCCGGCGTGACGCGCTCGAGCGTGAGCCGCGGCACCCCCGGCGTCAGGACCTCGACGACCGGCTGGGCGTGACAGAGACCGTTGCACGCGCCGTCGTCGACGACCACGTCCAGGCCGGCACGCGCGATCGCGGCGCGGAGCGCGTCGCGGGTGCGCGCCGCCCCGCGCGCGAGGCCGCAGGAGCCGGTCGCGACCAGGAGCCGCGTGCCGGTCGGGACGCGGCCGCGGGCGCGCTCGCGCAGCGCCTCGAGACGGGCGCGCGCGCCGCCCGGACCGCGGGCGGCGCCGATCCGCCCGGCGCGCTCCGGCTCGCCGGGCGCGGCCCCGGGACTGGCCGGTGCCGCGTGCACGATGGGGCTCGCCGCCCCCGGATGCGGGGTCCCGGAGGTCGCGGGCGCTGCGGGGGCGGAGACCGGGCGCGCGGCCTCGCCGGCGGCGCCGCGGTCGACCACGGCGAGCGGGCCGCTCGTCGCCATCCCGGCGGGGAGCCGCGGCCCGGCGTGCGGCGCGCCGTCCCGGCAGGCGGCGAGGACCGCGTCCGCGTTCGGTCCGGCGAGGTGGCGGTGATCGACCTCCACCACGGGCGCGACGCTGCAGACGAAGCAGCAGTCGGCCTCCTCCAGCGTGACGGCGCCGTCCGCCGTGGTCCCGCCGGGCGCGACCCCGAGCCGGCCGGCCAGGTCGCGGAGGAGCGCGGGCCCACCGTTCACGCGGCACGAGAGCCCGGTGCACACGCGGACCACGTGCCGGCCGGGGGCGGTCAGCCTGAGCTCCGGGTAGTGCGTGGCGACCCCGAAGACCTCGCTGGCCGGGACGTGGAGGTGCCTGCCGATCGCGGCCAGGTCGTCGAGCGAGAGCCACCGCCGGTCGGCCTGCACGGCCTGGAGCGCCGGGAGGAGCCACGTCCGCTCGGGCGGGAAGGGGGCGAGAAGCTCCTCGAGCGGGCGAGAGGTCATCGGCCGCGAGCCCGGTCGGGGCGGCGCGGGCGGAAGCTGCGGGTCGAGGCGATCGTCTCCGGGGGCACGGTGCGCGGCCGCCGCGCCGGGGCGGCATGGCCCGCGGAGGTCATCTTAGGCAGCCGCGCCGCCCGCGGTCAACGGCCGGTCGCGGAGCCGGTCGCGGGCGCCAGGGACACCGGGCGGCGCGCACGGGAGGGGGCCGCGGCCGGCGCAGGGCGGGCCGCCGTGCCTCGCCGGGACCGGGCCACCGGCGGGCACGGGCCCGGTCGGCCCGACCAGCCCTCGGGCGGCCGGCGCTCAGTACGCCGGCAGCTTCCCGCTGGCGACGGTCTGCTTCACCGCCGCCGCCTCCTCGGCCGCGCGCGCGGCGAGGAAGCGGCTGTCGCTGGCCAGGGTCACGAACTGCCAGCCCTGGGCGACCATCCGGAGGGCGTAGGCGCTGGTCGCGTTGTGGATGCCGGCGACCACGCCGTGGCGCTTGCAGGCGGCGAGGATCCTGGCCAGGGCGTCGACCACGGGCGCCTCGGTCTGGTCGAGCTTCGGCGTGCAGCCGAGCGCCAGCGACAGGTCGGCCGGCCCGACGTAGATGGCGTCGACGCCCGGCGTCGAGAGGATCTCGTCCAGGTTGGCGAGCGCCTCGGCGGTCTCGATCATCGGCATCACGACGATCGTGTCGTTCGCGTGGGTGGCGTAGTCCGACCCCGCGTAGATCGACGCCCGGACGGGCCCGAAGCTCCGGAAGCCCTTCGGGGGGTACTTGCACGTCCGCACGAGCTGCTCGGCCTCGCGCCGGTTGTTGACCATCGGGCAGATGACCCCGTACGCCCCGGCGTCCAGGATCTTCATGATGAACGCGGGGTCGTTCCAGGGGACGCGGGCCATGGGCATGACCGCGGTGGTCGAGATCGCCTGGAGCATCGTGACCGCGGCCTGGTAGTCGACGACCCCGTGCTGCATGTCGACGACGAGCGAGTCGAACCCCTGGTGGGCCATGACCTCGGCCGAGAAGGCGCTCGGGATCGAGAGCCAGCCGTTGACGACGCTGCCGCCCCGGGCCCAGATCGACTTGACCGTGTTCTCGCGCACCTCGTGCTCCTCCGGTGAGGGTGGCGGCGACGCGGCGCCCCGCGGATCGCGTCGCCCGGACGCCGCGAGTATAGGCGGCTCCGGCGGCCCGCGCCAGCGCCGCGTGCCGTCGCCCCGGCGGACGGGGCGGCGAGTCGCCGCGAGCCGGCGGCGGTCCCCGCGGCTCCCGGCGAGGCCCTTCAGGCGCCCTCGTCCGCGCCGCCCAGCGCGAGCTCGAGTGCGAGCGCGGCGGCGCGCGCGACCACGGGCTGGAGCCAGTCGGCCGGCGGCGCGGCGAGGTGCCAGGACGGGGGCGGCCCGAGCCGGCGGAGGAGCGCCCCCTCGCCGGCGGCCGGGGCGACGTGGAACCGGAGGTCGTCCAGCCGGCCCCGCGGCGTCGCGTATCGCTCGGGCGCCCACGACTCCGCCGTCGCCTCGCCGGGCGCGGGCGCGGCGGTCTCGCCCGCCGCGCGGCGGGGCGCCCGGGCCCCGCGCGGCGCCTCGGGGGCGCCGGCCCGGGCGCGCCGGAGATCTGCGAGGAGCCGCGCCCGCGGCCGGCCCCGCAGCTCGAAGAGGAGCAGCGGGTCCCGGTCGAGGAACTCGCCGAGCACGTAGTGGACCGCCGCCACGTGCTTGCACGGGTTCGCCCAGTCGGGGCACGAGCACTCGGTCCGGAGCTCGCCCGCCGCGATCGGGAACGGGTCGGC
>DASRDR010000129.1:0-3247 GCA_035652475.1 Candidatus Methylomirabilota bacterium | reverse complement strand
GCCCCCCTCACGAGGGCGCCGAGGGCTCGCGGATCCGGTTCCGCGAGCTGCCGCCGGATCTCGGTGACGAGCTCCTCGGTCCCCGAGATCTCCATGGGTGTGGCTCCCGCTACGGCAGCGCGGGTGGCGGGGAGGGCGGCTTCTGTGGGAGCTCCGGTGGTGGGGGCGGCGCCGGGCGGCGGCTCCAGCGGATCAGGCGCGCGGCCATGGTCACGAGGATCGCGGCAAGAGCCCCGCTCGCCGTGGCCGCGAGCGCGACGACGGCGACGGAGGCCGACAGCTGCCAGGTGAGGAACCGGACCGTGACCGGGTCGGGGTTCTGGAACGCGAAGACGGCGACGGCGAGGAGGAGGAGCGCGACGATCGCGAGGAGGACCTGCATCGACCTAGGAGCGGAGGAGGTCCTGGGCTCCCGCCGTCCCGCTCTTCACGAGCTCGAGCTGCCCGTCGGGGAAGGTCCCCTTGACGAGCCCGAGCACGGGCACCTGATCGGAGACCCACACGGTGCCGTTCCGGTACGGCGCCTTGGTGGCGGTGAAGCGGCCCGCGGGCACGGCCACGAGCTCCGGCGTGCCGGTCATCGCCGCCGCCCGGAACGGCCGGAACCCGCTGTCCGGCGTGGGGATCACGCCCTTGCGGTCCCGGATGACCGCCTTGAGGGTCTTGCCGGAGGACCGGTCGACCGTCACCTGCGTGACCGACAGGGGCGCGCCGTCGGGGCTGAGCCGCGTCGCCATCTGCAGGACATAGGTCTTCGTGTCGCCGCGCACGACGGCATAGGTGACGAACACCGGGCGCGGGGCGGCGCGCTCCGACTCGACGGACCAGGTGGCCGGACCGCCGGCCGCCCCGGGCTGCTGGACCAGCACCGGGACATCCACCGTCGCCGACGATCGCCACTCGTAGGTCGCCCACGCGCCGACCGCGGGGCCCTGGGCCGCGGCCCCCGCCGCGAGGACCACGGTCAGGCCGACGAGGGCCCCGGCCACCGCCCCCTGGAGCGTCGCCCGTCGCATCAGCGTCCCCTCACGATGAAGTGTGCCCGACGATTGATGGCCCAGGCCAGCTCGTCGTGGCCCGGATCCACGGGACGCTCCTCCCCGTACGAGATCGTGTCGATCCGGGCGGGATCGATGCCGAGCGCGACCAGGTAGCTCTTGGCCGCCTGGGCCCGGCGGTCGCCGAGGGCCAGGTTGTACTCGATCGTCCCGCGCTCGTCCGCGTGCCCCTCGACCAGCACGGTGAACTGGGGGTTCGCCTTGAGCGCGGCGCCGAGCTCGTCGAGGGCGTGCTTGGCCTCGTCGGTCAGCTCGTACCGGTCGAACTCGAAGTTGATGTCCTGCAGCGCCGAGCGGAGCGCCGGCGGGAGCGCTGCCGGCGGGATCGCCGCGACGCCGCCCGGTGCACCGGGGCCGCCAGCTCCCGGCCCGCCCGCGCCCGGCGCGCCGGCGCCGGGACCGCCGGCAGCCGGCCCACCGGCTCCGGGCCCCCCCGCGCCGGGGCCGCCGGTTCCGGGGCCCCCCGTGCCCGGGCCGCCGGCTCCGGGCCCCCCCGCGCCCGGCCCGCCCGCGCCCGGCGCGCCGGCGCCGGGACCCCCGGCAGCCGGCCCACTGGCTCCGGGGCCCCCCGTGCCCGGGCCGCCGGCTCCGGGCCCCCCCGCGCCAGGGCCACCCGCGCCCGGCGCGCCGGCGCCGGGACCGCCGGCAGCCGGCCCACCAGCTCCGGGGCCCCCCGCGCCAGGGCCACCCGCCCCCGGCGCGCCCGCGCCCGGCCCACCGGCCCCGGGGCCCCCCGCGCCCGGCCCGCCCGCCGTGCCGGGCCCGGGCGCGAACGGGGAGCCGACGTGCCCCTGGTACGAGATCAGGGCGAACACGCCCCAGTCCGGCGCGTCGTTGGTGAGACCCTTCCGGCCGGCCAGGCTCAGCACGAAGCCCCCGAAGCGGAGGCGGACGCCCGCGTGGTACTCCGCGATCCAGTCCGAGTGGCGATCCCGCCCGGTGCGCCAGTTCGTGTTCCCGGTGGCCTCCGTGACGAGCGAGACGTGCGGCGTGAGCGCGTACTCGAGCCCGACCCCGGAGACGAACTGGTCGTCGACGCTGAGCTTGCCCCGGCCGTTGTACACGTACCCCAGGGTCCCGAAGGCGCTGAGCGGCCCGACCAGCGTCTTCGAGAGCGCGAGGCCTGCGCCCGCGCTCCACTCGTTGGTCCCGAGCCCCTCGTGGCGCTCGCCGGTCGGCGCCGCGGCCCACGCGACCCCGGCCAGCGCCGGCCGCGCGCCGGCCTCGTCCAGGAAGCGGTACGACACGCCCAGGCTGAGGTCGTCCGGGCCGTCCCCGTCGAAGCGGGCCTTGTCGGCCTCGTACCAGGTGTAGGGGAACTGGACCGAGAGCTGGAGACGCTCGGTGAGCCCGTAGCCGATCGCCAGGAACAGCGTGTTCTGGTCGAAGTCGCCCTCGAGCTCCTGGCAGACGGCCTGCTGCCCGAGATACCCCAGCCCCACCGAGAGATCGCCGCCGGGGAGCGTGTTCGCCCCGGGCACCACGAATCCCGCCGTTCCGTTGACCGGCACGTGCGGGAGCGGGTCCGCCAGCGGCGGCAACCGGCGCGCCTGACGCGGGGCGAGGGCGAGGCCGGGCTGGCAAGCGGACGCGGCGAGCGCCGCGGTGCCGAGGAGCGAGGAGGACAGGATCGCAGCGGCAACGGCGGCCTGGCACCCCCGGACGGTGATCACTCCGTGCCCCCCTCCGCTCGTCGCGTGCCCGAGGCTCCCGCGCGGCGGCGGGCGACGCTCACCCGCCGTCGCGCGACCAGCGACATCGCGGCCCAGGATATCACCGGACGCGCGGGCGACACCACAACGCGGCGTGCTCGTCGCGCTGGGCCGGGCGCGCGGCGCCCGGAGAGGGACGCCGATCAGGCGTCCGGCGGACGGGTGCCGTCGAGGGCGTGGAGGAAGCGCGTGACGATCGCGCGCCGGATCGCCGGCGCATCGAGCGGGCCGATGCGGGCCGCCCACACGGCCGCCGGGACCACCGCCTTGGCGGCGGAGCGATGGCCGCCGGCGGAGCCGAGCTCGCCGAACGCGGCCTGGACGACCTCCCCGGCCGCGCGGACGTAGCCGACGTTGCGGACCGAGACGTGGACCTCCTCGCCCGTGAGGCCCGAGACGATCGACCACTCGATCCCCTTGACCTGGAGACACAGGTCGGCGAACTGCGGGATCAGGTCGGGGCGACTCACCCGCCCG
>DASRDR010000128.1:0-20527 GCA_035652475.1 Candidatus Methylomirabilota bacterium | reverse complement strand
GGCTCCGAGCGTCCCCGGCGCCCCCGTCCCGCCGCGCCCGACCGCGGCCCCGCGGGCCACCCCCTGAGCCCGGTGGCGCGCCGCCTCCTCCTCGTCGCGGACACGGTGCTGCTGCTCGTGGCGGCCGTGCTCGCCGGCCGGCTCCACGACGCGTGGGTCGCGCGTCCGGCGCCGCCCCCCCACGAGGCCGGCGCGCCGGGCGCCGCCGAGCCGCCCCCGCCGGCCGAGGCCGCGCCGGCCCGGCCACCGCTGTCGACCTATGCCGTGATCGCCGAGCGCAACCTCTTCAGCCCGACCCGGAGCGAGGTGGCCCCGGAGGCCTCGCGCCCGGTCGTCGCGGGGGGCGCCCCCGCCGCGCCGCCGCCGCCCCGGCCCCGGCTCTACGGCGTCGTCGTGCTGCCGGACGGGCGCGGCCGGGCGTTCCTCGAGGACGTGCAGCGTCGGCGCGTCTTCGCGTACTCCGTCGGAGATGCGGTAGGCGACGCCCGGCTGGAGGAGGTCAGGCCGGACCGGGTCGTCCTGCGCCGGGGCGGCGAGACGTTCGAGGTGCTGCTCCACGACCCGACGAAACCCAGACCGGCGGCGCCCCCCCCCGGCGTACAATCGCCCACTGCAGGGGGCGCCGGCGGCAGCGCGGCACAACCCACGACAGGAGGCCCGACACGGTCGCAGGCGGCCCGACCGGTGGGTGTGCCGCCCGGGGTGATCCCGCCTCGGGTTCCCTTCCGGCCGCGGTCCGGCATCACGGCGCCGGGCGCCCCGATCGGCGTGCCGCCGGTGGTCCAGCCCGCGACGCCCCCCGCCGGAGCCGACGCGCCGGGCGCACCCCAAGAGGACGCGAGCGAGGAATGAGGCGGACGCGCGCAGTGTCGGCGATGCTGGCCGTGCTGGCGCTGGTGAGCTGCGCCGCGCCGCGGCCGGCGACTCGTCCGCCGGCCCCGCGGCAGGCGGCGGCTCCCGCCACCCCGGCGCCGGCCCCCGGTCCGGCGATCGCGCCCGTGACCCCGCCGGCGCCGCCCGCCGCGCCCGGTCCCGAGCCGGTCGCCCCGGCTCCGCTGGCTCCGGGTCTCGGGGCGCCCGCCCCGACCGCCCAGACCCCGCCCGGAGGGCCGGTCACCCCGCCGGCCCGGGCCAGCCGCCAGATCGTCCTGAACTTCGACAACGCCGACATCGAGACCGTCATCCAGGCGGCCAGCGAGATCGCCGGCTTCAACTACACGATCGGCCCGGGGGTGGCCGGCAAGAAGGTGACCGTCCAGACGTCGGGCCGCATCCCCGAGGACGAGGTCTTCAACGTGCTGCTCGCCGTCCTCGAGGTGAACGGCGTGACGGCGGTGCGATCCGGCAACCTCTACAAGATCGTGCCGACCCCGGCCGCGCGGGAGCGCCCGCTGCCGACGGTGATCGGGGCCCAGCCGGACCCCTCCCGCCGGGACGACGAGATCATCACCCAGATCGTGCCGATCCAGCACGCCCCCTCCGACCGGATCGCCGCCACCCTCCGCCCGTTCGTCCAGGGAGGCAACATCGTCGTTCAGGGGAACCTCCTGCTCCTCACCGACACCGCCGCCAACATCAGCCGGCTGCTCCAGATCGTGGCGGTGCTCGACGTCGAGACGGCGCTGGACGAGCTCCGGTTCGTGCCGGTCCGCTACGCCGACGCGGTCGAGCTGGCGCGGATCCTCAACGAGTTCTTCGCCGGCCGCCGGGCCCGCACCTCGACGCCGGCCGTCCCGGTCGCGCCCGCGGCGCCGGCGGCCCCCGGGCGCCCCGCCGGCGCGGCGCCCGTCCCGGCCGGGGCCGAGCCGTCCGAGCGCCCCCCGCTGGTCCTCGCGGACAAGCGGACCAACACCCTCATCGTCTCCGGGCGTCACGCGGACCTCGAGCTGGTCTCGAAGCTCGCCGCCCAGCTCGACGTCGACACCCAGGCCAACAAGCGCGTCTTCGTCTACTACGTCGAGAACGTCAAGGCCAAGGAGCTGGCGGCCACCCTGATCGAGATCTTCGGGAAGGCCGAGCGCGAGGCGGGCGCCGCAGCGCGACGGGAGCAGCCCGCCCCCGGGACGCCGGGCTACGCGCCAACGCCCCCCGCCCCGCCCGCTCCGACGCCACCGGCGCCGGCCGGCGGCGTCTCGCCCGCCGGGGCCGAGCTCGAGCCCGGGGTCGTCGGGGGCCAGGTCAAGGTCGTCCCCGACGAGCCGAACAACGCGCTGATCGTGACGACGTTCCCCCGCAACTGGCCGCTCATCGAGGACACGATCCGCAAGCTCGACCGCACCCCGAAGCAGGTGCTGATCGAGGTGCTGGTCGCCGAGGTGCAGCTGAACGACGAGAACCGACTGGGCCTGGAGTGGACGCTCCGCACCCAGCGCGACGTCAAGGTCGGCGGAAACACCTACAACGTCGGCACCGTCTCCCGCGTCGACGTGGGCCCGCCCTCGTCCCTCCCCGGCAACCCGCCGACCCCCACGCTGCCCAACATCCCGGTGCTGACCCCGGCGACCGCCGGCTTCACGTTCTTCCTCTTCGAGACCGACCGCTTGCTGGGGCTGCTGAACCTCTACGCGAACTACGGCCAGCTCAACGTGCTCTCGAGCCCGACCATCCTGACGTCGGAGAACAAGAAGGCCGTCATCAACGTGTCGAACTCGGTGCCGATCGTGACCCAGCAGGTCGTCTCCCAGACCGGCACGACGACCACCCAGGTGCAGGCCGCGCCGACGAACGTCCTCACCCAGAACGTCGAGTACCGGGACGCCGGCATCATCCTGACCGTCACGCCCCGGATCAGCGACAAGCGGGTCGTCGCGCTCGACGTCAAGCAGACCGTGAACGACATCGGGGCCGCCCAGCCGCCGAGCGGCTCCCCGATCATCATCAAGCGCGAAGCGGAGACCTCGGTGGTCCTCCGTGACAACCAGACCCTGGTGCTCGGCGGCCTGATCCAGACGCGCCGGTCCAGCACGCGTCAGGGGATCCCGTTCCTCTCGAAGATCCCGGTGATCGGGTTCCTGTTCGGGTCGACGGTCGACGCCGTCGACCGCACGGAGCTGCTCCTGCTCATCACCCCCCGGGTGATCGGGGATCCGAGCGAGGCCGACGAGGTCTACCGTCAGGTGCGGGGCCAGCGCCCCGCGCTCGAGCGCGATCTCCGCAAGCACCCCAGCATCATCCGGCCCGAGGCGGAGACGGGCGGCGAGCTGCCGCCGGCCGCCCCCGCGCCGCCGCCCACGCCGGGACCGGCAGTGCCGCCTCCACCCGCGACGCCGCCTGGGAGAATGACGCCATGACGCCGGGGTCCACGTCCCGATCCGTGCTCCGCCTCCGACGGTTCGGCGTCCTCGCCACGGCCCTGCTCGCGGTCGGATGCGGCGGGTCGGGGCAGCGGGGCAGCGCGTTCGTGTTCCTGTCGGTCGACTTCTTCTCCCTGGACGGGACCACCCCGGTCGCCGCGGTGCGGTCGACCCCGGCCCGCGACTCGACAACCAGCGCCTGCGTGACGCTCCGGAACAACCTCAAGAACCCGACGGTCACCGCTCCCACCGCGCTCGACAACGTGATCGTCCAGTCCTACACGGTCACGGTCCGGGGCGCGGACGGGGGCGTCCTGGTGGGGCCCTTCACGATCGCGACCGGCGTGCTGGTGCCCGCCGGCGTGGCCACCTCGGGGATCGTGTCGGGCAACACCGCGACGTTCCCCGTCGTCCTGGTCCCCGCCGGCTCGAAGGTCGGGACATCGGGTCTCCCCGGGTCGGCGCAGGTCGAGTTCCGCGGACGCGACGGGCGCGGCGTCAGCGTGCGGGCGGAGGGCGCGGTCGCCGTCGAGTTCGCGAACGGCACGGACGCGAGCTGCAGCGCCACCGGGACCGGAACGACGACCGGCGGCGGGACCGGAACGACGGGCGGGACCACCGGCACCACGACGGGGACGACCGGCACGACCGGGTCCTGATCCGCGCGCGGGGTCCGGACCGCCCGCCGCGCGCCCGCCGGAGGCCTTCGCCGCTCGCTGCGCCCCCCCGGGCGGGCTCGCCCCGGCTGCCTACGCGGCCCGCCGCGCGGCGCTGTGGGCAACGCGAGCGATGTAGTCGGCGAACCGCACCGTCGGCTCGAACCCCACCACCTCCGGCGCGTTGGCGACGAAGTTCGACGTCGCGTTCATGTCGTAGTAGTACAGCTGGCCGTCAGCGCGGCCGACCAGGTACTCCACCCCGCCCACGTCGATCGAGGCGGCCCGGGTCAGCCGGAGGACGGTCTCGACCGCCTCCCGGGGCGGATCGTGGCGGGTCACCATGAGCGCCCCGGGCCTCGCGTCGGCCGGGCAGGCGGCCATCGCGGGCGCCGGGGCCTGGCAGATGTCCGCCGGGCAGAGATTGAAGCCGGCATCGCTCGGGCGGACGATCCGGATGGCGTACAGGTACTGGCCGTCCAGCACCTCGATCCGGACGATCGCATCCTGCTCGGGCTCGACGTACTCCTGGACCAGGGCCGTGCCGTCCGGCCCCAGCGCGATCCGGTCGGCGCCGGCGGCCAGCTCCTCCTCGGAGGCGAACCGGACGATGCCGGCGCCGGAGCCGCCGACGTTCGGCTTGACGACGATCGGGAACCGGAGTCGCCGGGCGGCTCGCAGGGCCTGGGCCGGATCGTTGACGACCACCGCGCGGGGATACCGGACGCCGAGGCGCTCGAACAGGCCCGCCTGGAGCGCCTTGGACTTCTCGAACCGGTAGGCCGCGACCGGATTGATCACCGGCACGCCAAGATCCTCGTAGTGCGCGAGCAGCGCCTCCGCATAGAAGAGCACGCCGGCATGACCGCGGGTGTGGGACGACGGGCTGGTCCGGTTGACGACGACCGAGTACGCCGGGCGGCGGTCCCGGGGGTCGAAGAGATGGCTCGAGTGGTCGATCCGCTCCCACGGGAGTCCCCGGCGGTCGAGCTCGCACGTCAACCGGGTCGACCACTCGGGGTGCTCGTCCAGGATGCCGATCGGACGCAGGGCTCCGGGGGTCATGGCCACCTCCCATATTCATCATTCTTGATGCAGATAGGGTATATTGGCCGAGGCGACGGTCGCCGTCAAGCGCGGGCAGGGTCAGGGGGCGATTCCGGGCGTGGGCGTGCGTACACCAGGCGTATGCCCGGCCGATCTCCTCCCGGAGACACGGCTCAGGCGGGGGATCCCGGGCGGCGTGGCGCGGGGACGGAGGCCGCAGCGCGGCTCCGAGGGGTGCGGACGGGCTACCAGCGGAGGAGCGAGGCCCCCCAGGCGAAGCCCGCGCCGAAGGCGGCGGTCAGGACGAGGTCCCCCTCCTTGATCCGCCCCTCGGCGAACGCCTCGTGGATGCAGATGGGCACCGAGGCCGCCGACGTGTTGCCGTAGCGGTGCACGTTGTTGAACAGCTTGTGCTCGGGAATCTTGGCGTGCTCCGCGATCGAGTCGAGGATGCGCTGGTTGGCCTGGTGGAACAGGAAGAGGTCGATATCCTCCGCGCTCAGGGCGTTCGCCTGCAGCGTCTCCTGGAGGACCTCCTTGAACCGGCGCACCGCCTGGGCGAACACCGCCCGGCCGTTCATGGTCGGCTTCGCTCGCCCGTCGTCGATCTTCTTCTTGCAGACGATCGGGTACGTCGAGTTCCCGTAGATCTCGCCGTAGAGCTTGTCCAGCACCGTGCCGTCCTGGTGGAGGTGGTGCGAGATGAGCCCGCTCCGGGAGCTCGCGTGGACCGCCTGGAGGACGACCGCCCCGGCGCCGTCCGCGAACAGCACCGCCATGTCCCGCCCGCGATCCGAGTACTCGAGCATCGTCGACAGCATCTCGGCCCCGATCACCAGCACCCGTCGGTACGTGCCGCTCCGGATGAACGCGTCGGCCACGGCGAGCGCGTAGAGGAATCCGGAGCACCCCTGCTGGAGGTTCAGCACCGGGGTCGAGGTGAGCCCGAACTTCGCCGAGATGACCGCCCCCGTGTGGGGGTACGCGTACTCCGGGATCGTGGTGGTGACCACGATGAAGTCGACGTCGTCGATCTGCAGGCCAGCGTTCTTGAGCGCCATCTCCGCCGCCTCGCGACCGAGGTCCGACGGGGTCAGCTCGCTGTCGATCTTCCCGTCGATGCCGCGCTCGTAGAAGTCACGGAGACAGGCCGCCTTGTCGGGCGCCGCGGCGAGGCGGCGCAGGAAGCGATAGGTGCTCGGCGAGACGCGGCGCTCCTTGATCCCGGTCCGCTGCGTGATCCACTCGTCGGACGTGGTGAAGCAGCGCGCCAGCAGGTGGTTGTCCACCACGCACTCCGGCACCGCCATCCCGGTCCCGATGATCTTCGCCTTGTACATGACCGCCTTTCGCGTCGCGCCGGATCGATCCCGGCAAGCCTACTATCCGGTTCCGGAGGGTGTCAAGGATCGCGGACGGCTCTCCGGACGAGATCGCCGGATCGTTCCGTCGCGCCGGGGCACCCCACGCCTCACTGGCCGGTGAATCGCGGCGGCCGCTTGTCGAAGAACGCCGCGACGCCCTCGCGGTGGTCCGGGGTCGCGATCATCTCGCCCTGTGTCGCCGCCTCGGCGCGGAGCGCCGACTCGAGATCGCGGTGCTGGCCGTCGTCGAGCAGCGCCTTCGCGGCGGCCAGGGCTCGCGGGGGTCCGGCCGCGATGCGCGTGGCGAGGGCGCGAACCTCGCGGTCGAGATCGGCGCTCGGTGCCACCCGGTTCACCAGCCCGATGCGTTCGGCCGCGCGCGCGTCGATCACGTCGGCGGTGAACACGAGCTCCTTCGCGCGCGCGATCCCGATCCGTCGCGCGAGGAAGTAGCTCCCGCCCGCGTCGGGCACGAGGCCGACCCGGGCAAACACCTCGCCGAAGGTCGCGCGCTCCGAGCAGACGATCAGGTCGCACGCGAGCGCGAGGTTGCAGCCGGCCCCGACTGCCGCCCCGTCCACCATGGCGATGGTGGGCGCCCGGAAGCGGGCCAGCGCCAGGATCACCCGGTTCAGCGCCTCGACGCGCGCCCGTCCGAGCTCGACCGAGGGCGGCAGCTCCCGCATCAGCTTCACGTCCCCGCCCGCGCAGAAGTGGTCGCCCGCGCCGCGCAGGATGAGCACGCGGACGGCCGCGTCGGCAGCGAGCGCGGCGAGGGCGGCCTCCAGCTCCTGCCGCATCGCGAGGTCGAGCGCGTTCCGGACGTGGGGACGGTTGAGCGTCACCGTGGCGATCACGCCGTCCCGCCCCGTCAGCACGGCCGGGCCGGCCGCGGCACCCGCCCCGGCCGACCCGGGCGCCGGCGTCACCACGGCCCCGCGGGGCACCGCCCGTGCCGCTCGAGGAGCGCGGCGACCGCGGCCCGCGTCGGCAGCGCGTCGACGGCGCCGGGCCGCGTGCACGTGAGCCCGCCGGCCGCGCTGGCGACCAGCAGCGCATCGGCGACGGGCGCGCCGGCGGCGAGGCTCGCGGCCAGCGCCCCGCTGAACGCGTCGCCCGCGGCGACGGTGTCGACGACGGGCACCGGGAACGCCGGCACCCGGCAGGCGCCGGCGCGGGACCGGCACACGGCGCCCGCCGCGCCCAGCGTGACGATCGCCGTCCCCACCCCTCGCGCCACCAGCTCCCCCGCCGCGATCTCCGCGTCGTCGCCGCCGCGAATCTGGACGCCGGTCAGGAGGGCCGCCTCCCCCTCGTTCGGCGTGAGGTAATCGACGAGCGGCAGGAGATCCGCCGGCAGCGGCAGGACGCGCGCGGGGGCCGGATTCAGCACCGTTCGCTTCCCCAGCCGTCGCGCCTCCGCCAGGGCGCAGCGCACGGTCTCGATCGGGGTCTCCATCTGGAGCAACACGACCTCCGCCCACGCGATCAGCGCCAGGTGCGCCTGGACGTGGGCCGGGCCGAGCCGGTGGTTCGCGCCCGGCGCGACCGCGATCTGGTTCCGTCCCTCGGGGTCGACCGCGATCAGGGCGACCCCGGTCGGCGCATCCGCGGTCCGCCCGACGGGCCCGGGAGGCAAGCCCGCGTCGGCCAGGGCCGTGCTCAGCCGATCCCCCATCAGATCGGTTCCGAGCAGCGTCAGGAAGGCGACCTCCGCGCCCAGCCGGCGGGCCGCGACCGCCTGGTTGGCGCCCTTGCCCCCCGGTGAGAGCACGAGGGTGCCCCCGGACACCGTCTCGCCCGCGCCCGGCAGGCGCGGCACCCGCACGGTGAAATCCAGGTTCGAGCTGCCGATGACGCACACGCGCCCCACGACGGCCTCCGCTCAGCCGGTCGGGCGAAGCGCCGGGCGGCCGCGTGCCCGAGCCGCTGGGCATCCGCGGTGAGGCCGCCGGGCGGGACGAGGCGCCGGCGCGCGGACGGCGCGCCGGCCACGTCTGCTATCATCGAGGGCGGCAGTGGCATGCCGGAAAGGAGGCATCGCATGAACATCCAGATCACGTACTGCACCGAATGAGACTATTTCCCCCAGGCCTCCAGTTTGCAGGCCGCGATCCAGAAGGAGTTCGGGACCACCGCTAGCCTCAAGGGCGGTCACGCCGGCGTGTTCGACGTGACGCTCGACGGGACGCGCATCTACTCCAAGGACGAGACGCACCGTTTCCCCACGAACGAGGAGATCTTCGCGAAGATTCGCGCCCATCACAAGGCCTGACGCGCCGCGCTCCACTCGCGCTCGAGGTCGGCCCGGAAACGCGGGTGGGCCAGCGCGAGCAGCGCCCGCGCGCGCTGCTCCTCGCTCTTGCCCCGGAGCTCCGCCCGCCCGTACTCGGTCACCACCCAGTCCACCAGGTGGCGCGGCGTCGTGACGGGCGTCCCCGGCGCGAGCCGGGCGACGAGGCGGGACACCTCCCCGCCCTGACCGGTCGACCGGAGCGCGATCACCGACCGGCCCCCTCCCAGCGCCGCCCCCGCGACGAAGTCGAACTGCCCCCCGATCCCCGCGACCTGCCGCGCCCCGACCGCCTCGGCGTTCACCTGCCCGGCGAGGTCGATCTCGATCGCCGAGTTGATGGACACGAACCGCTCGATCGCGGCGATCGCCCGCGGGTCGTGGATGTCGAGCGAGGACGCCATCTCGACCGCTGGGTTCTCGTGCGCCCAGCGGAAGAGGGGATCGGTCCCCATGATCTCCCCGAGCCGGATGCGACTCCGCCCCCGGCGATCGGGCGCGCCCGTGACCACGCCACCCTCGATCAGCGGCAGCATCGCGTCGACCAGCAGCGAGTGGATGCCGAGATTTCGATGGCCGGACAGCGCCACGGCCGCGGCCTCGGGTGCCGCGCCGATGCCGACCTGGATCGTGGCCCCGTCCGGGACGAGCTCGGCCACGTGGGCGGCGATCCGCCGCTCGACCTCGCCCACCTGCGGGGACGGATAGCCGACGAGCGGCCGATCCGTCTCGACCCAGGCCGTGACCCGGTCCACGGGGATCGTGCTGTCGCCGAGCGTGCGCGGCATCCGGTGGTTCACCTCCGCGATCACGACGGGGGCCGTCCGGGCGACCGGGAGAGGGTAGCTGGTCGAGACGCCCAGCGACAGGCGTCCGGCGGGGTCGGGCGGGGCGGTCTGGACGAGGACCGCGTCGGCGCGCCACGGCCCGTCCGGTCCAAACGCCCAGGGCGCGTCGTGGTACCGGAGCGGCACGAACTCGACCTGGCCGCGGGCCAGCGGCTCCCGCAGCGCCGGGGCCATGTGGAACGTGACCCAGCGAATCCGCCCGCGATGCTCGGCCGCGCAGAAGGGATACTCCCCGAGCCGCAACCCTCCCATGAGCGTCAGGGGGGCCAGGCGGGCCGACTGGCGCACGATCTCCTCGACGAGGGGGGTCGGCTCGCCGCACCCGGGCGGCAGGAGCACGCGCATCCCCCGCGACAGCTGGCCGATGGCCTCCTCGGCGCTGACGGGTGGAGGCACCCTGGCCGCGGTCAGCCCGGCGGCGCCAGCGCGCGCCGGAGGTGGTCCAGCAGGAGGAGCTGGGCGCGCAGCCGGACCTGGCGAAGGTCCCCCCCGGGACGGTGCTCCGCCTCGCTGGTCCCCTCGGCTGTCGCGACCGCCGTCCGGGTCGGGTGGACGGGGTTCGGGCCGGGGGCCTCGGGGGGCCCGACGACCACCGCCGCGCCGACATCGGCCCCCGCCCAGGCCCGGACGGCCTCGGCCAGCCCGGCGACGGTCGCGGAGGCTGCGTGCAAGTGTTGCCGTGCCCGCGGCAAGGGCGCGACCATCGCCTCGACACGGTCACCGGCCCCCGGGACGCTGGTCAGCCGCTCGGTGACGAGCCCCCCGGTGCCGACCTCGAGGAGCGCGAGCCGCCGGTCGGCCCCCACCAGGCGCTGGGCCACGACCCCCTCGAGGGTGTCGCCGTCGGTCCCGAAGACGGTCTCGCCCAGCCGGGCACGGACTGCGGCCTCCACGGGCGCGATCAGGGCACGGGCGGCGCCCTCGTCGGTGGCCTTGGCCGCGATCCGGACGTCGACCTGTCCCGGATGCGCCATCGTGCCCACGGTCGGATTGGCGCCCTTCGCCATGAAGTCCGCGAGGATCTCCCCTACCCGGCTCTCCCCCAGCCCGACCACCCGGAGCAGCCGCGACACGATCACCGCCTCCCCGCGGTAGCGGCTCCGAAGGTGCGGGATCACCCGGGTCGTCAGGAGGTACTCCATCTCCCGGGGCACCCCCGGCAGGACCGCGAGGGTTCGGCCGCCGTCCTCCAGGATGAAGCACGGCGCGGTCCCGACCGGATTGGGAACGGCGAGCGCCCCGGCCGGGATATAGGCTTGTTTCCGGTTCGACGGCGAGGCGACCAGGCCTCGGGCGCGGAAGAAGCCCTCGATGTCCTCGAGCAGCTGCGGTTGGAAGACGAGCGCGCGCCCCGTCGCTCGGGCGACCGCCTCGCGGGTGACGTCGTCCTCGGTGGGGCCGAGACCGCCGGTGGTGACGACCACCTCGGCCCGTGCCAGCGCGGTCTCGAGCGCCGCGGTGACCCGGCCGAGGTTGTCGCCGACCGTCACCTTCTGGAAGAGGTCGAGGCCAAGCGCCGCGAAGTGGCGGGCGATGACCGCGGCGTTGGTGTCGACGATCTGGCCGAGAAGGAGCTCCGATCCGATGCTGACGATCTCCGCGCGCACCGACGGGATGTTAGCACAAGGGCCGGCTGGAACTGTCGCCATACCGGACGGGCCGGCCGGCGGTTTGCATCGCTGACGGGCGGAGCGACCCGCGTCCATCGAGGGCCGCGGACCAGGAGCGGCGAGCGAGATCTGTCGGTCTCGCGATGACTTGACCACGCTGAGCTGACGGCACGTGGAAGGAATCCGGGAAAGAACGTCTGTAGAAACTTTCCGAGCAACTCGTGCGTCTCATATTGGGCAACCGACCGGGGTCCCCATTCGGAGGAAGGTGACGATGCTCCAGCGTGAAGTCACGAAGGACCATGACAGCCAGCTCGTCGTGTCCAGGGGTGGACAGTCGGAGCACCCGGGCGACCACGACGAGGCGTTCACGCCGACCACGGGGGATCTCGTGTCCACCGACAAGGTCGACGAGGTGATCCAGGGACTGGATTTCCCGCATCCGGCCGACAGCGAAGCCGCGCTCGAGGAGCCGCCCGACGACTACGACGCCGGGCCCGAGGAGGACGAGGAGGCCGTCGAGGAGAGCCTGAGCCCGGAGGATCCGGTGCGGCTCTACCTGCGGGAGATCGGGCGCATCCACCTGCTGAACTCCCAGCGTGAGGTCGAGCTGGGGCAGCTCATCGAGCGCGGCCAGGAGCGCGTCCGGCGCGCCATCATGGCCGTGCCGCTGGTCCGGGCCCAGCTGATGGAGCTCGGCGACCGGCTGCGCAAGCGCGAGGCGGATCCGAAGGTCTACCTGGAGGCCCTCGACGGGACCGAGCTCGGGGAAGCCGAGCTGCGGCGCGTGCAGACCGTCTTCACCCACATCCGGCGGCTGGACCGCGAGCTCGGGGAGCTCGAGGCCTCGCAGAACCGCGCCCGGAAGGAGTCCACGATCAGGGCGATCCAGGACTGGATCGCCCAGAACCACCAGGACCGCGTCCGCCTGCTCGGCGACCTGCCGCTCAAGCCGTCGGTCGTCGACCGCTGGGTGAACCGGCTGCGCATGCTCGCCCAGGAGCTGGCCGAGCTGCAGAAGGAACTCGAGGGCACCACCGACAAGGTCCGGCGGGCCGAGCTCCGCAAGCGGGTGCGCGCGATCGAGGGCGAGCTCGGGCTCCCGGCCAGGCGAGTGGTGTCGGTGATGCGGGATCTCGAGGCCGGCGAGTTCGAGGTGCGCCAGGCGAAGAAGGCGCTGATGGAGGCGAACCTCCGCCTGGTGGTCTCGATCGCCAAGCGGTACCTGAACCACGACATGCCGCTCCTGGACCTGATCCAGGAGGGCAACATCGGCCTGATGAAGGCGGTCGACCGGTTCAAGTACCGCCGGGGATTCAAGTTCTCGACCTACGCCACCTGGTGGATCCGGCAGGCGATCACCCGGGCGATCGCGGACCACGCCCGGACCATCCGGATCCCGGTGCACATGATCGAGACGCTGAACCGCCTCGCCCGCGTCAACCGCGGCCTGTTCCAGGAGCTCGGGCGCGAGCCGACCCCGGAGGAACTGGCGAAGCGGAGCGCGCTGCCGCTGCGGAAGGTGCGCCTGATCCTGGAGTCGTGCAAGAAGCCGCTGTCGCTCGAGACCCCGATCGGCGAGGACTCCGATCTCGGCGACTTCATCGAGGACAAGCGCACGCCGTCGCCGGCCGACTCGCTCCTGTCGCAGGACCTCACCTCCCAGGTCGAGCGGGCCCTGTCGGGGCTCAGCGAGAAGGAGGCGCAGATCCTGCGGCTCCGGTTCGGGATCGGGGAGGAAGGCGAGCACACCCTCGAGGAGGTCGGCCAGCGGTTCGATGTGACCCGGGAGCGCATCCGGCAGATCGAGGCCAAGGCGCTCCGCAAGCTGCGGTCGCCGCTGCGGGGCCGCGGACTCCGGAGCTTCGTCGAGAACTGACCGCGCGCGCCGGGCGGCGCGCGCCCGTTGCCGGCCGGCCGGTCGATGATCGGCCGGCCGGTTCGTTCGTCCCCGGTCGGGGAGGGCGGCCCGAGAGGGTCCGCCCGGCAGTGCGCCTACTCGAGGGTCGCGATCACGTCCCCCTCCTGCACCGTCTGGCCCTCCGCCACCACGAGCTCGCGGACCACCCCCGCGCGGGGCGCCTCCACCGGGATCTCCATCTTCATCGACTCCAGGATGACGATGGGATCCCCGGCCGACACGGCCGTGCCCGCCCCCGCGACGATCTGGAACACGACCCCGGTGATGTGGGCCCGGACCGGCTCCGCCATGGCTCAGAGCTCTCCCTCGAGGAACCGCGTGTGCACTGCGCCGGCCCGGAACGCCGGGCTCGCCAGGATCCGTCGGTGCAGCGGGAGGGTGGTCTTCACGCCCTCGATCCGGCATCGCTCGAGCGCGTCCCGCTGTCGGTCGATCGCCTCGTCGCGGTCCCGCCCCCACGCGATCAGCTTGGCCAGCAGCGGGTCGTAGTGGACGGTGACGGCGCTCCCGCGCTCGATGCCGCACTCCTGGCGCAGGCCGCTCCCTTCCGGCAGCTCGAGCGCCGTGATCGTGCCCGGCGAGGGCAGGAACCCGCGCTCGGGATCCTCGGCATAGATCCGGCATTCGATCGCGGCCCCGCGCGGCCGGATCTCCGCCTGGGTCCACTGGAGGCGTTCCCCGGCGGCGACCCGGAACTGCGCCTCGACCAGGTCGCGCCCGGTCACCTCCTCCGTCACCGGGTGCTCCACCTGGAGCCGCGTGTTCATCTCGAGGAAGTAGAACCGATCGTCCTCGACCAGGAACTCGACGGTGCCGGCGTTCTGGTACCCGGCCGTGACGGCGGCCCGGACGCCCGCGGCGTGGAGTTCGGCCCGCAGGCCATCCGGGAGACGAGGAGCCGGGCACTCCTCGACCAGCTTCTGGTGGCGGCGCTGGATGGAGCAATCGCGCTCCAGGAGATGGATCAGGGTGGCGTGCTCGTCGCCCAGCACCTGCACTTCGACGTGGCGCGGCCGCTCGACGGCGCGCTCGAGGTACACCGCGGGATCGCCGAACGCCGACTGGACCCGGCGACGGGCCATCGCGAGCGCCGCGGTGAGCTTCTCGGGTCCCGGGACCCGGGCGAGCCCGATGCCGCCCCCGCCGGACGCCGCCTTCAGCATGACCGGGTACCCGATGGCCGCTGCGATCTCCGCCGCTTCCTCGGGGCTTCCCACCGGCCCCTCGGATCCCGGGAGCACCGGGACGCCAGCGCGCCCGACCAGCCGCCGGGCCTCGAGCTTGTTCCCCATGCTGCGGATCACCTCGGCGGGCGGACCCACGAACACCAGGCCCGCCCTCCGGCACGCCTCGGCGAACCGCCAGTTCTCCGAGAGGAACCCGTAGCCGGGATGGATGGCCTCGGCCCCGACGGCCCTCGCCGCCGCCAGGATGCGCTCGATCGAGAGGTAGCTCTCCGCGGCGGGGGCGGGGCCGATCGGGACCGCCGCATCGGCGGCGCGGACGTGCAGCGCGCCGGCGTCGGCGTCCGAGTAGACGGCAACGGGGCGGATGCCGAGCTTGCGGCAGGCCCGGATGATGCGGAGGGCGATCTCTCCGCGATTGGCGATCAGGACCGTTCGGAACACGCCGCCTCCGGGCTGCGGGCCGCCATCCGCACGAGGGGAGTCGCGCGAACGGGCCGGTCGCCGGCGCGCGGACGATCCATGGCCGAAATTCTACCGTAGGCGGCGGGGACCGCCTATCGGCGCGGCGCTGGCGGCGGTCCGGAGGCCGGGTCAGGGCGCGCCGGCGACCGCCGGGCGCCGGCGCTCGCCGGCGCGAGCAGGGCGGCGCGGAGGACCGCGCGCGCGCCGAATCGGGCACGGAGCTCGTCCGTGACCCGCCCGACGCGCTCGGCGCGATCGCCGGGCTCGAGCAGCGTGAGCTGCTCCGGGGAGCCGGCCGAGACGAGCCCGGACGCGGACACGCCGATCAGCCGGACGGGCTCGGCGCCGAGGAGCTGCTCGAGCAGGCCCGCGGCGCGCCGGAAGATCTCCCCTGCATCCGCGGTCGGGGTGCCGAGCGTGTCCTGGCGACTGAAGGTCCGGAAGTCGGCCAGCCGGAACTTCAGCGACACGGTGCGGGCCCGGAGGCCGGCGGCCCGCAGCTCGGCGGCGACCCGGTCGGCCTGGCCGAGCAGCGTCGCCCGCAGCCGGCGGACGTCGCGCGTGTCCTGCGGGAACGTCTCCTCGGCCCCGAGCGACTTCGGGTCCTCCCACGGCACCACGGGCCGGTCGTCGAGCCCGTGCGCTAGCGCCCACAGGTGCGCGCCGGTGGCCCCGAGTCGCGCGGCGAGTGTCGCCCGTCCCAGCCGGGCCAGGTCCCCGATCGTCTGGACGCCCAGTCCGGCGAGCGTGCGCGCCGCCGCAGGCCCGACCCCCCACAGCCGCCGGATCGGCAGGGGGTGGAGGAATGCCGTCTCATCGCCCGGGCGAACCTCCACCAGGCCATCAGGCTTCTCGAGGTCGGAGGCGATCTTCGCCAGGAACTTGTTCGGGGCCACGCCGGCCGAGGCGGTGAGGCCGGTCGTTTCGTGGATGCGGTGCTTGATACGGCGGGCGATCGAGGCCCCGTCGCCATGGAGCGCGCGCGACGCGGTGACATCGAGGAACGCCTCGTCCAGCGAGAGCGGCTCGACGAGCGGGGTGAACCCGGCCAGGATCGCCATGATCTCCCGCGAGACACGGACGTACTTCGGCATGTCGACCGGCAGGAACGCCGCCGCCGGGCACAGGCGCGCCGCCCGCCCGATCGGCATTGCCGAGTGAATCCCGAATCGCCGGGCCTCGTACGAGGCCGCGGCGACGACGCCCCGACCGCGCGGGTCGGCGCCGACCACCACCGGGCGGCCGCGCAGCTCGGGCCGGTCGCGCTGCTCGACCGCCGCGTAGAAGGCGTCCATGTCCACGTGCAGGACGACGCGGGCCCCCGCCCCGCCGCTGGGGCGGCCGGCGGTCGAGGAGCGCCGGCCGGGTTCGGTCACCGCCGCCCGGTGCCGCGCTCCGGTCAGGACCCGGCCGTCCGCTCGACTGGGTCGACGGCCCGCCGCAGGCTCGCGACCTCGTCCTCGAGCGCATGGATGCGATCGAGCACCTGCTCGATCGTGCGGGCGAGCGGGTCGGGAAGATCGCCGTGCTCCAGGTCGATCCGCGGGGGGATGCGCTTGCCGTCGCGGTAGATCACCTTGCCGGGGACGCCGACCACGACGGAGTTGGGCGGCACGTCGGCAACCACGACCGAGCCGGCGCCGATGCGGGCGCCCGCGCCCACGACGATCGCCCCGAGCACCGCCGCCCCGGTGCCGACCACCACGTTGCGCTCGAGGGTCGGGTGTCGCTTCTCGCGCTTCAGGCTGGTGCCGCCCAGCGTGACGCCCTGGTACAGGGTGACGTCGTCGCCGACCTCCGCCGTCTCGCCGATCACGACCCCCATGCCGTGGTCGATGAACACCCCCGAGCCGATGCGGGCGCCCGGATGGATCTCGATCCCGGTCAGCAGCCGGCCGAGGTGGGAGACGAACCGCGCCGTCACGATCCAGCCCGCGCGCCAGAGCCGGTTCGCGAGCCGATGGATCGCGAGCGCGTGCACGCCCGGATAGCAGAGCAGGACCTCGAGCCGGCTCCGCGCCGCGGGGTCCCGCTCCCGGGCCGCGGTGATGTCCCGACCGATCTTCTCAAACATCCTCACCCTCCTCTCGGGGTCCCTTCCCGGTATCGTCGCATCGCGTGGGTCAGCGCATCGACGACGAGCGTCGCCGCGTGCCGGCGCTCTTCCGGCAGCCCCCCGAGCGCCCGCTCGACCGCCTCCGGCGTGAGCTCGCCGATCGCGGCCACGAGCCGGCCCTGCACCAGCTCGGTGGCGACGCTGGAGGCCGCGATCGACGGCCCGCATCCGTACGTCTGGAACCGCGCCTCCTGGACGCGGCCCTCCGCGATCCGGAGGTAGAACCGCGCGAGGTCTCCGCACGTCGGATCCTCGCTCTCGCCGACCGCGTCGGGATCCCGCATCATGCCCACGTTCCGGGGGGACCGGAAGTGGTCCAGTAGCACCTCGCTGTACACGGCCCAGGCCGACCCTTGCGTCGGGCGCGCCCCGGGCGGCGAGCTTGCTACGCCGCTCCGGCGGGCGACAGCGCCCGGATGCGCCTCACCACGGCCGGCAGGACCTCGAGGACGTAGTCGACGTCCTCGACGGTCGTCCCGCTCCCCAGCGAGCAGCGGATCGCCCCCAGCGACCACTCGGCGGGGATCCCCATCGCGGTCAGCACGTACGAGGGCTCGACGCTCCCCGACGTGCAGGCGGACCCCGCCGAGACGCCGATCCCCTTCAGGTCCAGGGCGAGGATGAGGGACTCCGCCTCGATCCCGCGGACGCTCACGTTCAGCGTGCCCGGCAGGCGCCGGGCCGGGTGCCCGTTCAGCCGGAGGTCGGGAATCGCGGCCCGGAGCCCGTCCCAGAGCCGGTCCCGGAGGGCGGCCACCCGGCGCGCCTCCTCGTGCATCGCCCGAGCCCGCAGGGCGACCGCGGCCCCGAACCCCACGATGGCCGGGACGTTCTCGGTCCCGGCCCGCCGCCGGCGCTCGTGGTCGCCGCCGTGCTGGACCGGCAGCATGCGCGTCCCGCGCCGGATGTGGAGCGCCCCGACCCCTTTCGGACCGTAGATCTTGTGGGAGGACATCGAGAAGAGCGCGATCCCCCACTCCCGGACCGTCACCGGCAGCTTCCCGAAGGTTTGGACGCCGTCGACGTGGAAGGGGATGCCGCGCTCCCCGGCGATCCGGCCGATCTCCTCGACCGGCATCACGGTGCCCACCTCGCTGTTGGCGCCCTGGATCGAGACCAGGATGGTGTCCGGGCGGAGCGCGCGCCGCACGTCGTCCGGATCGACGAGCCCGTCGCCGTCGACACGCACGTAGGTCACCGGGTGCCCGGCCTTCTCGAGGGCCTGGCAGGTGCGGAGGACGGCGTGGTGCTCCACCACCGAGGTCACGATATGGCCGCCGGGGTGGGCGGCCGCGATGCCCTTGATCGCCAGGTTGTCCGACTCGGTCCCACCCGACGTGAAGACGATCTCCTCAGGCTCCACACCCAGGAAGCCGGCGATCGTGTCCCGGGCCGCCTCGACGGCGTCACGGGCCTCGCGGCCGAACCCGTGGATGCTCGAGGGGTTCCCGAACCGCTCGCTGAAGTAGGGGAGCATCGCCGCGAGCGCGTCGGGATGGACGGGCGTCGACGCGTTGTGGTCCAGGTACACGCGTCGGCTCACGCGCGGACCTCCGCCCCCGCCCCGGCGCGGCGCTCGGCGGCGCGTTGACACCCCCGGGGGTGGGTGCTAGCGTGGCCGCGATCATGTCGGACGGCATCGCCCGCGCGGATCTGCGCGGACGCAAGCTGGGCGTCCTCCTCTCCACGGACCCGGGACATCCGAACCTCGACACCTGTCTCGAGCTCGCGGGCGCGGCGCTCGCCCGGGGCGTCGACCTCTACCTCTACCTGATCGACGACGGCGTGCGGGCGCTGGCCGACGATCGCGTCCAGGAGCTCGCGCGACGCGGCGCCAAGCTCTTCGCGTGCGCCTTCGGCTGCCAGCGGCGCCGGCTCCCGATCACCGGCGAGGGCGCCACCTACTGCGGGCTCGTCGTGCTGACCGACCTGATCAACGGCTGCGACCGCTTCGTCGCGCTGAACTGAGGGCGGGTGGGCGACTCGCGCGAGCGCGTGCTCGTCGTCGTCTCGGCCGATCCCGAGACCTCGCACCGCGCGAACGAGGCGGTGCGCATCGCGCTCGGCATCCTGGCCGGCGACAACCCCGTCACCATCGCGCTGCTCGGTCCCGGGGCCAAGGTGCTCGATCCCGCCGCCGAGGACTACGTCGACGGCGAGGATACCCTCAAGCACGTCGCCACGCTGACGAGGCTGGGCCAAGTCTTCCACGTCGAGCGGGCCGCGATCCCCGCCGACGGTGGCGCGCGCGCGTGGAACGCGGGCGGCGCTCCCGTGGCGCCGATCTCGACCGAGGAGCTGGCGCGGCTCGTCGCGGAGAGCGACCGGGTGCTCGTCTTCTAGATGCCGCGGATCCTCCACCTGATCAAGGACCCGGCGCGGCGCACCGCGTTCGAGGTCCTGGCCGCCCAGGCCCGCGATCCCGCGAACCGGCTGGCGGTCGTCCTCCTGCAGGCGGCCGCCGGCGTGACCGCGCCGCTGCCCGGCGAGGTCTTCCGCCTGGGGGACGGCGCGGGCTCGCCCTACCCGCCGATCGATCACTCCCGGCTCCTCGAGCTGATCTTCGCCGCCGACACCGTCGTCGCCTGGTAGCGGCCGGCCGCCGCGCCCCGTCGCCTCATTCGCGGCCGCTCCGGTACTCGTCGAGCCACCGCATCTGGATCGCCTCGAGCTTCCCCTCGCTGGACGCCTTCGGGTCGTCCGCGAAGCCCGGCAGCTCCGTCACCCAGCGGTGGAGGTCGGTGAAGCGGACGGTCAGCGGGTCCACGTCGGGAAACCTCTCGGCCAGCTCGATCGCGATGTCCTCGGCGTCTCCCCAGGTCAGCCCCACCGGCTACTCCACGAGCTCGACGATCACGTCGCCCTGCACGACCGCCTGGCACCCGAGGCGGGAGTGCAGCGTCAGCCCCTGGGCGGTGTCCAGGCGATCCTCCTCGTCGGGCTCCATCGGCGAGAGGCTCTCCTCGCCCTCCTTCACGACCACGTGGCAGGTGGTGCAGGCGCAGTTGCCCCCGCAGTTGTGCTCCATCGGCACGTCGTGACGCAGGGCGATGTCCAGCAGCGACCCGGGCCGGCCGTGGTCGCCGTAGGGGAAGTCCTTGTCGTCGACCTCCACGGTCACGTTCCGGGGCAGGAAGGTCACCCGGTACCTGGCCATCCCGGTCAGCCCGCGCCCGCCGCCGCGCCAGCGGGGCGCATCAGGGCCGCTCCACGGCGTCGGTCACCCGGCGGTCGCGGAGCGCCTCGCGCAGCGCCGAGTCCATCAGCAGCTCGGCCAGCCGCTGGGTCTCCCGGTCGAGCCGCTCCGTCGCCTGGCGGAGGCCGTCCAGGTCGTCGCGGTCGCGGCAGGCGCGCAGCGTCGCCATCGCGGCCCGGATCCGCTCCGCCTCGTCCGCCTCCAGCAGCCCCGCGCCCTGCCCCAGCGCCTTCTCGGTCGCCCGCAGCACCGTGTCGGCCTCGTTCCGGCCGTCGATGAGCAGGCGGGCGTGGACGTCCTGCTCGGCGAATTCGAGGGACTCGTCGATCATCCGCTCGACCTCGGCGTCGGTGAGGCCGTAGGTGGGCCGGACCGCGACCGAGGCCTCGGTCCCGCTGCGCGTCTCGCGCGCGGTCACGTGGAGCATCCCGTTGGCGTCGATCAGGAACGTCACCTCGATACGGGGCAGGCCCGCCGGCATCGGCGGGATCCCCCGCAGCTCGAAGCGGGCCAGGCTCCGGTTGTCCTTGGCCA
>DASRDR010000127.1:0-11121 GCA_035652475.1 Candidatus Methylomirabilota bacterium | reverse complement strand
ATCAACCAGTTCACCGGCGACGGGATCATGGCGCTCTTCGGGGCGCCGATCGCCCACGAGGACCACGGCGAGCGCGCCATCCACACCGCGCTCGCCATCCAGCGCGGCATCGCCGACTACGGGGCGCGCCTGGCGCGGGAGCGGGGTCTCGTGTTCCGCATGCGGATCGGCCTGCACAGCGGCACCGTGGTGGTCGGTCGGATCGGAGACAACCTCCGCATGGACTACACCGCCCAGGGGGACACCGTGAACCTGGCCGCCCGGCTCGAGCAGGCGGGCACGCCGGACACCATCCTGGTCAGCGAGGCGACGCGGCGGCTGGCCGAGGGCGCGTTCGAGTTCCGGGCGCTTCCCCCGCTCCACGTGAAGGGCCGGGCCGATCCCGTCGCGGCGTGGGCCGTCGTGGGCCCGCGCGAGCGGCGGGCCCGCCTCGAGCTGGCCGCGGAGCGTGGTCTCACCCCGCTGGTCGGCCGCCAGCGGGAGCTCGGCGCGCTCCGCGAGGCGTTCGAGCGGGCCCGCGAGGGCCGGGGGGCGGTCGTCGGGATCGTCGCCGAGGCCGGCGCGGGCAAGTCGCGGCTCCTCTACGAGTTCCGGCGCGAGATCGCGGACGACGCGCTCTACGTCGAGGCGCGCTGCATCTCCTACGGCCAGGCGATCCCGTTCCTGCCGGTGGTCGAGATGCTGCGGCGCGGCCTCCGGATCGGCGAGCAGGACCGGGGCGACGCCGTCCGCGAGGCGGTCGAGCGCCGGCTCCGCACACTCGGCCTGGAGGAGCGCTTCGTGCCGTTCCTGCTCGCGCTCCTCGGCGTGGCCCCCGACGACGCGCTGGCCGGAGTCGCCGCGGAGGCCAAGCGGCGCTACACGTTCGAGGCGCTCCGGCAGCTCACCCTCGCCGGCAGCGCCCGCCGGCCGATCGTGTTCGCGATCGAGGACCTCCACTGGATCGACCCGCTGTCGCAGGACTTCCTCCGCTACCTGGCCGAGCACACGACCCGGGCCGCGGTGCTCATGCTCGTCACCCATCGCCCGGGATACACGCCGCCCTGGGCCGACCGGTCGTACTACTCCCAGCTGGCGCTGGCGCCGCTCGCCCGGGGGGAGAGCGAGCGCGTCGTCGAGCACGTGGTCGGGGTCGCGCTCCCGGTCGAGGTGAAGACGCTCATCTGCGAGAAGGCCGAGGGCAACCCCTTCTACCTCGAGGAGGTGACGCGCTCGTTCCTCGACCGCGGCATCCTCCAGCGGCGCGACGGCGGGTACGCGCTGCAGCGACCGGTCACGGCCCAGGACCTGCCGGACACGGTCCAGGGCGTCGTCATGGCGCGCATCGACCGGCTCGCGGAGGCCCGCAAGCGGACGATCCAGACGGCGGCGGTCATCGGGCGCGAGTTCGCCCTCGGCCTGCTCCGCCGGATCTCCGACATCCAGGAGCGGCTCGAGGAGTCGCTGGCGGACCTCAAGGGTCTCGAGTTCATCTACGAGAAGGCGCTGGTCCCCGACCTCGAGTACGTCTTCAAGCACGCGCTGGTGCAGGACGTGGCCTACGGGAGCCTGCTCGCGCCGCGACGGCGCCTGCTGCACGAGCTGGTCGGGCGGGCCATGGAGGAGCTCTACGCCGAGCGTCTGGACGAGTACGCCGGGGACCTCGCCTACCACTTCCACCGGGGCGAGGTGTGGCCCAAGGCGTTCGAGCACGCGCGCCGGGCCGGTGACCGGGCCCGTGCCCTGTTCGCGAACCGCGAGGCCATCGAGTCGTACACCCGCGCGCTCGAAGCGGCGTCCCGGATGGAGTCGCCGCCGCCCGCCGCGGATCTCCTTGCGATCCACGAGGCCCGCGGGACCGTCTGGCACCTGCTCACGAACTACGACCAGGCGGTGGCCGACTTCGAGGCGATGCAGGAGCTGGCACGGCGCCTGGGCGACCGCGTCAAGGAGGGCGAGGCGCTCTGCAGCCAGGGGGCGGCCCACTGGTTCCGCTTCTCGAAGGCGCACGAGGGGCATGCCGAGCGCTGCGCGCGCGAGGCGATGGCGATCGCCGACGGGACCGGGGACGAGCGCGTCCTGGCGCGCGGCCTCGGCCTCCTCGCGATGGAGGATCAGCGCACCGGCGATCTCCGCCGCGGCGACGAGAAGCTCCTCCGCTCGATCGAGATCTGCCGCCGGCACCGGCTGACCGTTCCCCTCGTGCAGAACCTCACCTGGCTCGGTGCCCACGCGTACTGGCGGGGCGAGTACGGGGCCGCGATCCGGACCGTCGAGGAGGCCGAGCGCCTGGCCCAGGAGGCGCACGAGGGCTTCTTCGAGCTCCTGGCCGGCTTCTTCCGCGCGAACGCCCACGCGGCGCTCGGCGAGTGGGACCTGGCCTTCCGGGCCATCGAGGACGTCCTCCAGCGCGGGCGGGAGCGGGAGAACAGGTATGCGATCGCGCGCGCCACCAACACGCTCGGCTGGTTCCACGAGGAGCTCGGGGACCCGCGCCGGGCGCTCGAGCTCGATCGCGAGGGCATCGAGCTCGGGCGCGAGGCCACGCTCACCAACAACGAGATCTACTCGACGATCAACGTCGCCCACGACCACCTCGCGCTGGGCGAGCTCGGCGCGGCGCGCCGCGTGCTCGTCGACGCCGCGGACCGGGTGAGCACCGGCATGTTCGACTCCCACAAGTGGAAATGGACGATGCGGGTCGACCTGGCACTGGCCGAGCTGGCCCTCCTGGAGCGGGCGCCGGACGCTGCCGCTCGGCACCTCGCGGGGGCGCTGGCGCTCGCCGAGCGGACCGAGTCGCGCAAGTACGTGGCCGTCGCGCGGCGCCTACGGGGTGAGCTGCTCCTCGGCGCGGAGCGGCTCGAGGAGGCCCAGGCCGAGCTGAGCGGGGCGCTCGCCGTGGCGAAGGCGGTCGCCTGCCCGCGCATGGTCTGGCTCACCGCCGGAGCGCTCGGGCGCGCGCTCGGGCGGGCCGGCCGCGAGGCCGACGCCCGCTCGGCGTACGGGATGGCGCTCGACGCGGTGGGGCGCGTCCTGCCACGGATCCCGGACGCGCGGCTCCGGGCCGCTCTGCTGGCCTCCCGGCCGGTCAGCGAGCTGCGGGAGGCCGCCCGGCGCCTCGGGGTCGCGGCGCCGACGGCCTGAGCGGGCCCGGGGCGCGGCCCCGGCGGGCCCCGGGGGAGGGGACATCCGCACCGCGCGCGGCGAACGGACCGACGCGCGTGACGGCCGCGGTCCCAGCGGGCGCGGGGACGCTCGCGGCACCACTCGAGGGGGGGATCGGCATGACGGACGTGGAGAGCGTGAAGAAGGCGGTCACCGAGGCGGTCGACGCGCTCGCCGACGAGCTCTGGGACACGGCGCTCCGGATCCACGCGCACCCCGAGCTCGCCTTCCGGGAGGAGAAGGCGGCCGCGTGGCTGACCGAGCTGCTCGACCGGCACGGCTGCCGGGTCGAGCGCGGGACGGGCGGCCTCGCCACCGCCTTCTCGGCAGCCATCCCGGGCGCCGGCCCCGGGCCGACCATCGCCATCCTGGCCGAGTACGACGCGCTGCCGGGGATCGGGCACGCGTGCGGGCACAACGTGATCGCCACCGCCGGCGCGGGCGCGGGCGCCGCGCTGGCCCGGGTGGCGGCCCGCGCCGGAGGCCGGCTGCCCGTCGCGGGGCGGGTCCTCGTCCTGGGCACACCGGCCGAGGAGGGCGGCGCCGGCAAGGTCAAGCTGATGGACGCCGGCGTGTTCCGGGACGTCGATGCGGCGATGATGATCCACCCCCGGTGCGGCACCCAGGTCTGGCGGCCGTCGCTCGGCCTCATGAAGGCCCGGGTCGAGTACTTCGGGACGGCCGCCCATGCCGCGTCCTGGCCGTGGCGCGGCGTCAACGCGCTGAACGCGGTGATCGGGCTGTTCAACGCCCTGGACGCGATGCGCCAGCAGCTCCGGCCGGACGCCCGCGTCCACGGGATCATCACGGTCGGCGGCCAGCAGCCGAACATCATCCCGGAGTACACCGCCGCCGAGTTCTACCTCCGCGCGCTGGACAGGGGTTACCTCCAGGAGCTCCGGCGCCGGTTCGAGGCCGCCGCCGAGGGGGCGGCCACCGCGACCGGGTGCCGGGTGCAGGTCACGATCGATCCCGTGATCCACGACCCGCTCAAGCCGAATCACCGGATGGCCGCGCTCTTCGGCCGGAACCTGGAGCGGATCGGGTTCCCGATCGATCCCGACGACGGCCAGGCCGGCTACGGCTCGACGGACGCCGGGAACGTGAGCCACGCGGTGCCGACCATCCACCCCTACATCCGGACCGCCCCCGACGGCGTGCCCGGGCACTCCCGGGAGTTCGCCGAGCACAACGCGTCGCCGCTCGCGCGTGCGGGGATGCTCGCCGGCGCGAAGGCGCTCGCGCTGACCGCGCTCGACCTCCTGGCGGACCCCACGGCGCTGCGGGCCGCCCGGGCCGAGTTCGACGGGACATGAGCGCGCCGACCTTCCGCGACGTCCGGGCCGCGGCCGAGAAGCTGGCCCCCGAGCTCGAGGCGCTGGCGCGGCGCATCCAGGCCCACCCGGAGGTCGGGTTCGCCGAGATCCAGGCCGCGGCGTGGCTGAGCGACTTCCTCGAGCGATACGGGTTCGCCGTCGAGCGGGGCGTGGGCGGCGTCGCCACCGCCTTCCGGGCATCGCTCGGCGCCGGCCGCGGGCCGACCGTCGCCGTCCTGGCCGAGTACGACGCGCTGCCCGGGATCGGACACGGCTGCGGCCACCACCTGATCGCCGGCGCCGCGGCCGGCGCCGGCGCGCTCGTGGCGGCGACGGCCGGGGCCGGCCTCCCGGGGCGCGTGCAGGTCATCGGCACGCCCGCCGAGGAGGGCGGCGGGGGGAAGATCGCGCTCCTCGACGCCGGCGTGTTCGCCGGGGTGGACGCGGCGGTGATGATCCACCCGTTTTCCCGGACGCGGATGCACGAGGACCTCCTGGGCCGGAGCAAGATCGTGGTCGAGTTCCTCGGCAAGGGCGCGCACGCCGCCGCGTACCCGGACGCCGGGATCAACGCGCTGGACGCGCTGCTGCTCCACTTCCAGCACGTGGCGCAGATGCGGCAGCAGCTCCGGCCCGACGTGCGGATCCACGGCGTGATCACCCACGGCGGCGACGCCCCGAACGTGATCCCCGCCCACACCGCGGCCGTCTTCTACGTGCGCGCCCTGGCGGGCGACGTCCTGCGCGACGTGGTGCGCCGGTTCGAGGCGTGCGCCCGCGGCGCCGCCCGGGCGACGGGCTGCGAGGCCCGCATCGCCCCCGAGCGGTTCCTCTACGAGCCGATGCGGACCAATCCCGTGCTCGCCGAAGCGTTCCGCGAGCACCTCCACGCCCTCGGCGTCGAGGAGGACCTCCCCGCGCCCCGGCCGGCCCTCGCCTCCTCCGACGTCGGCAACGTGAGCCAGGTCCTGCCGGCCCTCCACGCCTGGATCGGCGTGCTCGAGCCGGGGCACCCCGACGTCCCCCTCCACACCCCGGAGTTCCGGGAGGCGAGCGCGACCCCGTTCGCCCTCGAGCGGATGCGCGCCGCGGCGACCGCGCTCGCCCTGACCGCCCTGGATGTGGTGCACGACCCGGGGTGCCTGGCCGAGGTGCAGGCCGCGTTCGCGACGGGCCACTGAGGCCCGGGCCCCTCTCCGCGGCCATCCGTCTTGCGAGGGCACGGCGCGAGCCGCTACCATGCAGACTCGACCCGTCGACTCCCAGGAGGGCCCGAGCGCATGGATCAGGCGACGATCCGACCCCGACAGGAAGACCTCCCCCGCCCCGCCCCGGCCGGGGCGCGGAAGGGCTACGTGACCCCCCGCCTCGAGACGTACGGGCCCGTGGCCGCGCGCACCCGCGTGGTGACGGACGATGTCTCGTCGGGGATCACCGACAGCGGACAGCTCTAGGAACGGCCCGGCCGGTCTCGAGCCCGGCCCGACGCGCCGAGCCACGACGGATCGGGGAGCCTCCACCGCGGCCGCGTGAGCCTGCGGGTCCGGCTCTTCTGGCTCGCCCACCGCGCCGTGACCCGGAGCCTCCTCGCGCTCCAGGCGGTGCACCAGGGGCTCTGGCTCGGGCTGCTCGAGGGAGCCGATCTCCACGCCGCGACCGCGCGGTTCTACCGCCTCGACGCCCGGCGATACGGCGGGCTCGAGCACGACACCGGCGGGCTCCTGGGCTGGGAGGCCGATCTGCTCCTCCCGCACCTCCGGGGGTGCCGGTCCGTGCTGGTGGGCGCCGCGGGGGGCGGTCGCGAGCTCCTCGCGCTGGCCGGCCTGGGGTTCGCGGTGGAGGGGTTCGACTGCGCTCCCGCCCTGGTGGAGGCGGCCGAGCGGTTGCTCCGCAGCGCCGGCGTCGTCGCCCCGGTCCGGCTCGCCGCGCCGGACCGGCTCCCCGAGGGGCTCGGCACGTACGATGCCGTGATCCTGGGGTTCGGCGGGTACACGCACGTGGCGACCCGGGCGGCGCGGATCGCGCTCCTCCAGGGGCTGGCCCGCCACCTCCGTCCGGGGGGGCCGCTCGTGGTGACCTTCCAGGTCCGGCCCCGGGAGCCCCGGGGCCAGCGGGTGTACCGCTGGACGTGGGGCACCGCCCGGCTCGTCCGCGCGCTGCGCCGGAGCCGGATCCCGGTCGAGCTCGGGGACGTCCTGCCGGGCTACTTCGCCCACCGCTTCAGCCGCGCCGAGATCGAGGCGGAGCTCGCCGCGGCAGGGCTGGCCCTGGTCCACTACGCCGACCGCGAGTACGGGGCGGCGGTCGCGCGGGACGGCCGCGCGGCGAGCCCGGCTTCCCCCGACGCCGCGGCCCCGGCCTGGCCGCGGCCCCCCCCCGCGACGCCGGTGACCGCGGGCTGACGACCCCGCGCGGGCCGCGCCTGTAGTAGCATCGGGGCGCAGCCGCCGACCCCGCCGGCGCAAGGAGACCCGAGCGTGGAGGACACGATCCGGCTCGACTCGATCGTCGCGGCGTCGCCGGACCAGGTCTCCTGCGAGCTGAACGACGAGGTCGCCATCCTCCACGTCCCGGCCGGGATCTACTACGGGCTCGACCCGGTGGGCGCCCGGATCTGGCAGCTCCTCGCCAGCCCGCGCTCGCTCCGGTCCGTACGGGACACCCTCCTCGCCGAGTATGACGTCGACGCCGGGCGGTGCGAGGACGACCTCCTGGCGCTCGTGCGGCAGCTCCGGGATGCCGGCCTGGTCACCGTGCGGGATGGGACGGCTCCGTAAGTTCCTCCACCTGCCCGCCGCCGAGCGGCGTCTCCTCCTGGCCGCCGTGTGGCTCCTGGCCCTGGTGCGGGTGGCGCTGTGGGCGATGCCGTTCCGGCAGCTGTACGGCCGGGTCCAGGCCCGCGCCCGCCCGGGTGCTCGGCCGACGATGCCGGCCGAGCGGGTGATCTGGGCGGTCACGGCGGCCGACCGGTTCGTACCGCGGTCGACCTGCCTGGTCCGTGCGCTCGCCGGCCAGATCCTGCTGGCGCGCTGCGGCCACGCGAGCGAGCTCCGGCTCGGGGTGGCCGGCGGCGGCGCGGCGTTCGAGGCGCACGCCTGGCTCGAGCACGACGGCCGGGTACTGCTGGGTGGCCCCGTCGAGGGCCGGTACACGCCGCTGCCGTCCCTGCACGGGCGACCGTGAGCGGGATCGCCGGGCTCTGGCGACTGGACGGGCGTCGCGCCGACGGCGCCGAGCTCGACCGCATGCTCGAGCCGCTGGCGCGCCGGGGCCCGGACGGCAGCGGAGGATGGCTGGACGGGGCGGTCGGCCTCGGCCATCGCATGCTGCACGTCACGCCGGAATCGCTCCACGAGAAGCTGCCGGTTGTCGACCAGGCCGGCGAGCTCGCGCTCACCGCCGACGTGCGCCTCGACAACCGCGAGGAGCTGCTGGAGGCGCTGCACGTCCCCGAGCGCGTCGGGGAGCCGGTCGGGGATGCCGAGCTGCTCCTCCGGGCGTGGCGGACGTGGGGCGAGGCGTGCCCCGCGCACCTGCTCGGGGACTTCGCGTTCGCGGTGTGGGACGGCCGGTGCGGCATGCTCTTCTGCGCCCGCGACCCGACCGGGGTGAAGCCGTTCTACTACCATCACGGGCCGCGGCTGTTCGCCTTCGCGTCCGAGGTCAAGGCGCTCCTGGCGCTCCCCGACATCCCGCGCCGGATCGACGAGCTGCAGGTCGGCCGCTACCTGATGCCGGGTCGCGCCGACCGCGCGGCGACGTTCTACGCGAGCGTGCGCCGCCTGCCGGCCGGACACCGCCTCAGCGTGACGCTCGACGGCGCGGCCCCGACCGCCTACTGGGCGCTCGATCCCACCCGGGAGGCGCCGGCCGCGAGCGACATGGAGCACGCGGACGCGTTCCGGACGGTCTTCACGGACGCCGTCCGGCGCCGGCTCCGGAGCGTGTTCCCGGTCGGGGCGGCCCTGAGCGGAGGGCTCGACTCCTCCTCGGTGGTGGTCGTCGCGCGGAGCCTGGCGTCGGGGCCGCTGGCCACGTACTCGGCCGTCTTCCCGACCGTCCCCGAGTGCGACGAGCGCGCCTACATCGAGGCGGTCGTCGCGGGCGGCGGACTCGAGCCGCATGCGGTCCGGGGGGACGCGCTCGACCCGCTGGCGGACCTCGAGGAGGCGCCCCGCCACGCCCACGAGACGTTCCACCCGCCCGGCTACTACATGCACGACGCGCTCTACACGGCGGCGCGCGCGGACGGGGTCCGCGCGTTCCTCGAGGGCACGGGCGGCGACCTGGTCGTCTCGCACGGGATCGGGCACCTCCACGACCTGGCCCGGCACGGGCGCTGGCTGGCGCTCCTGGGGATCGCCCGCCAGCTCGCCCGCGCCCACGGGCAGCCGACCGCCCGGGTGCTCCGCGCGGTGGCGGGAGCGATCGCGCCCGAGGCCGCGCGCCGGGTCTGGCGCGCGGCGCGCCGCCGCCGCCCGTCGGGCGAGTCCCTGGTCCGGGCCGATCTCGCCCGGCGAGTCGACGCCGAGCGCCGCGCCCTGGCCGCCGCGGTCGAGGAGGCGCCGCGCCCGGGCGGCGCGCCGCTCGACGGCGCCCGACGCCACCAGTGGGAGCACCTGGTCTCCCACGGGTTCGCCGACGTCGTCGAGGGGCTCGAGGCCGCGGCGGCGGACGCCGCGCTGGAGCTCCGCGACCCGTTCCTCGACCGGCGCGTCGTCGAGCTCTGCCTGGCGCTGCCGGTCGCCCAGAAGATCCGCGGCGGGACGACGCGGGTCGTCCTGCGGCATGCGATCGGGCCGCTCCTGCCGCGCGAGGTCCGCGAGCGGCTCGGGAAGGCCCCGCTGGACCGGATGCTGGCCGGCGCCCTCGCCGCGTACGGCCGGGAGCGCCTGACCGCGCGCATGCGGGATGCCCGGGAGGTCCTGGCGCCCTTCGTGAACGTCGACGCGCTGGAGCGCGTCTACCAGCGCTACCTCCAGCACGGCGCCCGCCGTGACCTCCACGCCGTGTGGCGGCTCGCATCCCTGGCGATCTGGGTGCGGCGTGTGGCAGGATCACCCTGACCGGGGCCGGTCCCGAGGGCCAGACGCGGGTCCGATCGGGGGCCGCGCCGAGCCGAGGCGGAGTCGCCGCCGGCCTCGCGGGGAGGAGTCGCATGGAGCCCAAGACGCCAGCTGGAGCGCCCGGACCGGACTCGACGCCTCCCGCGGAGCCGCTCGCGCGGAGGCCGTACGCGCCGCCGCGGCTCGTCGAGCACGGCCGGCTGCCCGTGCTGACCACCCGGGTCGGCTCGGTCGACGGCGACTCCGGCACGCCGAGCGATCGCGCGCTGAAGGACCGCTTCGCGCCGGTGGACCCCGCGGCCGTGCTGGCCCGCGTGGCCGCGCTGCCGATCGAGACCTGGTCCTACAAGGGGGAGCCGGGCCGGCACCTGGGGCCGATGGCCCAGGACTTCGCCGCCGCGTTCGGCCTCGGGGCCGACGACCGCCACATCCACGCCCTCGACGCCGCCGGGGTCGCGCTGGCGGCGATCCAGGCGCTCCGGCGCCAGCTCGAGGCCCAGGCCGCGCGCCTGGTCGCCCTCGAGGGCGAGTGCGCCGCCCTCCGCGCCGAGCTCCGGGCGCTTCCATCCGCCGGCGACCGCCGCCGGCCGGGCGCCCGGGAGACCGCCACCGCCACGATCGCGTAGCGGCGCCACCCGCGCTGCCGGAGGAGCGGCCATGGAGCCGAAGCCCACTGACGCGCCTGCGCCGCACTCGACGCCTCGCCCGGAGCCGCCGCCCCGGCGGAAGCCGTACGCCGCGCCGAGCCTCACCCGGTACGGCCCGATCTCGATGACGGTCTTCGACCTCGGGTCCCTGACCGACCAGCGAAGCGACCGCCACGCCAAGGAAGGGTTCGCGCCGGTGGACCCCGCGGCCGTGCTGGCCCGCGTGGCCGCGCTGCCGATCGAGACCTGGTCCTACAAGGGCGAGCCGGTCCGCCATCTCGGCCCGATGGCCCAGGACTTCGCCGCCGCCTTCGGGCTCGGGGCCGACGACCGCCACATCCACACGCTCGACGCCGCCGGGGTCGCCCTGGCGGCGATCCAGGGGCTCCAGCGCCAGCTCCAGGCCCAGGCCGCCCGCGTCGCCGCCCTGGAAGGGGAGTGCGCCGCCCTCCGCGCCGAGCTCCGGGCGGCCGCCGCGCGGGACCCGGACGCCCCGGCGCTGGCCTGGCGGTAGTCGGCCCGATTCGACACTCCTACCGGACGCACGGGCTCGGGCTCCACTCGGCGATCCCGCTCCCGGAGCTCGCCCCGGCGCCGGCGCCGGCCGACCTGGTCGTCCGCCGCGGCCGGGTGGCGGACACGCCGCGCGGCGCCCACGCCCGCGGCAACGTGCTCCGCGCCTCGCCGCGGGAGGCCTGCCTCTACTGGGCCGACGCCGGGGCGATCCTGGTGCGAGACGGCTGCAAGATCACCGTCGACGCCCTGCCGGGCGCGGATTCCCGAGCGATCCGCGCTTACCTCCTGGGCCCGGCGCTCGCGGTCGCCCTCCACCAGCGCGGGCTGATGGTCCTCCACGCGAGCGCCGTCGCGCTGGACGGAGGCGCCGTGGCGTTCCTGGGCGCCTCAGGCGCCGGGAAGTCGACCACCGCGGCCGCGCTCCACGCG
>DASRDR010000126.1:0-2754 GCA_035652475.1 Candidatus Methylomirabilota bacterium | reverse complement strand
AACATCATCCCGTTCCGGGCCTTCTACTCCCCGGGGGAGTGGTCGCTCTGGCGCCCCGGAAACCGCAGCTTCGACGAGCTGCTGGAGTCGGCGAACACGGCGAAGGACGAGGCCCAGATCCGGGAGCTCTCCCGCCGCGTGCAGACGCTCTACAAGGAGCAGGCGCCGGCGATCTCGCTCTTCACGGCGCCCAACGTCTACGGCATGCACCCCGACCTCGAGTGGGCGCCCCGGCCGGACCTCCTGCTCACGATGTTCGACGCGCACTGGCGCGGCCGTTGACGGCATCGGCCGGCGGGCGGGGCCGGCCGCGGCAGCCGGCCCCGCCCCCGGCCGCCCGCCGCCGCCGCGGGCCCCTCGGCGCGGGCCGCGGCGATTGCCGCCGCGCAGGTCCGCCCGGCCGCGCACGCCCCGCCTGGCGGCGGCGCGCGGTCGGGCGCGCCTGCGCGAGCGCTTCGCCCCGCGCATGACCTACTACGCGATCCGGCGCATCGCGCTCTCCGCCGTCGCGATGCTCGGCGTGGTGACGATCGTCTTCGTCCTCCTCCACGCCAGCGGCGATCCGGTCACCCTCCTCGTCTCCCAGGACGCCACCCAGCAGGACATCGACCAGATCCGCCAGGCCTACGGGCTCGACCAGCCCCTCTCGGTCCAGTACGCGCGCTTCGTCGCCCGGGTGGTCCGGGGCGACCTGGGCTTCTCGTACCGCCAGGGGCTCCCGGTCGGCGAGCTGATCGTGGAGCGCCTGCGGGCGACGTGCGAGCTCGCGGTGGCCGGGCTGGCGGTCGCCGTGCTGCTCGGGGTGCCGCTCGGGATGCTCGCGGCCGCCCGGCGCGGCTCCGCGGTGGACACGGCGGCGATGGCGGCGGCCCTCCTCGGCACCAGCGTCCCGAGCTTCTGGCTCGGCCTGCTGCTCATCATCGTCTTCGGGGTGCAGCTTGGATGGCTGCCGGTCTCCGGGTACGGCGGGCTCGATCACCTGCTCATGCCGGCCTTCGTGCTGGGCGGGTTCTACGCGGCCCAGATCAGCCGGCTCACCCGCACGAGCCTGCTCGAGGTCCTGGCCCAGGACTTCGTCCGCACCGCCCGCGCCAAGGGGCTGGCGGGGCAGGCGGTGCTGCTGAAGCACGTGCTCCGGAACGCCGCGCTCCCGGTGCTGACGGTCGTCGGCCTGGACTTCGGCCGGATGCTGGGCGGGGCGGTCGTCGTCGAGACGATCTTCGCGTGGCCCGGCATGGGGCGCCTGGCGGTCCAGGCGGTGCTGGGCCGCGATTTCCCGGTCGTCCAGGGCGCGGCCATCATGGGCGCGGCCGTGTTCGTGGCGGTCAACCTCCTGATCGATCTCCTGTATGGCTGGGTCGATCCGCGGCTCCGCGCGGCCACGCCGGGAGCGTAGCGGGCCGGCGAGCGTCGCCGGGCGGGTCCTGCGGACCCCGTCCGGCGCGCTGGGGGCCGCGCTGCTGGCGCTCCTCACCGCGGCCGCGTTCGGCGCCTCGTGGACGCCGCCCTACGATCCCGCCGCCCAGGACCTGAGCGCGACCGCCCGGCCGCCCTCGCTCGCGCCCGTCCGGGGGCAACTCCACCTCCTCGGCACCGATCAGCTCGGCCGGGACCTTCTGAGCCGGCTCCTCGTGGGGCTCCGCGTGTCGCTGGTGGTGGCGCTGGCGGTCGTGCCGCTCTCGGTGCTGCTGGGTCTGGCGATCGGCATGCTCACCGGGTACCACGGGGGATGGGTCGACCTGGCGCTGATGCGCGTGGTCGACGCCCAGCTGGCGATCCCGACACTGCTCCTCATGATCGCGGTGGTCGCGGTGCTGGGGTCCGGGCTCCTGCAGATCGTGCTCGTGCTGGTCGTGGCGGGCTGGCCGACCTACGCCCGCGTGGTGCGGGCCACGGTGCTGGCGCTGCGCGAGCGCGAGTTCGTCGCCGCGGCGCGGGCGCTCGGCGCGACGGACGGCCGCATCCTCGCCCGCCACGTCCTCCGGAACGTGGTGCCCACCCTGCTCGTGCTGGCGACGCTCCAGCTCCCGGTGGTGATCGTGCTCGAGGCGGCCCTGAGCTTCCTCGGCCTGGGGATCCAGCCCCCGACGCCGAGCCTGGGCCAGATGCTCGGCCACTCGCAGGAGATGGTCTGGCGCGCCTGGTGGCTGCCGACCATCCCCGGGGTGGCGATCACGCTCCTCGTGCTGGCGTTCAACCTGGTCGGGGACCGGCTCCGCGACGTCCTCGATCCGCGCCTGCGCGGGGTCGGCGGGATCTAGCTCGGAAGGCCGGGTTGGACCGGCGCCCCCGGGGACCCGCACCGTCCCGGCCGCCCGCCCCCCCCGGCGCGCGGAGAGGCGGGGCCCGACGAGACCGGCCGGGCCTCGCCCCCGCCGCGCCCGCCCGGGAAGCGGCGCCCGACGAAACCGGCCGGGCCTCGCCCCCGCCGCGCCCGCCCGGGAGGCGACGCAACGAGATCGCCGGGCGCCGCCCTCGCGGCGCGGCTCGCGCCGGCGGCTGGCCGGCGCGACACTTGGAGACATCCGCGATGAATGCGCTCGAGCCGCCGGCCGGGGGCACCGAGGCTGCAGGTCAGTCCCGCGGGCGATGGACCAGGCGTCGTCCCCGTCCCTCCGCCGGACGGACCCTTGACCGTATCCTCGTCGACCTCGCGAGGGGAATTGCCACGACGTGTGCGGGTGCTCGCACTCGTGACATCAGAGAGGTGAGCCATGGCTGATGCCGCCGCCGCCGTCACCCGGGTCGTCCACG